>NZ_NTFY01000063.1 GCF_002289565.1 Rhodopirellula sp. SM50 | reverse complement strand
GTGGTCGCGGTCAGGCTGACGAGCTGCTTCGATGCGTCCGTGGAAAGCAGTGTGATTTGATTGGTGTTGAAGGCTCCGGTGTCGACCAAGACGATGTCGCCGGCGTTGGCGACGCCGGTCGTCGTCAAACTGTAGCTGGTCGCGTTGGCCTGCACGGCGGTTCCGATTCCGATCCCGCCGCTGGCGTTTAACGTCAAAGCGTTCGCGCTCACCGTTTCCACACCGCCGACGAGGTTGCCGGCCGACGCGATCAGGGAAAGATTGTCATTGGCATCACCGATCGCCCCTCCGACGGTTAGGTCGCCGCTGGAAACGGTGACGCTGACCGTTTGCGCCGTGGCGGCCGTGGCGACGGACAGGTCCACGGCGTCCGCTTCGATGACCGTAATGTCACCGGCTCCGGCTGCGCCACCGCTAGACAAATCGAGTGTCTCGCTGTCAGTGTTGAGCGTGGTACCGATTCCGATTCCGAGTCCGGCGCTGACTGTCAGTGTCGCAGCGGTCGCGGTGGCTCCGCCGACGACGTTTCCGGCGGTGGCGGTCAACGTCAGGTTGTCGGTCGAGTTTCCGATCGCGTTGCCGACAGTCAGATGGCCCGTGAGCGCCGTCAAGTGAACCGTTTGGGACGTTCCGGCTGTCGTGAGAGTGACTTGGCTGGTGTTCAGCGTGTTGGTGTCACTAAGGTGAATATCACCGGCGGCATCGGCACCGGACGTCGTCAGCACGTAGGTGGTGGCGTTAGCGGTCACCGCGGTTCCGATTCCGATGCCGCCGTTGGCATCCAGCGTCAACGTGGCCGCCGTCGCCGTCAGGCCGCCCACAATATTGCCCGCCGTCGCGGTCAGGGTCAGGTTGTCGGTGGTGTTGCCGATCGCCGAGTTGATCGTCAGGTCGCCTGTCGTCGCGGTCAGGCTGACCGTTTGAACCGACGCGACGCTGGAGAGTGTCGTGATTTGGCTCGTGTTGAGCGCGCCTGTGTCCACCAATGTGATGTTGCCCAACGCTCCGGCGCCCAACGTTGTCAGGCTGTAGCTGGCTGCATCGGCGGAGAATGTCGTGCCGATCCCGATCCCACCGCTGGCATTGATCACCAGTGCATTGGCAGTGACCGTCGCTCCGCCGTCGACGTTTCCCGCCAAGGTGATCAACGTGACATTGTCATTGCCATCACCCGTCGCGCCTCCGATGGTCAAGTCCCCGGTCGTCGCGGTGACTTGGATCGCCTGTGCCGTGGCGTCGGTTGCAACGGTCAGACTTGCCCCATCGGCTTCGACCAGTGTGATGTCGCCGGTGTTGCCAGAGCCGCCGGTTGTCAGGTCCAACGAATCGACGTCCGTGTTGAACGTGGTGGCTGTTCCGATGCCGCCCGAGGCATCCAGTGTCAATGTGGCCGCGGTCACGGTGCCCCCGCCATTGATGTCACCGCCGGTCGTGGTGATGCCGACGTCGCCGACTCCGGCATCGATCGCCGCACCGATTTTTACGTTGCCGGTGTGGTTGAGTGTCACCAGACCATCGCCGGTGGTAATCGCGCCACCGGAATTATCAAAGTTGACTCCGGAGGCCGTAAACGTTCCTCCGCCGGTGGTCACCACATCCTTGACTAATACATCGCCTTCAGCCGTTTTTTGATCCGTTTGAGTGCCGCTGTTGTCGTTGGCGACCAACTCAACGTTCAAGGTTCCTGTTGCCGTCGTGATCGTGCCCCGCAGATCGATGTGCCCGGCGGCGATCAGTTTCAGCGTGACTGTTTGGGCGGTACTGAGAACGATATCCGCATTTGCATTGAGCTGGATGTCGCCATCATCACTGTTATCACCGGCGTCGCCGGAATCCGTGGTGATCGTGACGTTGGTGCCCGCATCGAGTGCGGCGTTGATGATGTCGTCACCGATATTGGCATTGTTGCCGTTGGGCGTGAAGAGTCCACCAGTGTTGGGGATGTTGTTTTGTGTTGACCCGTCGGAGATCGTGACATCCAAGGGGTCCAACAACCAAGTTCCCGCAACACCCCTTGCGGCACTGGCGTTGACCGAACTGGCGGTTACATCGAGCGACACTTTTCCCGACGTTTCAATCAGGCCTCCGTCCCCGCCCAGGCCACCCCCGCGTGCCGAGATCGTGCCATGCATCCGTGTCGTGTGGTCGGCCCAGACAATCACTTTGCCCCCACGTCCGTTGTTGTGCGAGTCGGCGCGAACGATCGAGTCATGGGAAAGATACGTGACGTAGGCATTGGTCACTTCGCCCTTGCCCAAGTAATCGCCACCGATCAAGACCGTCCCGCCACCGGCTGACCCCGACGCATCGATGCGTGCTTGATCCAGCAAACCGACATGGAATCCCAACACATGAACGACACCGCCTTGTTGTCCCGCTTGGTCGGACGAAACGTCGATCTGTCCGCGGACGATCGCAATGCCGTTTCCGCCGCTATCGAGAGAGACAAAGCCGGCGGAGGCTTCGATGGAGCCGTCCATTTCGAGCGACGGGCCGGAAAGTTCCACAGTGCCGCCGTGATTGACAACGCTGCCGGTGGCAGTGAGCGTCAGCTCCTCGGTCGCGACGAATTCAACCTCGGCATCATCGGTGTGAATCGCGGAGGAGAGCTGCACGCGGCCCGCCGTCACGCGAACGTCACCGCCGCCCAGATTCGTTTCGCCTGAAAACACGATCAAATCGTTGGCGTCGCCCTGGAAAACAAAGCTCGCCGCGAATGAATCAGACAGTCCCTTGACGTCGACGCGATCCGCATCGGTTTCACCGTCCACGTCGGATATGATTCGCAAGGATTCATTCGGATCGCCGAAGGACATCGTCAATGGCGACTGCGAATCGATGTTCGCGTCAAACGATTGCCAGACCTGCAATTGGCTGACTCCCGCGACGTCCGATTGATCCAGCGTGACCCGATCGGCATCGTTGCCCAGCTGGACGGTCAAATGGTCCACGCTCAGGTCGTGGCTCAAATCCTCGATGCCCTCGAACTGAAATTCTGATCCGCCTGCGGCGGATCGGAGATCCGTGTCCACGACACCGGGAGACTCAATGGCATGGATCAGCGACTCGATGTGCCCGGCGGTGATGATCCGAACCGAATCCTGTCCTTGTCCGCCATCAAACCGAATCGTCTGTTGGGCCATCGAGCCGTCACCGAGATCGATGACGAGGGAATCATCGTCGGTGGAACCGTGGATGGTGATCGTGTCGACTTGATCGGCCGAAACGCTGTTGACGCGTTCGCCGTTGACGCTGACGTGGACCTGATCCTGATCGACTTGCAAATGAAACGCATCGGCGTGGCCGTCGTTGGCGTCCGCGCCGGCGTCGACGACCAATTCGCTGGCCAAACCGTCGCCATTGAGGACGCGGCGGGTTTCCAGACGCGTGACGTTCAATTCCGCGAAAAGTTCCTCTCTCCGCCGATCGATTCGTCTCCGACGCACCGGTGGTCGTCCACCGGTGAGCTTTCGAATCCAATTGGGGAGTTTCATGATGACGAGCTCGGAATCAACAAGGCGACCTGACGTTGGACCTATCTGCCGGGCAAGGAGTTCCCTGCATTCTTCCCGGCCGATGACCGCCTGCTGATCGGTCGGGACCCGGCGTGACCCCGACAGACCGGCAAATGGTACGAAACGAACAGCCGAAAGAAGCGTTCTCTTACCGACGATTGACGCAACCTTCAGATTTTAACACATCGCCCCTGGATCACTGTCAGAAACACTGACCGGTCCGCAACCGTCCCGGTGTAATTTCGGTACAAACGGATCAGATTCCCAGGCTTTGCGGAATCTCGATCGGCTTGAGTCACAATTCTGGTCAACTGATGCACTTGCTCTGGATGTAGCGGTCCTGCCTGTTTGTTCGCGCAACGCCAGAAACTGCAGTCCGATGTCCGTCGGCGACGAAGCCATCTCTTGCTCCAGGTATTCTGTCGTCCCTGCACAGCGGCCGCCATCGGCGGTCTCGAGATCTGAGCGGCTGATTTGACACGCTGATTGAACACACTGTGCATCAACACGTTGCATCAACACGTTGGAAAGTGACTGGCCATGACCGACTCGGCAATCTGCTCGACGCGATCGCTCCGCATTCGACGTCGAAACACCCTTGATTGGTTGTCTCGCAGGGGCATGGCCACTCTGGCCTGTGCCGCCTCGATGTTGACCGCCACACCTCTGACCGCCGGGGACGCGGACGTCGACGGCCGTGTGCCGATCACCACCGATCCGACCGCCACCCTCGTTCGACTGGCCCCCAGGATCTTGATCAGCAACCCCGTCGGGCAACCCTGTGACACATTATTGAGCGGTAGGGCGCGAGCCCTCCGGTGTTGTAGCAAAAATGAAGAGCCGGAGGGCTCGCGCCCTGCCGCTAACACTTCAAGAAACACATGGGAAAAATGCTTCACAGCGTTGCCCTCCGGGAGCGATGTTTCTGCGCGGGAAGCCTGGAATCAATCTCAGCGTCATTGGGACCCACCGACGCTCGTTTCCCAAGTGACCTTTTCCCCACTTCGTCAGGCCGGCCAAGCGCCGGCCGCGTCGGAGCCCTCGACGCAGCAACCATTTGAATCGCTGCCCCAACCGTCCGCCGACAACACGGTCGAAGTGGAAGCGGAGGTGCCGGCATTGGTGCAGCCCGTGCCGGTGTCGCAACCGCCAGGGCTGTTGCCGATCCGCGGTGAACCCGCGGCCGAGTCCAACAACAAAGCCTCTCGGGCCTTCGATTCATTTGACGACCCACAGCCAGAGCTGATCGAAAGCGACGTGTTGGATTTGGACGACCGTCAACTCGGCCGCGATGTCGTGCGGCACGAACGTGTCACAGCCTCACCGCAATCCACCGGCGGGTGGCTGGACGTTCGCCCTCGAGGCCTCGGCGCGTCATCGCAGCAACTGGTTGCCGACGCGGATCTGCCTGGCGATACCAGTGGCCTGCCCCGGCACGATCCCGTTCCGCATCTGACCCTGTTGCATCGGTCTGACTTGACCATGCGAGACTTTTGGTCGGGCGCGTCGTTTTGCCACCAGCCGCTGTACTTTGAAGCCAACCGCTTGGAACGCTACGGCGCGATCCGTGGTCCGCTGAAACGCGTGCCGGCGATCCACTCCGGGATCCACTTCGCATGGAAAGCCGGTGTCTTGCCGTTGTCTGCGGCCATCGATCCGCCCTGCAGTTCTATTCGCAGCGGCTACCACACGCCACCGTTGAAACGGTTGATCAGATAACCGTTTTAAAGGTCCTTGAAAGGACGCGGAGCACACGTTGGCTGAGCGGTTGCGATTGAACCGAAATCTTCGCCCGACCGCGAGCGCCGATCAACAGTGGCACATCGGTCGGATCGAGTTGAACGTGGGCCTTGTAAGACGTCGTTGCCGGTCGCAGCACGCCGGCCTGGTCGACGCGACTGGAGAGTTGTTGATCCACCGCCAACTCCGTTGGCACACTTTTCACACTCACTCGTGAAATCTCTGTCACCGTGCCTGCGATGACTTCACCGCCGGCGATGTCCAACAACAGCTTGACCCGCTGATCCTTGCGGACAAATTGCATGTCCGATTGGTCGATGTAAACCGCCGCTTCAAAAGCATCTGCTTGGCCGATCAGGCAATACAGTGTCTTTCGCTCCAGCGTCATCCCCAAATTGTTCGCGTCCATCGGCGTGCCGCTCCAACCTTCCAGTTCCAGCTCACCGGGCGTCGGCGGCGGAACCGTCGGCGGAGCCAGCACCGTGCCTTCGACCGGAGCGGTCAACACCAACGCTTGTTCGTCATTGCGCAACTGAGTCAATCTGCGTTGCAAGTCGCTCAGGATTTCTCGGGCGGCCGGCAATTGAGAGGCCAGCGTCTCGTCGTCGCCACGCAATGATTCCAGATGCTCGACCCGCAGTTCTTGGTGACTCAGCTGCCCGCGAACACTTTCCAGCTCGCGCCTGACATCGATGTTTTCCAAGTAGGCTAGCGGTTCTCCCGCGGCCACCTTGGTTCCGGCAGCAACCGATTGCGTCAGCCGACCCGGTACCGAAACATAGACGCGGCGGGCATCGAGCGGCTCGATCATCGCTGGCGCGACAATCCGGCAGGGAAGCGGAACCCAAAGGCAGGCGACCAACAGCAAGGTCACCACCCCCGCGGAAATCAACAACCGGCCGGGCTTCATTTTGCGACGTGTCGAAGGGTTGGTCATGATTCGCGATACCGCGGTCAAGAGAGGCGAAAGCAGACCGACAAGCAAAAGGACGGTCAAAATCTGGGCGAGCAAAATCAATCCCGCCGGTTTGCAAATGCGGTACACCAGATACAGGATCGAAACCATCACCACCATTCGGTAAAGCATCGACGCGAGGGCGTAAACCAGCAACACCCCGCGTCGCCCCTGCACGGACACCGGTTTCCCCGGATCAATGCCCAGAAACACACGCCAGGCGAGACGCTGCACCACCCGCCGAGAGTCCTGCCAGAGATTCGGCAAATCCAGGACGTCGGACAAAATGTAGTATCCGTCATACCGCAGCAGCGGGTTTCCGTTGAGCAGCACCGTTCCGATCGAACAGACAATCATCACGTTCAGGCAAAGGGTGTTGAACAGCCCCGGTTGGCTGGACAACCACAGGATCGTGCAAAGCGATGCCAGGACTACCTCCACAAGGATCCCGGCTGCACTGATCGCCACACGCTGAAATCGACTGGACAGCTTCCATGCGTCGGTCACATTGCAATACAAACAAGGCGTGAACACCAACAACATGAAACCCAGCTCATGACAGCGGGCGGCGTAGTGTTTGCACGCCAACGCGTGACCGATTTCATGAAGCAACTTGATCAACGCCATCGCCACGGCCAACGCCAATAAATTGCGCGGGCTCAACAACGCATTCATCTCCGGCAATCGCCGCGTCAGTGAACTCTCTTGCGTCACCAGTAACGCAATCGCCGTGACAACCAACAAACCACACGCCGCACCACACCAGGGCGAGAAAATCCAACGCAGTTTCGGATACAGCCAGTTCAGTAAACGTTCGGGATCAAATCCGCGAAATCGGATCGCCAGCGGATTGGAGAACGCATTCATCCACGAGGCGCGTCGCTGCTGGTCCTGACGCGTCCGCAGCGGTTCGCCTTGTCCCGGTGCATCGGAAAGGACCAAGCCGCTGCGATGCAAATTGGCCACGAACCAGTGCAGTCGTCGGTTGGTCATCCGGCGCGGGGCGAAACGTTGTTCAAACCGTTGCTTGATCTGCTCCAGACTCGAGTGACCATCGAGCCACCCCAGAATCGCGAACTCCTCTTCACGAAACTGAAAGTATCGCAGCGCAAGCGGGTCTTTGATCACCCACACGGACTGCCCGCGACGACGCTGCGGATAGACTTCCAGGTCCGGACGTTTGCGGAGTTTTAGACGCCCCGCCCCCGCCGATGAATCACTGTCGGTCGACACTTCGCTCGTCTCCCTTGTCCTCTGTTCAGATCGAAACGTTCCCGGAGCACCAGGGTCAATCCGTGATGATTGACATTCGAGCGCGATGTCCGGGTTGCAATCGGCCGTCGTGGTTGTCGACCTCGGCCCAGATGCGGACTTGGCCATTGACCGGATCGATCTCGCGACTGACGAACACGATCGTTCCCGTATAGGACTGCGCGGTCTCGAGTTCGTCGTGCGGCACGACCTGAACGGGCAACCCCTTCAGCGCTTCGGTGACTTGGCTGGCCTGGACAAATCCCTCGGCACGCAACCGTTTGATGCTGACGATCCGAAAGATCTTTTCGCCGGGCGTCACCCACTCACCCACGTGCCGCAACACTTCGACCACCTCTCCGCTCTGCGGCGCCAAAATGCGCCGCACCTCGATGTTTCGTTCAGCCATGGCCAACGCGTTGGCCATCAAGTCTTTTTTCGTCTTGGCGTTTTGGAGTTCGCTGCGCGCTTTTTCAATCTCAATCTCCGCCTGTTCGGCGTCCAGTCGCGCTTTTTCCAGTTCCGACTGAGAAACACTTCGCGGCTGCGCGGCGTCGGCTCGGACCAGTCGATCGAAATGGGCCTGTGAATAGACCCGTGTCTTCATGGCCGATCGGACCGCGACATCGTTTTCAGCGTCACGCATCGCGATGTCCAATTCAAAGGTCGCACGCTTGTAATCCAACTGGGCTTCGGTGTCGTCGATTTGCGCGAGCAGATCTCCCTTTTCGACCAACTTGCCTTCCGATGCATGGACCTGGACCAGCGAGCCGACCGCCCGAGCGGGCACGTCGACTTGATCGATCAACCGAATCAGCACCGAATCCACCCCGATCGTTTCGGCCGAGGCAACGACGGAAGTTGATGCGAGCATGATCGTCCACAAGGCCAGGTGAAACATGCCGATCGGTTTCCCATTCTTCATCCGTTCTTCCCGTTCGTGATTCAACAGGTTCAAAATAAAATCCATCCTCGGACCGTCTCAAACAGGTCGTGCAGCCAGACGAACCCCAAGGATCGGCGGCCGCAATCGAATTTCGCCTTGATCGTCGTTCCCGGTCGCAGCAACTCCACCGCTTCGCTCGGCACTGAGACCAGTACCCGGGTCGAAGCCTGTTGTTGGTCCAGCACCTCGGTCCGTCCGGCGATCTGCTTCAAACTGCCACGATACGTCGGTGAGCTGCCGGTCGCCAGTGTGAATGAAACGTTCAGGGGGGCGTCCTCGATTCGCTGGGCCGAGATCACGTGACCGACGCTGCGATCGGGGACCAACAGTTCCAGCACCCAGGGGCCGGACAGATCCGCGACGCTGACCAACAGTTGCCCCCGTTGAACGGGGCGATCGGCCAACAAATCTTCAGGATCCCAGGTCAGAATCCGCCCGCCGATCGGACTGCGTACCTCCAAGCTGGCGCGTTGCTTGCGGACCAACGCGATTTGGGTCTGCAAACTCGCCAGTTGCTGTTTCAGTTCTTGTTCTTCGGCAGCCAATTGACCTGGAACTCGCGCGGACGCCTCGTCAAAACCGGTTTGAACACGCGCCGACGCGATCGCCAACAATCGTTTCTCCGTCGTCTGGTACTCGCCCTGCAACCGTTCCAGTTCTAGTTCCAAATCTCGGCTGCGGAGCACCACCAGGATCTGGTCGGCGGTGACCGATTCATCGTGCCCGCCACGCACCTCGACCACTTCACCATCCATGGGCGCATAGATGTTGCGTTGGATCAGCGGTTGCGCTTCCCCTTCGGCTGCCACGTAATGGGTCGCCGGAATCAATCGCAGGGCCAAGATCGCCAGCACCACGGCCACCGTGGCGAGCACCAGTTTTCGTCGCTGCAGTCCGCCATAACGGATCGTCCGACGTAGCCAACGGGCCAACGACAGCAGGGGCAGCGATTGGTAGTCGATCGCGCTGCGCAGCGCAGAACTGCAGAGGTTGGCGATGCGAATGATCCGCTCTTCCGCATCCGGGTTGATCGAAGCGTCGAACGTTTCCAACACCAACATGCCGACCAGTGATTCCGCCGCATCGCCCGATACGTCGCTTGATCCGTCGCTCGACGCCAACAGCGGCACCACGTCGATGGATTGCGAGTGGGAGTCGTCGGCAAACGCACACAGGGGGCGTTCCAATTGAGGCGGGAATTGATCGGTCGTCCCCCGGTAACGCAGCCACTGTCGCGACGGCTCGACCGCTTTGGCTAATGCTTCCATCGAACGCACCAGGTCCGAGCGGCGATCGAGCGTGTCGACGCCGCTGGTCGCAATCGCGGTCAAGCGACCACGCAGGGGAACCAGCAAACTGACCCGGTCACAGTCGATGAACCAACGCCCGTCGTTGACCAATTGATACGCCGTGTCACGCAAGTCCAAACTCGCATGGGCACGCAGGCACAACGCTTCATATTGACGCCAGCGATCGACCGCCGATTGAAGCTCTTTTAGCCGCTGTCGCCGCAAAAAGTCGCCCGCCAAATCAGCGACGATTGCCAGCAGACGTTCTGTTCCCGTTCGCGCAGCGGGGCTGACCGAGTTGGATTGAACCACTTCCAGGACGCCGATCACGTCCCGGTCCATCCGCAGCGGCGAACCGGTCCAAACGTACGTTTCGTGGCCGCCGCCGGGCCGTGACGGAGTTCTCTGGGGGCGGTCGCCCGGTGCGTTGGTGTGGGGGATCACGGCCGACTGTTGACGGCTGCTGTCGAGCACCGAACGCAACAATCGCGTGTGCTGCTCACCGGCGGTCAACGCGGCATCCGGCAAATCCGAGTCGGTTTCCACCTGGCACAGTGACGCAAACCCGGCGGCGTCGTCGACCATCCAAACACTGCCGCCGGCGGCACCGAGCAGTTCAACGGTTCGCTCCAGTGCTTCGTTGGCGAATGCGTGCAGTGAAACGGAAGTCTGGGAAAGCTCGGAAATCTCGGCAACAAACTGCTCGATCTCGCCCCACTCTTCGCCGCATTGTTCGGGGGAGGACGTCACACTGTCTGCCAATTGAAATCGACCTTTACGATAAAATAGGGGGTCTAGGTCGCCTATTGCGAATGTATCAAAAAGAGCGTCTTTGCCGAAAACAGAATCTATTTCGGCCGTCACGATGCCGATCTACGACTCGGGGCTACCATCGTACCACGGAACGATTCGCAAACGCTACGGAAAGAATTAGACCTCCGATGACGTGTAGGAGCATCACGAACTACAGCCTTTGCGCGATCTCCCTGCTGGCGATTGTCGGTTGCGCGACCCGTGTTTCGGTGCCGCCTGCGGCGGTGTCGAGCATCTTGGCGGAGGTCACGATCGCGCAGCCGGATCTGAATGAAGTGGTCCAGAGCGATGCTCCGCTCGGCGCCAACACGCCGTTCTCGATTCGCGAGGCTGCGTCGCCCGGGACCGCAACGCCCCAGCCCTGGGATCTGACGATCGATCAGGCGGTTCAGCTCGCGCTGGCCAACTCCACCGTGCTGCGTGATCTGGGTGCCCGTGTGATTCAAACGCCGGGATTAACGCCGACCATCTATGGACCGGCGATTCAGGCAACCGATCCGACCAGCGGTGTGGAAGCGGCGCTCAGCGAATTTGATGCGCAGGTCAACGGCGACCTGTTCCACGAAGACAACGACCGGGTGCTCAACAACGAGTTTGCCGGCGGCGGCGAAAATTTCTACCAACAGCAACTCACGCGGCTGGTATCAAGCCTGAGTAAACAGACGGCCTCGGGGGCTCTGTTTACCCTGCGCCACAATTTTGACGCGGACTTGAACAATTCCGATCGCAATCTGCTCGATGGCACGGCGTGGAATTGGAATTTTGAAGGCGAGGTCCGACATCCGTTGCTGCAGGGGCGGGGCGTCAACTTCAATCGAATCGCCGGCCCCAATGCCACACCGGGCGTCTACAACGGCGTCGTCATCGCCCGGCTCAGTGCCGACGTGACGGTGGCGCAGCTTGAGATCGCGCTACGGGACTACTTGAGCGACGTCGAAAACGCCTACTGGGATCTGCACTTCGCCTATGCCGATTTGGAAGTCAAGCAACAGGCTCGTGACCGCAGTCTCAATACCTACTTGTTACTCAAGGCCCGACAGGGGCTTCCCGGGGCCGAAGACGACAAACTGGCGCAGGCCAAAGAGCAATACTTCCGGTTCGAGCAAGACGTTCAAAACTCGCTGGCCGGTCGTTTGGTCGTCGGCACCCGCACATTCAACGGCAGCGGCGGCGGGACCTTTCAAGGGACCGGCGGCGTTTATGTCAACGAACGACGGTTGCGGTTGATCATGGGATTGCCGATCAACGACGGCCGACTGATTCATCCCACCAGCCCACCGACCGATGCACCGGTCACCTACCATTGGAACGACATCGTTTCCAATGCCTTGGCACGCCGCACCGAGTTGCGCCGCCAGCGGCTGAACGTCGATCGCCGACGCTATGAATTGACCGCCAGCCGGAATTTCTTGCTGCCGCGTCTCGATGCCGTCGGTCGCTATCGGTATCGCGCCCTCGGTGAAAGCCTGTTCGATCACAATATCTCGCCGGCCGGTACCGCGACCGGCACGGGGACGCACGAATGGTTGATGGGGCTCAGTCTTTCCTATCCGGTCGGATTCCGACAAGCCCACTCGGCGGTCCGCAACGCCCAATTGCGGTTGGCGCGTGAACGCGCCCTGTTGACCGAACTTGAGCGGCAGGTCGTGTATGGATTGAGCAACGCGATGGCCGAAAGCGATCGCGCCTACGAAATCTTGCGAACGGCGCTCAATCGCGAGAACGCGGCGAAAGAACAATACGAAATCCTGGCCGGCGAAGCCCAGGCGCCGGTGCGTCAATTCGATTTCAATGCCTTGTTGGACTCCGAACAGCGTTATGCCGAAGCGGCCAGCGACGCCAATCGTGCCCGAGTCCAGTACGCCTTGGCGACGAAAAACCTGAACTTCGAAATGGGATCGCTGCTGGAGTACTTCAACATTCACTTGACCGAAACGCAATCGGCCACCGCACGCATGCCATCGCCCGCACCCGGCCGACAAATCGTTCGCTCCGTCGTCGATTTCGCTAAGGCTCCCTTCAGCGGCGAAAAGCAACACGCCGGCGCAACTCCGGCGCATCCGCAACCCGGCGAGGTGATCGCGGTCGAAGAGTCGATTTTGGGTGAGAGCGAGATCAACGCGATCATCGAACGCGAACTGGCCCACGAAGCGTCCATCACCCGCGGCAACGACCTCGACGCCCCGATCGGATCGCCCTCCGATCGCACGTTCTAGCCCAGCCTCTCAACCGAACCCTGTTGCGAGGCAAATCCTGCATCCCGCACCGGCCGGAGTCTGATTTTCGATTCGCCGATGGGTACCCGGTCAAGGGAAGTCCGATGGTGGGATAGGCTTCCAGCCTGTCGACGCTGGAATGACGAGCCTGGAAGCCTATCCCACTGTCGAGATCCGACACCGATTCCCTTCCCCTTTGCCGCACTCGCGTCGGCATCCCCAACCTCCCAGCGGTCCGTGGGCGTCGCTTCCACGTCCCAATCCCCGTCTCCCGACGTCCGGTCTCGCGGGAAACAATTCCTCAGACCCAAAAGAGCGATCGCCCTTCCCATGAACCACTAGTTGATTCGGGTGGTTCCCATTATCGGCAGTCCGACTGCTGATAAGATGCATAAATCACGGCAGACGGACTGCCAAGAATTCATCGTTCGCCGACTGAAGAATCATGCGACCTTACATCATGTACGTTTCACCGGTTGGTGACGATCTCACCGAGAATCCCTCGGAGATGTACCTTCGGCGTATCCTCGAACGGGACTCAAGCTACTGGCACGACAGAACGGGAAACGGATTCGGTGCGCTCGAATACATTGCGATTGACGACGAATCACCAGACGGTTTTGTGCGTGATCATCTATCCCTTACCAAGGATGATAAGGCGGGCGTATTCTTATCGCTTTCGGTGTGCATGGATGACGACGAACTGTTTGCAACACACTATGCGATCAACGAAACGCAACCGCGCGACCAGTGGATTGACCTCCACCACGCCGGCGAGCCATATGCGTTGCCCGCGATCTTGTTTCATCCAATTGAACGAATTGCTGCTGCCGCCGCTGAGTTCTGTAGTCTCGAATACCGTGCGTTAAATTCCCTCCCGCCGTCCCTAAACTGGATTGACGACGACGCGTTCGAACTTAACACGAGCGAACGGACGTTTAACTCTTTGACTATTCAAGCCTGCAATCACAACTACGGCGAACCAGACGATGCACGTGAGTCGCCGAGTAAAGCTCACTGAAGTGGTTGATCTTTCGCGGCGACCACGTGATCGTTATCGTTCACGCTGCTAACCGACGCCTGACGACATCGCCCACTTCTTCTTTTGTGTCTTCTCGCGTTTTTTGTGGCAATTGATTTGCTGTCGTTTGACCGTGACCCGAAGGACGCCCTCCTGTTGACATCGAACCTCTGTTTCCGGGGGTTCGCATTTGATGTCACGGTTTGATAGGTGCGCGGTCGACTCGGCCAACGAAGGCAAACCGACGCCTGTCGATTTCAACTGTTGATCGTGACATCGCTGACTCCGACGATTGGATTCGGGTATGCCGGCGGTGCGAAGTGTCTTAGGCCCGGAGGGCCGGTAGAGTGTCTGCCGGTGGCGTCAGCCACCGGGGTGGGTTCAAAAGAATACTCAAGGCCCAGCGGGCCGACACAATGCCCGGGCTTCGAGTGGACCGGGAGCTCCATTGTGCCGGCCTTCCAGGCCTCAGTAAATCCGTTCTTTCGATACCGGTGGCTGACACCACCGGCAAGCATTGTGCCAGCCCTCCGGGCTTCATCCCGACTCCGGACACCGATCAGAATCCAAACCTCAATTGCCATGTCAAGCGAACCTCTTTTCGATTCTGCTTCACCGTACCAGGATGACGTGCTTGCGCTACCGGTGACCGATCTCGATACGGCGTCCGACTGGTACGCAAAGCACTTTGGCATGACGGAGATCCAACGACATGACAACCCTGTTCCAACCGTCATACTCGAGAGAGATGGGAATGGAGCCATCTGTGACTTGGTACGTTGGTCCGCCTCGAAATGTTAGTGTCACCGCCTGCAGACACCAAACCACGTCGCAGGACAAAGCCGTGAACCGGAGCGGCGATGTCGGGCGAATTTGAAAGGGACAATCTTTCGTCGCCGCCCGGTTACGGCAGGCGTTGAACTTAATCGAATGGCTATCCGCTTCGACGGTTGACGTGCGGTCGCGGTGGGGCGTGGTGACGTGGGACTTGCAACTGTAGGCTGACGCCAGCTTCTTGAATCCACTTGGCGTCGGTCTTCAGCGTTTTGGTGAGACAGGCGTCTTGATCTCTTGTGGCCCTTCGAGTGATCCACCGGCGCATGACTCCCTCGTTGCTCGCGTCGTGTGGTCTGAGGGTGTTTTGGTAACGATGAACAACCGGAGGGCTCGCGCCCTGCCGCTAAAACCTCAAGAAACACATGGGAAAAATGCTTCACAGCGTTGCCCGTCCGGGGTCGGGGGGAGGATTGGGGCGTGGTCCGGAGGTGCCGCTGCGCTGACCTCCGGCTACTGGCTGTGATCCCTTCGGGATTGCTCGGACGCCGCGATGGGTGAAGGTTCTTCGCACTTGGTTCGGCTGGTAACTGAAAGTGAACAAGTCATTGCAAAGGGGGCTGAGTCCGAGCCGGACCAGTCTACGGCCATCCAGCTCGAGTTCGCCTGGGCCCGAGAAACTGGCACCGTCTAGCAGGATCCGTTCTAATCAGGTCCTGTGACCGGCCCGCCTAAAGGCCGACAGAGTTCAACGCTCGATCTATCCCAGTTCCTCTGCATGCGCGGATCGGTTGCAATTCGTTCCCCGACGGAATTGGAAGACGCGATCACAAAATCATGATTCCAGATTTTCGCGACGATGGCTACTTGCCCAATGGCGTTCATCTTGCGACTGAAGCGGAAGTGTCCTTTCGATTCGGAGCGTCAACGCGGCAACGCCGGCGTTTGACGATTCGGCTTCGACGTTGGCTTGAGCTTGCCCGTGTCATTGGCGCGAAGCGTTTCTTTATCGACGGCAGCTTCGTTACATCGAAACCAGAGCCAGATGACATTGACGCGGTTATTTGGATTCCGGTCGATTTTGCCGACCGCCTTAACCGCGGCGATATCGAAGTTGTTGAGCTCGATTCCATGCTCGTCACGCGCCGACCCGAAGAACTATTTGCGGCCGAAGATAGACGTGACTGGGACGACTGGGTAGAATTCTTTGGGCGGACGCGCGAAGCAGATGGTCGCCGGAAAGGGATCGTAGAGATCGAGCTATGATTACAAATGCAACCGAATACGAAAAAGCGCAGATAGAGTTGCGCGATTTGCAATCACGACTGGAGTCGATTCAGCGCGATCACCCAATTGGAGAGAAGGGGTTTACAAAGGCCGGTATTCGCAAGCTAATCGCTAGACTCAACGAAGAACTCGCTGTTTTTGAAGGCAGCGAGGAAGCCCGCACCACATCTCCCGGCTGAATGATCAACCGCGGGTAGCAAAGGATTGAACCAAAGTTGCCGCTCTGACGTTACAGAAATGGTCCATCTTGGGCGGCAACTTGGTGCACCCGAACGTTGAACTTAATCGAATTGTTTACCGCTTCGACGGTTGACGTGCGGTCGCGGTGGGGGGGAGTTCACTGCGACCCCGCCCGGGGTCGAGGGGAGAATAGGGGTGGTCCGGAGGTGACGCTGCGCTGACCTCCGGCTACTGGCTGTGATCCCTTCGGGATGCCGTGGACGCCGCGATGGGTGAAGGTTTTTCGCATTTGGTTCGGCTGGTACCTGAAAGTGACCAAGTTATTGCAAAGGGGCTGAGTCCGAGCCGGACTGATCTACGGCCATTCAGCTCGAGTTCGCCTGGGCCTGAGAAACTGGCACCGCCTAGCAGGATCCGTTCTAATCAGGTCCTGTGACCGGCCCGCCTAAAGGCCGACAGAGTTCAACGCTCGATCTATCCCCGTTCCTCCGCATGCGCGGATCGATCGCAATTCGTTCGCCGACAATTGGAATGGCAACAAATCCATACGACGCTCCTGCGATCGAATCTCAGAACGAGGAGCCATTGAGCGATTCAGATTCGCCACAAGTTGGGAAGACTCGCCCGTCATACTGGCGATACGCCATCGCAGCACTCGCTACCGTCGCGTTTCTATCGCTGGGGTACATGTTTCTCGTGTCGATGCGTGGAAGACAATGGCTTGAGGCATCAGCGTATTTGGCCGGTTCGCTGAGCGCAATCCCGTGGGCACTCTGCGACTCCAAAGTGCGGGACTGTTTCGCTGGTTCTATCATGATCGCCGTCGGATCGATTTGCGCCGCTGCCGCTCAAGTTTGCTATTTTGCGATGTTCGAATTTGAATGGTTTAACGGCATCTTCAATGACAAAGGCGCGGGGGAATTTGGAATGTTCCTGTTTGGTAGTGTCGCCTTTGTCGGGAGTGCTTACCTTTGTTGGCGTTTACTTGCATTGATCGGGTTGACGTCACCACCGCTTCAACTACTCCGAACGCAAGCCGAAAGCGGCGGACCATGCGAGTAACCGAAGTCGCGGGGGCGTCATCCGAGATCAGCGGCTGGAGTGGAGTGGGGCCATTGGCGAAGGTGATTTTCGCTTCGGGCTCAAGAGTAGCAGGATCATGACTCCTATTCTGCACGCCATCCAAACGAAGCGTGAGATCCGCGGTGGCTTCCTCTACTACTACTTTTTGTCCGACTACTCCTTCAAGTACCGATCCAGAGGGTATCGAGTCGACCAAGAGAAATCGGGCGAGTCGCTGGAGGAGAGTCGTGCCGAAGAAGCAGGGCAATCGACTGCGCCGAAGCCGCCGAATTGAGATGGTTCTGGGGTCAGGTTGTTGGCGGTGACTCGCTGAAATCCCCCCGCGACGTCAATGGGTTAAGTGACGGATTTGATCGTAGCGGTAGGCGTTAAGACTTTTGCAGCGCGAACCCACCGATGACAGGGTGCGAAAAATCCGTGGGTTCGCGCTGCCATCCGTGGGCCAGGAATCGTTTCATCGTTCCGCACGTGACATCGTTCCGCAAGTGACATCGTTTCGCAAGTGACAGCCGACCTTTTCCGAGTCACCCTTCATCGAAAAGTTGACGGACCGTAGGGTTGCGGTGAGAATAGATCCGCCGCGTGATCTCGCCGCAGCGGTGAGTACAGTTCTCTACCCGTCATAAACGACCTGCCATGAATTTCAATCGACACGAGCTGATTGCGGCGATCCTGTTGGCCGCATGGTGTTGCGTGCCCTCGGGTTCCTTCGCTGATGAACCCAAGCTTGAAACGGCAACGTTCGGCGGCGGGTGTTATTGGTGCGTGGAGGCCGTGTTCCAACGGATTGACGGTGTCAGCAATGTCCGGCCCGGATTCATGGGAGGACGAATTGAGAATCCGACGTATCGCCAAGTGCTCACGGGGCGAACCGGCCACGTCGAAGTGATTCAACTGGAATTCAACCCCGATGTGGTCAACTATGAGACGTTGTTGCAGGTCTTTTGGCGCACACACGACCCGACCACGAAGAACCGTCAAGGTCCAGACATCGGACCGCAATACCGAAGTGTGGTGTTCGCCCACACGGACCAGCAGGAAGACGTCGCGGAACAGTACAAACGATTATTGAATCGGCAAAAGGCATTCCGGTCGCCGATCGTGACGTCCATCGAACGTGCCAGCACGTTTTATCCTGCAGGCTCGGATCATAAGGACTACTTCAACCGCAACCCAGACAAGCAGTACTGCCAGGCGTATATCGTTCCGAAGCTGAAAAAGTTACAGGAACTCTTTCCTGGTCAGCTGAAATGACAGGCTGGAAGCCTATCCCACTTCAAGAGATCCGACACTCATCTTCTGCTCGTTGCTTAGCTCCAGACAAAACTCTGGAGCACCAGCACGACGGTCAGCAAAAGCGCGATGATCCAACCGAGCACGGTGAACATGGTCAGCAGTCGTTGTTTCCGACGGGACTCGGGCGTCCACTCGACCTTGGATTGTTCGTCAACCAGTTTGTCCTTCAACACGCCTTTGACGAACGCGGCTTGCCCCGTGGTCGCTCCGCTGGCGGCGAAATAGCAGCCGCTGAAAAAGAACGAGTCGTCGCTGTCCGGCGCGACGCCTTGTTCACTCGACTCACAGCCGAACGCCTGGCCGAGCACCATCCTTAGTCGCGGTTTTAACTCGTGCCGGATCTTGCACGTCAAGGCGTACAGCTTTCGGTTTCCCCGCTGCTGGGCAAGCCCGTCATCACGGCTGAACAACCGATAGACCCAGTCTTCGAAAGCATCGCACAAACGGTCGCTGTGGGTGTTCAACTCGTCGGGCGTCGGGCGACTGCGAAGATCAAAACGGCCGCCGAGACGCCGAGAGAGCAAGCCAGACTGCAAGCGACGCACGAGTTCGGTGAATCCCTTGTCTTGCTCCAGCCCGACGATCACGGCGGTGACCGGCGACCGCACGCCCATCGTTTGTTGGATCGTTTCGATGTCGCTGCGGGCCGATTGGGCGATCGCCGAAAGCTGTAACGGACCGACGCGCGAAAGTTCAAACGGGATCAACGTCACGGCACCGTTGATGCCGCACATCGGACGTCGAGCGCGTTTGAGCAATTTGCAAACATAGCGCAAACGCGGGATTTGGTCGGAAGTGTCCAGCGACGCCGGCAAGGCGACCTTTTTGTTGCCGGCGCTGCGAGGCATCGCCAACGGAGCACCGGACGATGTCGTCGCGGTGACGTGGGGCGGCGACGGCGTCTCGGCAGCAACCGGTGCGTGTTGGGGAGCGGCAGCCGCGGGCGGTGGCGAAGCCGGGGTGGACGCGGGAGCCGGCGTGGGGGCTGCGCTGGATTGGCTGGGCGGGTATTGGTCGAACGAGATCGTCCCTTCGTACCGCGGTGCCGGTCGCAGCGCGTCACCCATCGCCGCGGCTGGTGCTGGGGGGCGTGGTACCTGCGGTTGCGGCACTTGCGGTTGGGGCACGTGCGGCTGAGGCGTTTGAGGGCGGGGCGGCGTCGGGAGGTCAAACGCGGATCCACGCGGCGGCAGCGACGCTGATTCTCGGCCCGCCCCTGCCAGCGGTGAAGAGTCCATCGCTTGGTTCCCGATCGTGCCGAGGTAGGATTGCGGTTGTGCCGGCTGCCGATCGGGCGGTGTCGTTTGGGGAGCCGAACGCATCGCCGATTCCTTCTGCAGCGTTGGCGGTTGCGATTTGGCGGCGGCCGGTGCGGGAGGGTTGCCGCGGGCGGCACGTTGTATTTTCTGGATGCCGATCGGGCTGGGCGAAGCATCCGGCGCGGCGTTTGGAGCGACCCCGCCGTCACTGCGCCGCGCGATCCGCCGCGATGCAACGTTCATCGACGACGGTGCCCAACGTCCCATCAACGCGCTCAGTGAGCTCGCGCCGGGGCAAAACAGGTAGATCGCATCGGTGCTCATGTACCACTGCAGGGCGTGGCTGACGCCTGCCGCTTCGGGCACGCCGTGCACCGGCAGCTTGGTCTCCAACGCTTCCATCAAACCCTGTTCGGCTTGGTCGTCGGACGATCCCAGGATCAAGAAGATGGGATAGTCCGATGGAGAGACGCCCTTTGCCTCAAGCGCCGCGATCCCGGCCTCCCAGGCACGGTCGATATCCGGGAATTCACCCTCGATCACTTGGTTCCATCGCCGCATGCCCCAGTACAGCACGACCGGAATCAGAATCACCAGTGCGATTTCGATCACGATGTGAGTCATCGAGACCGCGTGAATCAAGCGGACGCTTTGGGAACCGAACAAACGGAAGATCCAAACGAGGATCAACAGGATCACGAGCGCCAATGCCGTCACGGCGGCCGATTTTCCGGCCAGCGTCGTGGGCAAGAAACGACGATGCAGCGGAAGCTTTTTTTCGGGCGGCGGTTCGTTGGACATGGTCACTATCGTTAGCGGTTACCGTGACGTCTGTCATCAGGTTCGGAAGAAGGAAAGGGCGAGCAATCCGGCGAGAATGGTTGCCAACAGCCAAGGCCAAACGAGCCGGGCCCGCGTCCAGTGCGGAACCGCCGGGACCAGGTTCCGTTCACATTCCTGTCCCGCGGTCGCGTCGTTCCAGCGCTGTCGCGCCTGGCCGACGGCGTTTCCGTATTCGGCCGCCCATGACGGCAGATCGACCGCCAAACCATGTTTGTCAATCAACATCCGATTCAATTTGGGGTCTCGATACAGACCGCGGAACCCCAGCATCACGCAGACATAAATCAGCTGCAGCGCGTCGTCAGATCCGGCATTGAGCGCCGTTGTCGCGTTGACGTAGTACAAGTCATTGCAGCGACGGGTGTTGAACAAACTCCATTCCAGCACGTTGTCGCGCCACCAGTTTTGCCCCGACCAGATGTGGGCATCGACCAGCATCTCATCGATCCACGTCACCAACGCGTATTTGGCCAGTTCCCAGTCTTCGGTGTAGCCGGAAAGTCGACTGTCGGCCTGTTGCAGCAGCCCCTCCAGCGTCCGTTTCTCCTCCGCCGGAGCGATCTCCACGCCTCCATCGATCCGCTCCATCAGAGAAAACGCGTGAATCAGGATCGGATCGACGGCGTCGGCAAATCTTGGCGTCATGACTTACGTGCGGATGGCGAAAAGGGCGAATCGAAGTCGGGCGCGATTGCCGTCGGGCGTCACGACATCCAAGTGTCGCGCACCGGTCAGTTCGTCATAGTTCCGCACCCGCATCGCAACCGACTGGGTGCGCCGAATCTCTGGCCAGGCCGGCGATTCGTACTCGTCTTGGGAAACCTTGTAATACGTCCAGTACTGTCGCGAGGGCAGATCCGGAATCGTGGTCGAGACGATCTCGCGGCCCAGCCCGTTCTGGCGGACGTGAAAGAAATCCTCGACCTGGTCGGCGCTGGCGAACACCCAGTACCATTCCGGGGAACGCTCCAGCAATTCCCGCAGGTTCGACTCGCTCGCCCCGCCACGTTCGACGCCCAGGTACCATTCCCAATCGGGGTCGAACCATTCCGGACCCAGCCGAGCCTGCATCGTCGATCCGTAGCCCTCGAAGTTGGCCCGCAGGTATTCGTCGAACTGCGTGGCGTACAGAATGCCCAGGATCTTTTCGCGGATGTCGGCAAAAATGAATCCCAAGTTGTCGTGATCGTACGGCTCCACTTCGATGGCGCGTCGCTCGGGGCCAAAGATCGACAACCGACCCAAGATTCGGGCCAATTCCATGTAGGCGTCAAACGGGTGCACGCCCAAGGCCGGGCCCATCACGTCCAATGTGCTGTACGCTTCGTTCAAACGGTCCAGCATCGACACGCGACCCGAATCGGCCGGTTCTAAACTGTGCCGGCCGACACTCAACTGGCGGACCGGTTCGCTGAGCGTGTCCATGTTGCCGCTCAACACGTCGCGGATCCCCTGCACATAATGGCGTCGCAGGTAGGGCCAGGAATGGGTCGCCAGGATCGGCGGGATGTAGTTTTCGTCGATCACCGGTTGGACCTCGCGCTCGCTGGCGCTGCGGACCCGCGCGATCGGCAGCACTTCGTAGCCGGCGGTGTCGCTGCCGACGATCAACCGCAAGTTCAGCCGGCGAAATTCGATCGGTTGGCCGCTGTCTTGGCCGTTTTCGTCCGGAACGGTTGATTGAATGCGGGTGAAACGTGCGAATCCGTTGGTGGAATCTCCGCTGACGTTCTCGCCGCCCAGGTTCAACTTGGGGACGCCGATGTAAATCATCAACGACGTTTCGGACTCGGTCGCCGATTGGGCATCGAACGCCGCCTTCAAATCCACCTCGAGTTCCTGGCCGCTGTCCAATCGGATCAACGTGCCGTCACGCAAGCGGGCGTCAAGCTCTTCGACGCGAAAATGGCCGCTGGCCAAGGCGTCTTTGCTGTACTGGAACGCATGCAGACCATAACCATAGGGATGATCCCAGCTTTCGGACGTGTGCGACAGCTCCAACCAGTGTCGATCGGCTGCCTGTAGATGGTGGGGCCGCACAAACAGCCCTTGATACCAGTGCACGCGTGGATTCTTCATACGTCGGTAACGCCTCTGTTATTCATCAAGTCGACCCATCTTGTGAGACTCCGGCCCATTATGCGCCATCCGCTGATGGATCTCCTACAGCAGTCGTCGCAAAGTCTTTCCGCCAACAACACCTGGCAAACCGGACCCGGCGTTCAACGTTTCTGCCGTGAAACTGCAGAGTTCCCTTCACGGACGTGCCCATCACGGACGTGATTGCGTGTTCCCGACCGGCCCGTCATCGGCATCCTCGTCGCCCAACATCCGTTCCCACAGCCCAATCGGGCAGGAAATCAAGCGGCCGTTCGGTAATAACCGACAAATCTTACCCAATTCTCATGACCGTAAAGATCCGAACGTCCGATAAATCGACAGAGACCAACCAACATCGGCCGTCCCGGCAGCGGGTTCGCACCCCGTCGCCCGCCGGTCAGGCTGAGGTTTAGACCCACGATTCCTCCAGAGACACTCACCACTTCAGTGACGAATCCTCTGCACGTCCCGTTACGACTGCTGATCTGGCTGCTGCTCGGCTGCACCCTTGGGGCTGTCCACAACGCGGATGCCCAGAACCCGTCACTCGCGGCCGGACAGACCTCGACGCCACTGTCGTCAACCCAACGGTCCTCCAGCGATCCCGACGCACCGTTTTCATGGAGCATCGACGAACCGGTTTCACAGCGGTTCGTCACGCCCGATGCGACGCGGCCCAGGATCTTGTTTCAGCCAGCCGTTCCCAGTTGGGATCCCGCTGCGGGCACCATTTTGAAACCGACCGTTCACCTGGCCGATGATCCCGCGGCCGAAATCCTACCGACGCCCAACGCCATTGCGACGGAGCTGATTCCGTCGACGCTGCCCGTCGAAGGCGACCGCGTTCCGATCGCCGAAAACTTCCAACCCGATCCCGTCTGGGTTCCTTCCGCGACCAGTGATCGGTTCGAAACGTTTCGCAATCGACGCCGAAAACCTTTGGCAACGCTGTTCCAGCGCACCGTCAGGGCGATGCGCAGTCAAGCCGGACGCGATGTCGGTGTGGGCGTCGAGCGGTTGCCGTTTGCCCTGTTCGAAATCGATGCCTCGCAACCGTCCAATAATTTTCGTCTGCGGTTCGAGTCGGCACGCGACTGGGAATTCGCCGACCGCGTGGAATACTTCTGGTCGCGAATCGGCAAGAAGGGACCTGAGTTTACCAACCCACTGACGTTCGAACCCTCGGTCGATTACCAGGACATTCGGCTGTCGTTCGAAGTCGGCGGCAGCAGGTTCTCCGCCACCACCGAACTGCCGTTGCGGTTCATCGATCCCACCATTCTGAGTAATACAGGTGGAATGGGGGACATGGCAATCACGACCAAAACGGTGATCATTGACGGCGATTCACTGCAGCTGACGCAAGTCTTGCGGAACCAGTTGGCGACGGGGTCGGCCAAACGTGGGCTCGGCAACGGACACGTCTCGATGGAGCCGGGGTTTATCGCAAGTTACAAGTGGAGTGATCGCACGCTGATTCATAACGAACTGAAATTATGGTTTCCGATCGGCGGTGAACCGGGGTTTTCGGGTCCGGTCTTACGATACGGCATGGGTTTTGCAAACGTCCTCTATGACAGTGACACGTTTGCGATACTTCCCACGTTTGAGCTGGTGGGTTGGTCCATTTTGACGGGACAGAAATCCGTCGGCTTGCCCAATCCTCAAAGCATCGACGGCGAAAATATCATTAATCTTTATCCCGGCTTGCGGATCGTCCGTGATAACGGACGACTGTTTGAACTGGGGATCAACGGCGGGGTCAGCGTGACCGAGCGACATTGGTATCGCAGCGTGTTGCGACTGGATCTGCGCTGGACGTTCTAACGCTCCGTCAACAGACATCCGTCACCGGATGATTGGCGCTCCTCAAATGCATTCTCCCCGGGACGATCGTCCAGGTGCGACTCAAGCCGGTGGCACCGATTCGCCGAAACAAGAGCTTCACACGCTGTCACTGTGATCGCGATCGAATGGGCTTGCGACAAATTTTTTTTTCACGTTACACATTGGCGACTGTAGGAATTGTATCTTGAGTGGTATCACCGGAGTTTTCCTTCCATCCAACCGAGATGGGGTAAATCGTGACTGCCATTCTTCCTGGTCGCCCACCGCATCGTTATCGATGTCCTACGGTTCCCAAGTCCGACGCTCGACGCATCAAGCGTTTGAGACACTCTAGCGACGTGGCGGCGTCGTTTCGCACCGACCTCGGTGCCATCGTACCTACATCCAAGTCGCTCTCCGGGAAGTTGTAAGCCAGATGGATCTAACGGATCTCGAAACACTACTTGCGCCGATCTCCGAAGACGAACCCTGTGGTCCGGACTTGGAATACGATGCCGAGTTCGGCGAGATGGAGCGAGCGGCGCAGAGCACGGCCGAACAACAGTACGGCGACACCGTCGTCGCGGCAGAGCCGCCGGACTGGAAGGACGTCAAGAAGCGGGCCGAGGCCCTGTTGTCACGCACCAAGGACATGCGAGTCGTCGCGATGTTGGCGCGTGCGACGCTCAACCAAGACGGCGTGATCGGCTTCTCTCACGCGCTGCATCTGCTGCGCAGTTATCTGGAGACGTTTTGGGAAACCGTGCATCCCGAGTTGGACCGCGAAGACAACGACGATCCGACCTACCGCACGAACACGTTGATCACGTTTTGTGACGAAATGGGGATCATGAAAGATTTGCGTGAAGCCCCGCTGGTCGCATCGCGCACGGTCGGACGTTTTTCGCTCCGCGACGTCGAGCATGCTCGCGAGGCGGCTGAGAATCCCAGCACGGACGAAGAATCCGGTTCGAGCGGTCCCACACTCGGTGTGATCGACGCGGCGTTCAGTGATGTGAGCGTGGAATCGATCCAGGCGACCGAAGAAGCACTTCGTCTTGCGGCCGAACACGTCGATGCGATTGAAAAGTTTGTCACCCAGCAGGTCGGTGTCAATTTTGCCGTCAGCCTCGCCCCGCCGCGAATGCTGCTTGAGGAGATGGACAAGTTTGTCGTGTCGCAACTCGAGCGACGCGGTGTCTTCGCCGGCGAATCCGAACCCGAACCGGAAAGCGAATCGGGCTGGGATGACGGGGCTCAAGCGTCCGGCTCCGGCGAGCAGGTCTCGGATTCCGCGTCCGGCGCCGCACCGGGGTATCGCGTCAACGGCAAAATCGCGTCACGAAAAGATGCGATCAAAGCCTTGGATGATGTTTGCGATTTCTATGAAGAAAACGAACCGTCCAGCCCGCTTCCCCTGCTGATTCGACGCGCCCAACGCCTCGCATCGAAAAGTTTTCTGGACATTCTGCGTGATTTGGCCCCCGATGCCGTCTCGCAGGCCGAAGCGCTCGGCGGCAGCAAATTGGATGTTTCACACACCAGCAGCGAGCCGGTCAGCGAATCAAGCGAAGCGACCCAAGACGATTCATCAAGTTGGTGACCCCACAATTTCAATAGCGGCGGCACGTGACCGCCCGAATTTTTACGCAGGAGTAACAGATGGCTAAAGCTAGCGCTCAGAAATTTATCGCGAGGAATCGAGCTCCTCGTGTACAGATCGAATACGACGTGGAAGTCTACGGTGCCGAAAAGAAGGTTCAGCTTCCCTTCGTGATGGGCGTGCTGGCTGACCTGTCGGGCAAGCCGGAAGAGCCGCTCGCGCCGGTCGCGGACCGCAAGGCGCTCGAGATCGACGTGGATAACTTCGATGAACGAATGAAATCCATGAAACCTCGCGCCGCATTCCAGGTGCCCAACACGTTGACCGGCGAAGGCAACATGGCCGTCGACCTGACGTTCGAGAGCATGGATGACTTTTCGCCGGCGGCGATCGCCCGCAAGGTCGATTCGCTCAGCAAACTGCTGCAAGCCCGTGAGCAACTCTCCAATCTGCTGACCTACATGGACGGCAAAGATGGCGCCGAAGCCTTGCTCGCCAAAGCCCTGAAAGACCCCGCACTGCTGCAATCCCTTTCCGCCGCTCCGAAAGCGGACGGCGACGCAGAAACACCCGCCAACGAGGAGTAATCCATTATGAGTACTGACGAAGCCGCATCCGCAGGACAGGCCGAGGGCGCAACCCTCGAAGCGAGTGAGTTCTCTTCGCTGTTGCAGAAAGAATTCCGACCCAAGTCCGATCAGGCCAAAGAGGCGGTCGAAACCGCCGTCCAAACGCTGGCCGAACACGCCCTCTCGCAAACCGCACTCATCTCCGATGACGTGCTGGCATCGGTCGAAGCGATCATCGCCCAGATCGACTCCAAACTCAGCGAACAAATCAATCTGATCCTCCACAACGAAGACTTCCAAAAGCTCGAAGGTGCGTGGCGCGGATTGCATCACTTGGTCAACAACACCGAGACCGACGAGATGCTCAAGATTCGAGTGATGAACATCTCGAAGAAAGAGCTGCACAAGACGGTCAAGAAGTTCAAAGGCACCGCCTGGGACCAGAGTCCGATTTTCAAGAAGATGTACGAAGAGGAATATGGTCAATTCGGCGGCGAGCCCTACGGCTGCCTCGTCGGTGACTACCACTTCGACCACAGCCCGCCGGACGTCGAATTGCTCGGCGAAATGGCGCAAATCTCCGCCGCCTGCCATTCGCCCTTCATCGCCGGTGTTGCTCCCGCGGTCATGCAGATGGACAGTTGGCAAGAACTGACCAATCCGCGCGACTTGACCAAAATCTTCCAGACTCCGGAGTACGCCGCCTGGCGTTCTTTGCGTGAATCGGACGATTCGAAGTACATCGGGTTGGCGATGCCGCGTTTCCTGGCGCGATTGCCCTACGGTGCGGCTTCCGATCCCGTCGATGAGTTCGCGTTCGAAGAAGACACCGATGCGGCCAACAGCGAAAGCTATTGCTGGTCCAACGCCGCCTACGCGATGGCGACCAACATCACCCGCTCGTTTAAACAGTACGGTTGGTGCTCCCGAATCCGTGGGATCGAATCCGGCGGTGCCGTCGAAGGCTTGCCCTGTCACACGTTCCCGACCGATGACGGTGGGGTCGACATGAAGTGCCCGACCGAAATCGCCATCAGCGATCGCCGTGAAGCGGAGCTCGCGAAAAATGGCTTCATGCCGTTGATCCATAAGAAGAACTCCGACTTCGCCGCCTTCATCGGCGCCCAGTCCTTGCACCAGCCGGCGGAGTACGATGATCCCGATGCGACCGCCAACGCCAACCTGGGTGCACGGTTGCCGTACCTGTTCGCCACCTGCCGGTTCGCGCACTACTTGAAGTGCATCGTGCGTGACAAGATCGGTAGCTTTAAAGAACGCAAGGACATGCAGCGATGGTTGCAAGACTGGATCAACCAGTATGTCGACGGTAACCCGGGGACATCCAGCGAAGACACCAAAGCTCGTAAGCCCTTGGCAGCCGCCGAAGTGGTGATCGAAGAGGTCGAAGGAAATCCTGGATACTACACGTCCAAATTCTTCTTGCGTCCGCATTATCAATTGGAGGGGCTTTCGGTTTCACTGCGACTCGTCTCGAAACTTCCTTCGGCCAAGGGTGGCTGATCGATAGCTCCGTGGCGTGTAGACTTTCGCACGTCGCGAAGCAGTAGACTTCGCGACGTTTTATTCACTGACTGGCACTCGACTGCAAAAGGGAATCACTATGGCTGTAGACATGTTTCTGGACATCAAGGGTGAGATCAAAGGAGAATCTCAAGACAGCAAACACAAGGACGAGATCGATGTTCTCGCCTGGAGTTGGGGGATGTCCCAATCCGGCTCCTTCCACGTCGGCGGTGGCGGCGGAGCTGGAAAAGCGAATTTTCAGGACATCAGTGTCACCAAGTGGATCGACACCGCGTCGCCGATTCTGATGCTGTACTGTGCCAATGGGGATCACTTCGATAACGCCACTTTGGTGGTTCGCAAGGCCGGTAAGTTGCCTTTGGAATACTTGACCATCAAAATGAAAAACGTTTTGGTGACCTCTGTCAGCACCGGGGGCTCCGGCGGAGAAGACCGGTTGACCGAAAACGTCACGCTGAACTTTCGCGACGTGAAGGTCGAGTACAAAGCCCAAAAACCTGACGGAACCGCAGACACGGCGAAAGAGTTCGGCTGGAACATCGCCGAAAACAAACAGTTGTAGCGTTTCAAGGATGCTCCGGATCGATGCGAAGGGAGGTGTCCGTTTTTCGGTGCGCTCCCGTCGGGTCGATCGTTGTGTTTGGATTCAATGTGCCGTGAATCGTTGTGCCGTGATTGCCCTCCGCAATGTGCGATTTGGTTTCACGCGTCCGGAGCCACGGTGACGGGTACTTTTTCAGCGTCAGCTGCCCGGCGCTGAATCTCTTGGCGCCGAGTCTCTCGGCGCTGATTTCATTTCTCTCGATCGCCGCAGTGGGTTGACAAATCTGCTTCGGCCCCTCTTTTTGGGATGGCTCGAAATGCTCGCCGAAGGATATCTCCGTGATGGAAAGTTGGATGAAGCCTTTGCCGAACTCAAGAAGGTCGTCCAGCAAGATCCGGCCAACGAAAAGTATCGGGTCTTCCTGTTCCAAATGCTGACCGTGCTCGGCAAATGGGACAGCGCACTGAGCCAATTGGAAATTGCCGGAGATCTGGACGCCGGGAATCTGGCGATGGTGCAAGCCTATCGCGAAGCCATCAAGTGCGAAACCATTCGCGCCCGCGTCTTCGCCGGCGAGACCTCGCCGCTGATCTTCGGTGAACCCGATCGCTGGCTGGCCTTGATGATCGAGGCGCTCAAGTTGGCCGCTAATGGGCAACATGCCAAAGCCGAGTCGCTGCGGTCGGAGGCGTTCGAGTCCGCTCCCACGACAGCCGGGACCCTCGAACTGACCGGCGATCATCGGCACGAATTCGATTGGATTGCCGACGCCGATCCGAGGCTCGGACCCGTGCTCGAAGGCCTACTCAACGGACAATATTACTGGATCCCGTTCCACCGCATCGCCCGAATCGAAATCGAGGCACCCTCGGACCTGCGCGATTTTGTTTGGACCCCGGTGCATTTCACCTGGGCCAACGGCGGTGAATCCTTCGGCATGATTCCGACCCGCTATCCCGGGTCCGAATCGATCGACGATCCCCTGGTCCGACTCTCCCGTAAAACCGACTGGCAAGCCGTCGCGGATTCCGACAGTGAGCTCACGATCGGGATCGGACAACGCATGCTCGCGACCGACGCCGATGAATACGCGTTACTGGACGTCCGGAAAATCACGTTGAACGTGGAAGTGGAAGCCGACCAGGAAACGGAATCTGACCAGGACGAATCAAGCGACGTTCCAAGTGGTGATGACTGAGTACGATGGCAGACCTAAGTTCTCAAGAACGCCTGTTTCCTTCGCTGTTGGATCGGCTGACCGATGACCAAGCGGGATCCAAAACCGAATCACGCGACCAGCGTGTGTTCTCGATCCACAAGTTGCGTGCTGCCGTTTTGCGTGACCTGGCGTGGCTGATGAACACGTGCCATCTGGCCGCCCACCAGGACCTGAGTGACTACCCCGAGGTGGGCAAGTCGGTCATCAATTACGGCATCCCGGATCTGACCGGTAAAACCGTTTCCGGATTGCAAGTGTTCGAAGTTCAACAGGCGCTCCGTCAAGCCATTTTGGATTTCGAACCCCGAATCCTTGCCGACACCTTAGAAGTGCGAGGTGAAAAGGACCCCGATTCGCCGCTGTCAAACTCATTGCAGTTTGAGATCGAAGGCGAACTCTGGTCCAGGCCGTTTCCCGAACGTCTGTACCTGCGTTCGGAGCTCGATCTTGAGACGGGCAACGTCAATATTCACGAAGCCTAACGAGGCACGTCCGCATGGATCCGCGTCTGCTGAATTATTACAACCAAGAGCTGCAATTCGTTCGCGAATCGGGCGCCGAGTTCGCGGAGGAATATCCAAAGATCGCGAGCCGTTTGGGGATCGACGTTTTTGAGTGCGCCGATCCGTATGTGGAGCGGTTGTTCGAAGGGTTTGCATTGCTGGCCGCACGCATTCAGTTGAAGCTGGATGCCGAATTCCCCCGGCTGACACAGCACTTGCTTCAAATGGTGTGTCCCCATTATCTGTCGCCCCAGCCCTCGATGGCCGTCGTCCAGTTCCAGCCCGATTTGACCGAAGGGGCGTTGGCCGAAGGATTCAAGCTGCCACGCAATACGTTGCTGCAAAGTCTGTTGGGCAAGGGCGAACAAACACGCTGTACCTTCCGCACGGCCGACGAGGTCACGCTTTGGCCGATCAAGTTGGCTAAGGCGGATTACTACCTGCGGGACGTCGCCGCGTTGGGGCTGCCCGACCATCCGTCGGTCAAAGCCGCGATGGTGTTGAAGCTGGAGTCTACCGCGGGACTCAAATTCAATCAGCTTCCGCTCGATCAGTTGCCCCTGTTTATCCGCGGCGCCACCGACGTGCCGATGCGGATCTACGAACAATTGATGACCGGTGGGGTGGGCATCGCCGTGAGGGCCGGTGGGAACCAGGCGCGCTGGAAGGTCCAACTGGGCAAGTCCAAAGTCAGCCCGATGGGGTTTGGCGATCATCAAGCCATGCTTCCCTACGGACCACGGTCCTTTCAGGGATACCGCTTGTTGCAGGAGTACTTTTCGTTTCCGCATCGGTACATGTTCGCCCGGCTGAACGAGCTTCAGTCACTGGTCCGACAGTGCGACAGCGAGTCGATTGAAATCGCGATCCTGCTCGGCCGCGGTGACCCCCAGCTTTCCAACCGCGTCGACGCGACCCATTTTTCGCTCTTCAGTTGTCCGGCGGTCAATCTGTTCCCCAAACGCGCCGATCGAATCCATCTCAGTGACCGTGCGTCGGAGTACCAGGTCATGCCGGATCGCACGCGGCCAATGGATTTCGAAGTGTACGACGTCGGCGAGGTGCGGGGCTACGGCACCAGCAACGACCGCGAACAGGAATTCAGGCCGTTTTATTCGATCAATGACTTCACGTCGGATCACCGGGGGCGGGCTTACTTCACCGTCACGCGGCGGCCACGCATGCTCTCTGGCAAGCACAAGCAATACGGGCCGCGCTCGAGCTACATCGGCAGCGAAGCCTTCCTGACGTTGGTCGACGCCAACGAGGCACCGTATTCGCATGAGCTTCGTCAGCTGTCCGTGGAGACACTTTGCACCAATCGTGATCTACCGCTGCAAATGCCGGTGGGAATCAGCGATTCCGATTTTACCCTGGAAGTCAGCGCCCCCGTCCAGGCCGTTCGCTGTCTGGTCGGCCCCACCAAACCACAGCCTTCCAAGAGCTACGAGAACGGCCAGACCACCTGGCGTTTGATCAATCACCTCTCTCTCAATTATCTCTCGTTGGTCAACAGCGAAACCGGCGGCGCGACCGCGCTCCGCGAGTTGCTGTCGCTCTATTCCGACACCAACAACGTGATGACGAACAAGCAGATCGACGCTGTCCGGTCGATCGAATCCAAGCCGGTCACCCGCCCGATTTCGTCGTCCGGTCCACTCAGTTTCGGCCGTGGCCTCGAACTCACCCTCACGCTGGACGAAACAGGATTCGAGGGAACCGGCGCGTTTCTGATGGCGGCGGTGCTCAACGAATTTTTTGCCAAGTATGTGTCAATCAACTCATTCACCGAAATGGTCTTCCGAACGACCGAACGAGGAGAGGTAACGCGATGGCCCGCGAAGATGGGGCGGCGACACGCTCTTTAGACGTGACGCTGCAACGGCTTAACGACGAACCGTACAAGTTTGATTTCTATCAAGCGATGCGGCTGCTCGAATGCGCGTTTGCCGATTCCCCTCGGTTCGGTCACACCATACGTCTGTCCGATGATCGCGTTCGATTGGCCCAGCAACCGTCGCTCAGCTTCGCGCCGTCGTCGTTGTCGACGTTTGATCTGGCCAGCGGGGCCGGCGCAAACGACTACCACAAAATGAGTGTCCGTTTCTTCGGGCTGTGCGGCCCCAACGGCGCCTTGCCGCTGCACTTGACCGAATACATTCGCGATCGAATCCAGCACCACGACGACACCACGTTCGCCGCTTTCCTGGATGTCTTTCATCACCGCATGCTCTCGCTGTTCTATCGGGCTTGGGCAGATGCTCAACCGGTCGCGCATTTCGATCGCCCCGAATCGGATCGTTTCTCGGTCTATGTCGGGTCCCTGATGGGGATCGGAATGCCGTCGCTGCAAGATCGTGACGAATTGCCCGACCTGGCAAAGCTGTTTTATGCCGGGCGCTTCGCCTGCCAGACCCGTAACCCCGAAGGCTTGCAGGCCATGATCTCAGACTTTTTCAAAGTCCCCTGTGAGATCGAAGAGTTCGTCGGCCGATGGACTGAAATCCCAGACAATTGCCGGTTCAACCTCGGCGACGATCCCGACAGTTCCAGCGTCGGGGTCGCGTGCACACTCGGTTCGCATGTGTGGGAGTGTCAACAAAACTTTCGCATCACCGTCGGGCCAGTCGGTTGGGATGATTTTTCCCGCATGCTTCCCGGTGGAGAAAGCCTGCAGCGATTGACCGCGCTGGTCAAAAACTACCTCGGCGAAGAATTGCTTTGGGACCTGAACCTCGTCCTCAAAAAAGAAGAAACGCCTTCCTGGCAATTGGGCGAGGCAAAACTCGGACAAACCATGTGGTTGGACAGCGAAGGCGTCACCGAAGATCCGAAAGATTTATTGTTACACAGTTAAACCTACTCGAATGAACAAGTGGGATAGGCTTCCAGCCTGTCAAGTTCGCAACCTAGGAGAAAGACCTTGTCCGATATCAGCCGCACCGCACTGTTTGGCAAACTCAACAGCGTGGGTTACAAGTCGATCGAGAGTGCCACCGTTTTCTGCAAGATGCGCGGCAACCCCTACGTGGAACTTGTTCACTGGTTCAACCAAATCCTGCAGCTGGAGGACTCGGACCTCCATCACATCGTCAAGCAGTTCAACGTCAATCCCTCGAAACTGGTCAAGGACATGACCGAGTCGTTGGACAAACTGCCCCGCGGATCCACGTCGATCTCTGACCTGTCGTCCCACATCGAAGAAGCCGTCGAGCGGGGCTGGGTCTACGGCACGTTGATGTTTGGCGAATCGCAAGTCCGCACCGGGCACCTGGTCGTCGGGATGCTCAAGACACGCAGTCTGACGCACGCCCTGCACGACATCTCCTCGGAGTTCGAAAAGGTCAAACTGGACACGCTGACGGACCGATTCGATGAAGTCGTCAGCGGGTCTCCGGAAGAATCCATGCATGCCAGTGACGGGTTCCAGGTCGGCGGCGGCGCCGCCCCGGGCGAAGCCAGCGGCGCGATGTCGCCCGCGGCGATGGGCAAACAGGAAGCGCTCAAACAATTCACCGTCGACCTGACCGAAAATGCACGCCAAGGCAAGATCGATCCGATCGTCGGACGCGACGAAGAGATTCGTCAAATCATCGATATCCTGATGCGACGCCGGCAGAACAACCCGATCCTGACCGGCGAAGCCGGCGTCGGAAAAACGGCCGTCGTCGAAGGCTTCGCGCTCAAGATCGCATCCGGCGATGTGCCGCCGCCACTCAAAGATGTCTCGCTGCGATCGCTGGACGTCGGCCTGTTGCAAGCCGGCGCGAGCATGAAAGGCGAATTTGAAAACCGACTCAAACAGGTGATCGAAGAGGTCCAATCGTCGGAAAAACCGATCATCATGTTTATCGACGAAGCCCACACGCTGGTCGGTGCCGGTGGGGCTGCGGGCACCGGCGACGCGGCCAACTTACTCAAACCCGCTTTGGCCCGCGGCACCCTGCGAACCGTCGCCGCGACGACTTGGGCCGAATACAAAAAACACATCGAGAAAGACCCCGCCCTGACGCGGCGTTTTCAGGTCGTCCAGGTCGAAGAACCCAGCGAAGAACGCGCCATTCTGATGATGCGTGGCATGGCTTCGACGCTCGAAAAACACCACAAGGTGAAAGTGCTCGACGAAGCCCTGGAAGCCGCCGTCCGGCTGTCCCACCGCTACATCCCCGCGCGCCAGTTGCCCGACAAGTCGGTCAGCCTGCTCGATACCGCCGCTGCTCGCGTCGCGATCAGTCAGCACGCCGTCCCGGCCGAAGTCGATGATTCACGCAAACGAATCGATGCGCTCAACACCGAATTGCGTATCATTGCCGATGAAGACTTGGTCGGTGTCGAGACGACCGAACGACAACGACGCGCTACCGAGGCGCTCGCTTACGAAAAAGAACGGCTGAGCGGCCTCGAAGAACGCTGGAACAACGAAAAGGAGCTGGTCGAAAAAATCCTGGACGTTCGCAGCCAACTCCGCGGCCATCACGGTAAGGTCGAAGGCACCGACAGCCCGTTGGAAAAGGCCGCCGATGCGGAAGCCAAAAGCGTCAAGGTTCAGACCGCCGAGTCGGCCGAAGAGAAAACCGAAGTCAAGCTGTCCGATGCGGAGCGAAAAAAGCTGCTCGATGAACTCAAAGAACTGCAGTCCCAACTTCAGGAACTCCAAGGCGAACACCCGTTGATTCTGCCCACCGTCGACGAGCAAGCGGTCGGATCGGTCGTCCAGGATTGGACGGGTATTCCCGTCGGACGGATGGTCAAGGATGAATTGGCGACTGTCCTCAAGCTCGCCGATATCCTGAACGATCGAATCATCGGCCAGCGGCATGCGCTCGAGATGATCGCCAAACGCATTCAGACTTCACGAGCAAGTCTGGACAACCCCGGCAAACCGATCGGCGTGTTCATGCTGGCCGGTCCCTCGGGCGTCGGCAAAACCGAGACCGCACTCGCCCTGGCCGAGGCGCTTTACGGCGGCGAGCAAAACGTGATCACGATCAACATGAGCGAGTTCCAAGAAGCCCACACCGTCAGCACGCTCAAAGGGGCGCCTCCCGGATACGTCGGCTATGGCGAAGGCGGCGTGTTGACCGAGGCGGTGCGGCGTCGACCCTACAGCGTTGTGCTGTTGGACGAAGTCGAAAAGGCGCACCACGACGTACACGAAATCTTTTTCCAAGTCTTCGACAAGGGCTGGATGGAAGACGGCGAAGGTCGCGTGATCGACTTCAAAAACACCCTGATTCTGTTGACCACCAATGCCGGCACTGACCTGACGATGAACATGTGCAAGGATCCGGAATTGATGCCCGATCCCGAGGGCTTGTCCAAGGCCTTGCGTGCGCCGCTGTTGAAAGTCTTCCCGCCGGCATTGCTGGGGCGAATCGTGACGATTCCCTACTATCCGCTCAGCGACGAGATGGTCGGAGCGATCGCAAAACTGCAACTCGGCCGGATCGCCAAACGCATGCAAGCCAACCACGACATCCCGTTCACCTATGATGACGAGGTGATCAAGTTGATCGCCAGTCGCTGTACGGAACTGGAGAGCGGCGGCCGCATGATCGACGCGATCTTGACCAATACGGTCCTGCCGCAAATTAGCGGCGAATTCCTGACCCGCATGATGGAAGGCAACCCGGCCAAACGCGTCCACGTTCAAGTCAAAGACGGAGAATTTGATTATTCGTTCGAGTAGGACAAGCGAATTTTAGCGGGGCTGAATGCTCACCCGCCATAGCAGCGGGGGCTTGGGCGACGCGCCGATTTTTTGGGGGCGTTAGCGCAAGGAAAGCAATTCGCCGCGCCGCAAAATGATCGCCACCCGGGACAGAGGTTCCCGGCGGCCTGCAATGCCATATTGATAGAAGCCTGTCATTTCAGTCTAAGCAACGTTGCTCGGAGTGCAGTGTTTCAAATTACCGACATGATGCAAGGAACAGTGAAATGATTGACACCTCATTATTTATGGCCAGCTTTAGGGATGACAAAACACTTGCGGATATCTGTATCCCTGGAAGTCACGACGCAGGGATTTTTAATGAGGGTGCCAGCGCGAATGCCAAGACTCAAGATGGTACGTTGCAGGAACAGTGTATGGCTGGATCTCGATTTTTCGATTTGCGAGTGATCGGCGACCGATTTTACCATGGGAAGACGCCATTCGGCAAAAAGGCCATGATCGGTTCTTACGGCGCTAATGTTTCTGATTCACTCGAAGGCGTTCGCAACTTTTTAAGCGCACGGGGCTCGGAATTTGTGATCCTTCGGTTTGATAAATGTCACGATAAGCAGGATCTCGAAGACGGAGTGCGTGAAATATTCGACGGGAAATTGCTGTGTCAGACGGGTAATATCGCAACAATGGATATTGGCTTACTCCGAGGCAAGGCAATTTGTATCTTCTCAAAAACTAAGTCAAGGGAATTTTCTCAAGGCGAAGGGATTCATCAGTACCTAAAAGGGATAGAGCCGTGCGAAACGGGATTAGCCATCAACGGCAAGTTTTCAGATAATCCAAACTCGACGACTGTGCTTACGGGACAATTAGGCAAGTTAGACGCCTTCAATGATCAGAATGGGGCGGTGACAAGCAGAGTGCTTCACTCACTCTACTGGCAGCAGACCTTGTCGAAGATAGGGGCGATGAGGAATAAAAGTATCGAGGACATGACAAAGGGGGCGGAGGTGAGAAATAGGGCCGGGCAGGTGAAAAAGCCCGCGGGAGTGAACCTTCGCGTCGATGAATTGGTAGACGAACTCAATGACAGAAAGAGTCCTCAGTACAAAATGCCAAACATCATTCAGTACGATTTTGTCTGCAAGGAGATCAGCGACAGAATCATTTCGTTGAACAATCCTTACCAGCCATTCACGAACGAGTTCGTCAGGCCCAGATAGAGACTTTCTGTTTAGGAAGTCGGTGGACTACGAAGAATGCCTTCGGCAGAACTGATTGTGTTTTCAAGCCGATGCGCGGCGACGATTGGTTTGTTCTGACGCATCGTCACCGCGGCAATTCCGCGGACGGACGATTTAAGGCGTGTCGGCGCTCACGGGTTCGGCTTTTGAACGACCAACATCCGTGGCACATTCCTCTCTGCCCATCAGTCTCGGGTGACGAGGAGCATCGACGGCTGGACCTGCCAGCAAGCCGATCCCGAGTAGAGAAAACACTTGCTGAATTTTTGATTGAAAGTGTGATCTGGAGTAGTCGTCAACGATTTCAGCGGTAGATATACTCAATTCTGAAGGTGTTTGCCGCAACTCAATTCATGATTTTGACCAGGAGGATAACCTCATGAGCAATTGCTTCTACGGACAGCTTGGGATGGACAAACGGCTCAGGGATATCGTGATCGCAGGTAGCCACGACGCGGGGATTACCGAGGGTGGCGGAAATGCCAAGACTCAAAGTCAGAACATTTACCACCAAGCGATGTCGGGGGTGCGATTCTTCGATCTTCGCATCCATGCCCGGTCCATCGGCGGTGGGCGGGCAAGACTGAGCGCCTATCACGCCGGGGGCGGGATCATCAAAGGCAAAAAGACAGTGGAACTTGAGGGCAGCGGCGAAACCGTCAAGGTTACCAGGTCAAAGCTTACTGTCGGTACCTGGGGGATGGGCCTGAAAGGCATGTTGGAACAGGCCAGGCAATTCGTCACGAACTATAAGTCTGAATTTCTGATCTTCAAGTTCGACAAGTGTAGTAATTGGAGTCTGATTGCGGACTACTGCATCGATTACCTTGGTGACACGATCTTCGTCGATCAGGGTGATATCAATCGAAGGACCTTGATGGACCTGAAGGGAAAGGTGATTGTGTTGTTCTCAGAAAAGGGCTTCGCAGAAACCGGGCATTTAACTTACTACGCCGCCAGAGGCATCAAGAAATGGCGCAATGTATATGACAAGGAGAATGGTCCCAAAGCCTACGATTCAAGGTTCGACGGGCTCCAGTATTCCGGGAAAGGTGGGACCACTTTGAACCCGATCAAGATGAAGTGGACGATGAAAGGGAAAATCAAAGATAATGAAAAAACACAGTTAAAACGCATGACACCGATGATTGAGGCAAGCGGTGTGATGTCCCATAGTTCCAACGTCCTCGGAATGATGTACTGGACCTCGACGGGGTACTTCGAGAATATCCAGAAGAGAAACACCAAGATGTGGGAAGGCGCAAACGTCGACCGAATGAAAGGGCTTTGGGAAGGTGGTCTTTACGATTCCATTCGTGAACGAAGCGAACACAATCGAATCAAGCGAACCAATTATGCGTCAGGACCGCAGCTCAAGGCCTTCATCCCCAATATCATAATGATGGACTTTGCCAATGATACGCAATGCAGCGTTGTCTATGATCTAAACAGCATTGCATCCACGGCGTTGGTCGATATGTTGGCTGGTCATCAAGACTAATCGCTGACGCTCAGTAGTCATCAGGGCTGGGCGGGTGGCTCAGCACAAGGTGGGTGCCATTTTTTTCTGAAAACGGGCTGTATCCCAACGCACCGACTTGCTGGTTCCCACTCCACTTATGCTTGACCCAGTCGAAGCCATGTAGAATCGAATCGGAGAGAGTCGTCGTGGCCGCATGCGCCTCGTTTTGGAACCAGGTCTTGCCGTTGATCTTTCCAAATAAAATGCAGCCGAGTCCTCCGAGCGGAATTTCATATTGGTTCAGCGATGTGCTCTCGTGTGACGACCAGCGAACTCGCGATTGCCCGGCGTTCTGCTTTTGAGATTTCCCCGCTCTTGCCTTGAGCCAGGTGTACCATTTCCCTTTGTCGTTGAGCAAGACATGGCCGCCCTCGAACACGCGACTGCCACCGAGCGCGCCAGCGCCACCAGGCGTTTCGGCCGCGGCACGTCGATATAATTCCCGAACGGCGTTCACCACTCTCAGTTCACTTTCGGAGTATGTATTGGCCGCAATCGCGTCTTCCACTTCGCCATACAGACGATGCGCGTCGCTGCCGGCTACTCCTTCCTGGATATCTCTTCCGCTCAATGGCATGGCTTGCGATCCTCAGTGTTTAGGGGGAGTGCATTTACAGTTGGATTGAATCCAAGATACCGGAAAACATTCAGGAAAACGCCTTGTTTCTCGATCGTGTTTCGGGCCGGTTGGAGCGGGGATCCCTGACTTGTTGATCATATCATAACGGTAGATGACTCGCTTCAGGCTCGCCATTTTTAAAGGCGAAGGTAGTGGTCGTCTCGCAGCGATTCGGGCTAACGGCTTCGCCAAGTCAGTAGACGGGTTTTCTGACGCGAAGTGTTGTTCCGCCGTGGTAGGTGACTAGCAAGGACGCGCTGGATTGCTTGAAAAGCGACGTGAGATACGCTGCTTCGGCAGGCCAGGGGTAGGCATAGATGACGTGGCAGTTTCTTCGACCCAGAGGAAATGGACGCTCCCCTTCGCGTGGCGGAGGTTGAGAAATGTCATTGTGGATCGGGCATCGATAACTGCCCTGCAAAAATCGTGCGTCAATGCCTGCCTGCTTGGCGAGCTTCTCGGAAAACTCGCAAAGCGATGCTTCGATCTCAATTCCTGTCACGTGAAAGCCGAGTTGTGAAGCGATGCACGTCACCACTCCCAACCCGCTGCCCCATTCGCAAAACGACAGGTCGCCGGCGAGGCCCGTGTCGCGGACATGCTTGAGCGCGTGGTAGGCGATGTAATAGTTGCTGTTGACCAGCAATGGGATGCGTTTCTGATTCCCGTCCGATTTCATTTGCCCGCGCAAACGTTCGGCGATCTCGATCGTGCGGAGAATTTCCTTCGGCGGCGTGTCCCAGCGCACTGGAAAGTCGAGTTCGATGAGATCCATCGGAGGCGAATGAGATTCCTGTTTGGCCATGCCTGCCGAGCTACGACCACGGCCCCGCCAGCGCCGACGCAGGTGACGAGACCGATTGAACCCGCAAGACTCGCGCGGCGTTGCGGTTCTTGAAACTCATCAACGGCATCACCCCCTGATCCAAGACCTGTTCGGCGACACGCTCGGACAGAAACACTTCCGCACAGGCCTTCAAGTGCACTTCGCCGTCTTCATCCTTGTACGTCAACGCCGGTAAATCACCGATCTCCTGCAAATCGCCCGGCGTCATCCCCCATCCCGATTCCAGGAACGACGTGGCCAACAACGTTGCGACAAACAACGACGGTGTTCCCCACAGCAACGACTCGTGATCGGTGATCGGGTTATCGATCTCCTCGAAATCAAATGCGTCGACCGAGCTGGTCGATGCACCGTAGGGCAATCGCAATAAAAACCGCGGGCCGGACAAGCCGATCCAGCGCGCCGCAGGGCTTTCGCGAATGCTCTGCCAATCCTGCTCCTGGCGACTCGGTTCGGCGGAGGGTTTGGGGATGTCGTCCGTCCACGCCTGGCAACCGACCAGATGTGGCGACGCGGCCGCCAACACCGGGCCTCCCGAATTTGCCCCGATGGCTCCCAGCCGTGTCAACAAGATCAGGTCGTTGAGTTCATGGCTGAAGGTTTCGTTGCAGACCAACAGCGAAAACGGGACTTGTTCTCGGTCGGTGACCAGACGTCGAAACAGCACCGAATCTTCCAATTGCTCCGACGGCGATTCGCCCGCTTCCAGCAATTCCGATTTTGTCACGTCCCAAAGGAAGACTTGGACCTCTTCGGATTGCGTCACTTGCGAGACCAGGAAATTCAGTCCCAGCCAGGCGGCTTCCAACGCCTGGAATGATCGATCATGGAGAATGGTCCGCATTTGTCCGGCGATCGCCGCGTCGGCGTGGGCGATGTACTCGTCCTGCCGCGGGTCGGGCTTGGGTTCGATGTAGGGCGCGACGATCTGGTTGATCAAACCTTGGATGTCCAGCTGGGGTGATCGTGGCCCCGTCGTGTCCACGCTTTTGGCCGATTGGCCCAGCACACGCTCCAGGGTGTCCGAATCGCTTTCGTCATCGGCGACAGGTTTCGGATCCGTCGCCGCCGACGCGTCTTGCTCCGCCGCTTCGGATTCTTTTGCCGTTTGAAGCGACAACGCTTCACTCAATTCCGCGACCGCATCGGAGAACGACTTGGGATCCATCAGCCGCTTTCGCAACTGCCGCAGTTCGTGAAAGATCGGCACGTTGCGGTACAGCGAATCGGGATGAAAGTCATCCAGTTCACCGACGCCGATCTCGATCACGCCCTCGGGATGGTCACTCAACCGGACCGCTGCGGTCGGAGCGATTTTTTCCAGCACGTCTTCGAAGTTGTCGATGTCGACGCGTTGAAACTTTTTCTCCGCCAGTGATCCGGAGACGCCTGCGCGGCCGGAAAAGTTACCCATCACCACGATCCGCATCGGTTGTTGTGGATCGAGCGGGCGTGCCGAGCCGACATTGCCGAATTGAAAGCTGGATTCAAATGAGTTGGACAATGGAGGGGCTCCGGTTCAGGCAGCGGTGCACGGGAAGGTTTCTGAACGTTTCAGTTGGTCAACGGTTTCGGTCGTCATGAATCGTCCACGGACTTTGCCGCATGATAGCCGTCTTTGTAACCGTGTTTGTAGGCCTTATTGAGCAGCACGGCGTAGTGATTGGCGCTGGCGGCATCGCGGCAGGTCAAGATGGAACGGCCGGACGGATCGAGCACTTCAAATTTTCCCGATTCTTCGGCGACATGAAAAAGCTGACTCTCTTCTGACAAAAGATCTCTCCGACAGTTACATCATGGCCCTGCGCGACCGTTTCTCGTCCATAATCTAGCAGTATTGCGAAGCGTTGTCGCGACTTGGCGCGACAAGATCGCCAGCGGCCGAGTCAAATGAGTCTTTGTGAAGGTGTGATCCATGTTTTGTATTTGCATGCCGAAAGTCGCCGAGATGGCCGCCGGCATCGAGATCCCGCCGGTCGCGATCGCCGTGCCGCCGCTGCCCGCCGGTGCAGCCGGATTGGCCGCCGCCGCGGGAGTCGCCGCCGCGGTCAATGCGACGGCAGAAATGGCCGCCTCCGGAGCCCTCGAGGCGATGCTCAGCGCCGAGCTGCCCGCGTTTTCGATGGAAGCTGTTTTGGCGATGGAAGCGATGGCGCAAGTCGGGGCTTCGTTGGGGATAGAGATGACCGCACCGGGCGCCGCGATGGAACTGTCGCTCGCCGCGGGCGCCTTGAACATCGCCGCGCCCGCCTTAGGTGAGCTGGGCGGGGCGCTCGGTGCCGCGATGGAGCCGCTGGGCGGACTGCCGATGGCGCTGGGGATCAACGCCGCGATTGAAGCGTCCCTGGGAATCGACATGGCCGCCCCCGGTGCGGCCGCGGCACTCGAAGCGAGCTTGGCCGCGGCGCTGGAAGCTTCGCTGGCGATGTCCGGCACACTCGGACTTTCCGCGTCCGCCGGAGGTTCCTTTGCAATGGAGTTGGCGTTGGCCGCCCGGGCACTCAATGCCGCCGTCGCGTTGGGATTCAACCCTGCCGCCCCCGGCGAATTTGCCGCGGCGCTGGAAATGGCGGGCAGTCTCGAAGTGCCTCCGCTCGCGATGTCGGCCGGTGAGATGGGCGAAGTCAGCGCCGGGCTCTCCGACTTCGGGCTTGTCGGTGCCGAGATGGGCGAGATGTCCATGGAAATGGCATTGCCGGCGATGGAAGCCGGTGCCGCGGAGATGGCCGCCAACATGGAAGCCGCAATCGCCGCCTCCGGCGACATGGCCGCCGAGTTGACCGGCGGTGCGGAAGGGGCCGCCGCCGCCGAATTGGCCGCCGCGATGGCCGCCGCCGTCGAAGCACCGATGCCCGCGGCGCCCGCGTTGGCTGCGATGGAGCCCGGCGGGTTACCGAGCATGGGCGACATGTCGATCGCGGCCTCGATGGCCGCTTCCTTCGAAGCCGCGATGGAAACGCCGATGATCTCCGGCGCCCCCTGCCCCAATATCTTTTGCGTCGCGGGACGCTGACGGCTGGAGTGCAAACCGAGTGGGATAGGCTTCCAGCCTGTCACTCCACAATCGACCGATTCCCTATTCACCCACCACGGAGACTCACAACGTGCTACGCATCAAAGCCCGCCACATCCAGGTCTCCACCCCCGAACTGGCCAACGAGGTCATGGTGAAATGGCAACAGGGGGCGGATTTTGGCGAATTGGCGAGGAGCTATTCGGAATGTCCCACCGCCCGCCAAGGCGGCTCGCTGGGCGAATTCGGCCCCGGGCACATGGCTCCCGAACTCGAACCGGTGTTTCTGCAAGGTGACATCGGCGACGTTTATGGCCCCGTCGCCACCGCCAACGGTTACCACCTCGTCGAAGTCCTCGCGCGCACTGACTATGCATAAAACCGTAGATCAGCGGCAGGAACGAATGGAACGGGCCTGAGTGTTGGTGTGCAGGCTTTCGCCCAATACCGCTAAGTTGACCCGATCTTGCCCAGACCTGGGGCCCGTAGGCTAGCGCCAAACGGCTGATATTCGTTTGACATCAGCCGGTTCGCGCCAGCGTCCGGGCCTCCCCCTCGAGCTTAACTTAGCGGTATTGGGCATTAGCCGCCTACTATCGCTGCATCGCAGCGAACGGGAATCGCCTCAAAGCGAAACACCAACGATTGCTGAATCCCTTGTTCGTCATGCCCGTCCCCATGTCCGCTCGATAATTGCAACCGTAAAATCAATCCGGGCAAAGCACTGGCCACTTCCGAATCAAGACCAACCTTACGATCGACGAAGCGCCCAATCACTCCGACTGCGATGGCACAATCATCTTCCGCAAGCTAAACTTCAGGTCCGCGACTCCCGTTTATTCGGCACTGCCACGAGTTTGATTCCATGGCTCCTCCCGCTGCTCGCATGACCGATCTTGTCAAACAAGACGCTCCGCATTGCCACGCGCCGATTCACCCGCCGGCACCTGTCCCGACGCCTGTGGCTCATCCGCCACTTCCGTTGACGATTATCAAGGGCCAGGCCAACGTGCTGATCGGAAAAATGCCCGCCGCGCGGGTGACCGACACGACGCTACCTTGCATGTTGCCCAGCTGTATTCCTGCCGGCCCCGGCATGATCGCCAAGGGATCCGGGAAGGTATTGATCGGCGGTCTGCCGGCCGCCAGGATCAACGACTTAACTGCCCACGCCAGTTGTGTCGCGCCGATCCCCAGCCCGGTCGGCAAAGTCCTGCCGCCGGGCTGTCCGACTGTGATAATCGGGGGCTGACGTCTCGTGCGACGCCGGCATCTCGAAACCTTTCAACCGGTCTGCCCGGTTTGTCGCGGCGCGACCGACCAGATGAGTTTTCTCGAACTGGTGACGGTCATCAAAGAAGTCGACGACCATATCGTCGAAGGCCTGTTGCAGTGCAGCAACACCCATTGCCAACGCGAGTATCCCATCATCGATGGAGTACCGCTGATCATCCGAGATATCCGCAGCTATCTCTCGGAGAACGTTTTGCAGGTCTGCCAACGCAGCGATCTGAGCGAAACCATCGAAAGTGTGTTGGGCGATTGCTGTGGACACGGGTCGACGCTGGACGCGATCCGGCAGCACACCAGTTGTTACACCTGGGACCATTACGGTGATCTCGATCCGGAGGAGCCGCCGGTCGATCCGAAACCGGGTTCCATGCTCCGTGTCCTTCAACGCGGCTTGGAATTGTCCGAGTTGCAATCGGTGAATCTTGGCAACGTTTTAGACGTCGGATGTTCGGTCGGACGAGGCACGTTCGCGTTGGCCGAAAAACTGGATCGCCCGATCCTCGGCATCGATTTAAATTTTCCGATGCTGCGCATCGCCGCGGGGGCGTTGCGTGACGGCGTGGTGCGTTACCCCAGACGCCGCGTCGGAGTCGTCTATGATCGGCGTGAGTTTCCGGTGACCTTTTCGAATGCTCATCAGGTTGACTTCTGGGCCTGCGACGCAACCGCGTTGCCGTTTGTCGAGAACTCGGTCGACGCCGCTTTCAGCATGAACCTGCTCGATTGCGTCCACTCGCCGATGGAGTTTCTCGCGTCGCTCGGATCGGTGTTGAAGCCCGATGGCTCGGCGGTCCTGGCCTGTCCCTACGATTGGTCTTCCTCGGCCACGTCGATGGAAGGCTGGCTCGGCGGGCACTCCCAACGCGGCCCCGGCGGCGGTGCCAGCGAACCCATCTTGCGACAGTTGCTCAACCCCGGGCACCCGCAATCGTTGACCACGTTGCGTCTGGTGGTCGAAGACAATTGCCCCTGGCACGTCCGCATGCACGACCGCAGCGTGGTGTCCTACGACAGCCATCTCGTCGTCGCCAAAAAGTGCAGCTAAAAAGTGGCGTACGCTTCCAGCTTGCGACCCGTGGCGTACGCTTCCAGCTTGCGATGACCCGGCCTTCGCGGGACGTCGATTCTTTTACTGCAGGATTTGGCAACCGATTTCGATTCTCTCCCTCTGGGAGAGACGGCGTTTGCGCAGCAAGCAAACGCCAGAGAGGGCCGGTGTTGCGCAAGGCTTAGCGACTTCCGCGACGATCGATGTGGGCTGCAAAACCGATCACCAGCCCCCTCATCCCCAGCCCTTCTCCCCCACAAATCGACAAGCAAGCTGGTTACGATTTGTGGGGGAGAAGGGAGCCATGAATCTTGCAGTAATAAAATCGACGTCCCCAGAAGGCAAGCAAGATGCTTACCCCACTGTTGAATCATTGACCGTGCCCTAACGGCCCACCGGCAACAAGCCGCCTGCGTTGGGAATCGCGACCTCGATCCAATCACGATCCAGTTTCCAGGCGCCGACGATTTCCTGATCACGGTTCGTCACGCGGATTTGACCGACCGGCTCGTTCCGTCTCGATCGATAATAAAACGTGTGCACTGACATGCGGCGTTCGGGGTCAAACTGTCGCACAATCCGAAGCGGTTTTTCATCGATTGATTCGCGAAGACTGATTTTGATCGAGGTCACCGGCACGTCTGGATCGGAGAAATCAACGACGTATCTGCGACGGGCCACGCCGTCGACAAACTGGGTTGCCAGTGGATCGATGCGCACCTGGATTCCGGGGGCGACTTCGACCGGTTCGGTGGACGTTTCATCGACGGTGATCGTCGTGTTTAATTGACTGAGCCGACGTCTCGGATCATTCAAGTTGGCACCGGTCGCAACCGCGGGCGGAAGCAATTCGATCGTCGTTGCCTCTTCCGCCGGTCGCGACCAGATGCGCAATCTCGCCCGGACGGCAGTCGCAGGCCAATCGCTCGCCACAAGGTTCATCACTGGAACAGGTTCACCGGGCTGGAACGTCGCATCAAAAAACGTGTACGGCTGGCCGATCTCGCTGCCATCGACTGCCACCGGTTGAACTTGAATCCAAACATCCGACGGGCGTCGTGTCGCCCGCCACAGCGGACGATCCGTCGCCCCGGCAGAATCTTTCCGCTGCCACGACACGGGAAAGACGATCTGACCCGGCGCTCGACGGTTTGCTCGATGGACACGTACCACTTGTTCGGTCGCGATCCCTTCGCCGGTTACCAAGTCAGCCATCGCTTCGACGTTGTCATCGTAGGCATAGTCGTAGATCTCCGTACCCGCCTCATCGACGTACAACTGATATGCTTCGCCGCCTTCCAAGACCACCGGTTCAACCGCCAATGGTGACCGATCCGCTTCGGCCGCGGCGGTATCGTCCCATTGGCGGCCTTCGTACTGCAGTGCGAACAACTCCGGAGCCGCCGGGACGGGGGACACTTGTGTCGGTGTGCCTAGCGTCGTCGGCATCTCGGGGCGTTCGGCGTCTTGATACGAGCGCAGCCGATAGATGCCGGGGGCCAACAGGTCGCGGACGGTTTGCTTCAGGTCGGTGTAACTGTCCAGTACCTGGAAATGCCCTCCGGTCTCGCGACTCAAGCTTTCGAACGCTTGCACGGCGTCTCGTTGCTGCGAGCGATCCATCCCCAAGCCGAGGATGTGGACGGGGACTGGGCGTTGCATCCATGCCCCGCGAACATCGTCGTCGGTCGTCGGCAAAACGTTGGTCACCGACGAGGGGATGTACTGATAGTTGGCCCCGTCGGTGATCGCAATCACATGGCGATCGGCCTTTGCATCCGCAGCGGAAAACTCTTCAATCGAACGCAGCACTGACAGATACAGTGGCGATTGTCCCCACGGTTGTAATGCGTCGATTTCCGGGATCAGGGACTGCGCCGTTGCCAAATCAAACTCGCTGAGCGTCAGAATGGATTCGACGTCCTGTTCGGGTGTCAACGTCGGGGCGATCGGACCGGTGAAATTAGGCCGCGTCAGTAGCTTGATCGGCTCGTCGACACTCCATCCCAAACGATGCCCGAATGCCTGCACGCCGACACGGACATTGCGACGCAGTCCGAGATCGAACAGCATTTCTTGGAGCGCCGCCTTGGCGACTGCAATCCGCGATGCACCGCCCTCGTCTTCCGATCCCTCGCCGTCGCCTCGCTCGCCTTCGTCGTCGAGCGGTTCACTCATGCTGGCCGAACAATCCAGCACAAATACGACGGACAGTTCATCATAGGGACCGTTCAGCGTCACTTCGCTTTGCTGATAGTGAAACGGTTGAAGATCAATTTTCAAACCGCCCAGCTGGTCGACATCCAGCGCGCCGCCATACTCATGGCCGCGAAAAACCGTTTGTGCTTTCAACGCCAATTCCGATGTCGCCACTTCAGCCGGCATCACGACTTCATAGCGGGCGTTCGCAGAGGACAGGACGAACGCGTCAGAAGGCTCGATCGTGTGAAAGTCAATGCGTCGCGTTTCAGTCCGTACCGCAATGGCGGCCGTTCCCGACGGCGGCGTGAACCCAGCGGTCAACGCCACATTGCCTGGTTCCGAACTGACGACAAACGATGAACGCACCGCATCCGCGGGATCCAGCTGAATCGTTCGTGGGGCGGATGTCGTCAACCAGTTCGGTAGGAACTGACGACTCGCTTCGATCCGCGTTTTCGCATCTTCGATCTCGGCCAGTCGGACGCCAACGCCGGTGGAATCGTTCCCCAGTCGATCCAGTTCGGCAACCGACTCCAGATAGTCGCTCGCGGCAAGGTCGTAGAACGACCGTTCGCCTCCGGCCGGTCCCCAAAAATCGCCGATCGCGCGGTCGACATGCCACACCAACAGCGACTTGATGCCGACGGTGCGCAGCGTCGCGATCGGGTCGGATTCGGGGCGGGGAAACCAAATCGCTGCTGCGGCACGCATCCGACGCGCCGCGCTGCCGCAGATCTGATGCTCTCCCTCCAGTGTCGACTCCGCTTTCAATCGTTCCATCTGACGGCCGATCGAATCAACGAAGTCGGCGATCCGATTCTTGTTGCCTCTGTCCGATCCGGTCAGTTCACCGCCGAGCAGTAGATCGAGCGGATGTTGTTCCCAACTGGCGATGCGAGCCGAATAAGCGAGCGTGGATTCATCGGCGGGTTCAGCGTCCGTTTCAACGTCTTCGGCACTCGGCGGATCCAACGTTTGCTGAACGCGAGCGATCATTTCGTTCCGTGCCGTTCGCAGTTGACGTCTGGACTCCCAATCGACCAGCGGGACCGACAAAACGGCTTCGATTTCACCAATCGTCGTCAACTCATTCGTCAAACTCTGGCGGACCAGCTGACGTGTCCGCAGGGTCAATGATTCTGCCAGCGACCCGATCACCGGCTGAATCGTTTCGTTCGCCAGAGCGTTGGCCGCACGGATGGATCCGATCACTGCCTGTGGATCCGCCGTCGCGTTGGGAACCGCGTCAAGTTGGGCCGCCAGTTGTTGCGTGTTGACGATCAACGGCAGAATCAGATGGTCAATCGCTTCTTGAGTTTCTTCGGACGCCATCGCGCGGTCGGGATGGGCAATCCATTGTGCGTAGTACGGCGCGACGGCCATCGATTGATCGCAGATCTGCATCGATGCGGAGGCCAAGTTCGCCGCTTCTGATGATGCTGCGTATCTGGACTCCGTTTCTCGGACGCTTTCCTCCAGTCCGTTCTGCAACCGCAGAAACACGCTGTCTTCGGCACGCCGACGCGCGGCATCGACTGGATCCAGCAAGACACGATTCCAGCGATGAACGCGAAGGTCCGAGGGAATCCCCGTAGCGTCGCGCGGGACCGAAAGATCGTCGATCGACCCTTGCAGCGCCAGTAGCTTGCCGAGTGACTCCGGCTGCTGCCAAAGGCGTGGCGTCTGGTAGCGATCGAGCATTCGGAGGAAGTGGTCGTCGCGATAGTCCGACGTCGCTTGCGTTTCAAACTCGTCACGCACCTTGGCGAGCAGTCCGGCATCGGGTTGATCGGACAGTTCTTTCCATCGATCTCGCAATTGCGTGCTGGTGATTACATCTTGGGTGCCAAAGAATTCGGCCAGTGACAGCGAGTGGACATTCAGCGAACGCGGCAGCGGTGGCGGATTACCGGACAACAATGAATAGGCTGCCGCGTAGCTGGGGTTCTGCGGCAACTGCGCCATCCGTCGCTCGGTCGCGGTGATGTCACCGACCACCCGATTGAAGGTTCGTTTGGCCAGCGTTTGGTACCCCTTGCCGGCGCTGGAGAGTTGTTCCAGCCACAGCAGGTCGTGTTCCAAATCTCGAAACGCGATCGGCTCGCGACGAAAAAGCTGTGCTTGGCGAATCTGGTCCAGCGATCGCCACAGGGCATCGAGTTGAGGATCCGAAATCGACGGCCCGGGACGACGCGTCATCGGCTGACCGGTCAGTTGTTTCAACAGCTCCGGGTTCAAACTCCGCGCGAGTCGAAAGTCTGTTTTTGAAGTGGTCGTCAACAGGGCGGGTTGTTGTGATTCACCACGGCTTCGCCGGACCCACCATTGCACCTGCGATCGGACGTAACGATCCAGCTCGCTCAGATCCACCCAGCCGTCACCATTGCCGCGGTGGGCCACCTGATCGGCGGCGCCGGCCAGGCCGCGTTGTACATAGTGGCCGAAAACCGATCCGGTCAGGTCGGCAGAAACGTGTGAGGTCTGATCGGGGCCTGCGGAAAGCAAGACGGCCAGATCGACCGTTGTCTTTTTCGCGGCCACTCGATCACGAAAGGCAGTCTGCACCTTTTCGGCAAACCGGTTGGCAGCCAGCCCGATGTTCCAATTGACCTGCATCCGATTGCAATCGAGGATCAGCAACGCCTTCCGTTTGGCACCGAGCTGTTCAAACCGATCCAGCAGCGTGTCCAAATCGATCCAGGATTTGGGATCGGTCATCGCGGCCTTGGGAGGAATCAAATGAATCCCACCACCGTCACTTTCGGCGACACCGTGCAGACTGACCCAGACGATCAATGGCACGCGGTGACTTTGGCCGTCGGCCCGTTGGATTTCGCGTTCCAGCCGCTGGTAGAAATCCGTCGCTTTAAAAACCGGATCATCGCTACCGCGCAAGCTGATGGTTTCACCATCCATCGCCGCCAGCTTCTCGAAATCTTCCTTGGCCCATGCGTTGGGCGGCAACGGCCAGCTGTACGGCGCAGCCGACAGCACGACCATCGGCGTTCGTTTGGGCGACAGCAACAACAACCAGATCAGCCAGACGAACAACAGCAACGCGGCCAACAACAACGCACCCCAGAGAAACTGCCGTGACCGCCGCCATAGAAAGCCGAAGACGTCGACGCCGCTGGATCGGTCACCCTGCCAAACCTTACGCGTCGATTTTTTGGTGTTGCCAGCGGGCTGGATCGGTGATGTCGACATGGATTCGTCGTCCGAAGGGAACGTTACTCGCGTCGAACCGAATCGTCGTCGGATTCCAGCGTCGGGTCAAAACTTTCTGGCAACAAGAATCCCGCGGTGGCCGTCGAGGCATCCGTTTCGGAATCTGCGTCGGTCGTATGGCCGACAACCGCGACGGGGTTTTCGATTGCCGTCGCATCGCCGCTGGAATCGGATGGCAGGGGCGTCGCCGCGACCGCCGGAGTGATGTCTCCGGCCAGTGTGGGAGCGGCGCCGGGCGACGTCGGGCCTTCCATCGGCGCCTGACCATCGTCCATTGGTGGCACCCCTCCGCAAGCGCAGATCACCAGACGGGCGTTGCGGCGAACCCTTGAGGACGATTCGATGTGACACCCATTGACTTCCCCAAAGGCGATCTCATACAGCTTTTTCAACAACTTGGGCGAACAACAACTGTTCTCGCGACAACTCTTGCACGCATCACCGCTCGCACTGCGCAGTCCCCGTACCGCGGCATAGCGGATCTCTTCGCTGCAGTCTTCCAGTGCTGCCAGCATCGCTATTTCGGTATCCGGATAACATTCCCCGCATCCACGACTGGCCAGATAGTTGATCGCTTTGGCTTTCTGGGGCGCCTTGTCTTCTTCCATCTTGGCCTCCGCAGCGGCTTTCTCCGCCGGGCTCGCGTCCGGTCCCAAATTCGACGGGTCCGTGATCGACTTGATCGGCGGTTTTGCCTCCAGCCCGGGAAACCGGGTTCCCAATCGATTGCGAACCCGTTGCCCGACGGTGCGGATTCCCCCGAACACAACGTCCAACCCCAAGAACTGCGGCAGCGTCATGCCCGGCGCCGCTGCCGGCGGAGCAACCGCGACGATCGTCGTCGCTCCGGCTTGAGCCGATGTCGGGGGTGCTGGGGCGGGGGCCGCCGGCGGAACCGACGCACAACCCGCGCAGGAAATCAATGCGATAAAGCAGATCCCTATCGAAAAGCGGTTGCGACTGTAGGTCATTTGTCTCTTCAACGAAAAACGAATCGCGCCTTGCCAACACGTTGGTAGCAATGGACCTCAACGGTCAAGAAGTCCCAGTCCGGTTCCATGCTGCGGCGGTGATGCTCGCGTCCCGGGGCGCATCGATAGCCATGCACACCCCTCTGTATCGGTCATTCCGCTGATGACGTTTAAGCGAACCACAGAAAGTTTACCGGCGGGCGTTGAAGAAATCCGTCGGTGTCCAGAAGTTTCGGCCCGTAGGCTCGCGCCATACGGCTGATCGTCGTTTGATATCAGTCGGTTCGCGCCAGCGTCCGGGCACCTCCGCTGAGTGACGCGTCGTTTGCTCGTGCTGAGGCCCGTAGGCTCGCGCCATACGGCTGATCATCGTTTGATATCAGCCGGTTCGCGCCAGCGTCCGGGCCTATCTCAACCCCGCTACGGCAGCGTCAGGTCCACCCGCATCGTCCGCTCCGGCCCGATCGTCACTTCGACGTCTTGCTCCATGCGATGGACGCGATTGCGAATCACCGCACGCGCGGCCAACCGATAACTGCCCGGCGACACCCCCGCAATCACATACGCGCCATTCTCCGTCGAACGGACGGAGACCCCCGACACAGCGGCGTCCGGGGACGCCGCATCCGTGGCCTCGGCGGGATCCTCCGGGAGGGCCGTCAAAACCACTTCCGCGTCCGGCACGTTTTTCTCGCGAAACTGAATCGTTCCCATCAGATTCACGGTCTGCTGTTTGACCCGCTTGGTGCTCTCGGTCGGCGAAACGACTTCCATTTCGACCGCCACCGGATCACTTTCGTTCCCGACACGATCCACACCCCGCACCAGCAACGATTTCTTGCCCGCGTCGGCTCCCGAGTCGACGGTCAAGATCCACTGACGATCGGACGTCCGGGAGGCCGTGAAAATGTTTCCCGCCGCGGGAAACTCGCCGTTTCCGTCGACGTCAAAGGCTGCCTGCACCTTCGTCACGTCCGATCCCTCATCCCAGGCCCAGACTTCAAAATCCACTTGGCTGTTGACCGCCGCAAAACTTAATCCGTCGGTTCGAGTCACCGGACCGACGACCGGCGGCGCGGTGTCAATCAATAACTCAATCTTGCGGAACGATTGGGTTTTGTCGTTGATGGTCAAACTGGCCGCGACATCGATCAGCAGATTCTCCAGTCGCTCCGCAGGCAGATCGATCAAGTGGTCCGAAACGACATTGGTCAGTTCGACGGTGCCGTCGGGCGTCGATTTGACAAACCCGATCATCACACCGCGATCGGTCGTCAATCGAACGCTGTCCTCGGGGTGGGGCACGCCCGACCCGTCCAGATCGATTCCAAGGTTCAAGTGATCTCGCCCGTTCTCGAACGATCCAACCGGTGCATCGATCTGAACCGCAACGGGAATCGATTTCGTCGCCCCCAGAATTCCACCCTTTGACGACGTCGTCATCCGCAGATCGACCGAATCGGTGACTTCGGGGACATTCGTCAGGTGTTTGCCACAAGGCACATCGAAGATGAACGACCGGGGATAACCGTCGACGTCGATGTAAACCCGTGCGACATTCGGCGGCGGTGCCGTCGTCGCAATGAACAGATTCGTGGTCGGACTCGCGCGGGTGATCATCCCTTGCAGCTTCCCCCTGGTGCGGCCGCTGCGGTCGTCGGCCAACCGGCACTCGACACGGACCGGAGCCCCCTCGGGCAGCCGACTCGGGTCAACCGCGCTGACTTCCACGGTGATCTGCTGCTTCTTGGTGTCAAAGCCGACGCGCGGTGAGACGAACCGGCGCGGACGTTGGATCGCAAAACGGACGTGCCGATAGGTCGATTGCCCGGTATCGCGGTCGCTCAATTCGACCAACATTCCGTGTGGCATGTCGGTCGACTCGATCGGTTCGGCTTTCTCTTCTTCGACTTTGCCCGCATCATCCTGCTTGGGTGTTGCATCGTTCGCCTCCGCGTCTTCTCCGTCGGCTTGTTCAGCGTCTCCGGCACTGGGGAACGCCGGTTGACCGTCGCCGGGAACGCTCACGTCAAAACTGGCCAGCGGCAACGCACCGACCAACAACTTGCTCGGGTCCGATGGCAGCGGGCCGATCAAAGATTGACCCAGGGCATAACAGCGCATCGAGATCTGTTTGGTCCGCGAAGCATGATTGACGACACCGAACCGAAATTTCTCCAGCCGATTGGGATGCGGCAACAACTCCACTCCCTCAACGTCGGACACGAACGTCGCCGCGCCGCGTTGGACGTAGACCTCGGCAACCGGCAACATCACATCAAGCGTTCGCCGCGTCAGCAGAACGGGTGGCTTGGATTCCGCACGTGTCAACTCGGATCGCTCGTACACGTCCACCACCAGCTTGGTCGTTTCGGACGCATTGTCGCGCCGGACGATCTTCATCGGCAAAGTCACCGTACCCGTCGCCGCGATGGTGATCGGCTTTGACCGCCAGGTTCCGAATTGTGACGGGGTGTCGAAGAATTCAGGCTGAATCGATCGGCCGCCCGCCTCCGAATCGTTCGATTCACTCGAGGCAACGTTGATCACGTCGACCAATTCTCCTTCGTATTCCAACGAAACTGTGATCGAAACCTCGCGGTCGCTGGGGTTTTCAAGCCCCAGAATCACCTGCTGCCAGTCGTGGTATTGAAGGTCGACCGTCGCCGGTGTCGTGATCTTGATTCGTGTCGGTTCGGCGACCGATGCCGAGACGCGGCAGAGTCGTGCGGATTGAGTTCGGTAATGTTCCGCCCACTCGGCAAACGTCGCCGATTGGTGTCCATCGCGGTAGGTCGACATCTGTTCGAGACGTTCGGCCTGCCACTGTATGGTCGAACGAAGTTGTGTCGCCAAAGACAGTGAGTTCACGTCAACATTGTCCAACTGCCACGCATCACGCGGATCGAGCATGCGCAACAAGCGGATCGCCATGCGTGACGCCGCTGGAGACGCAGCACACGGTGACAACGCACCATCGACTTCCGCTGCCGAGCGGTAAAACGATTGCAGCGCGGTACCAAATTTCAGATGTCGGTTCCAGAGTTCCGAGACGTTCGCCGCATCGTCCGCGTCCATCGTTCGATAGACGACCTCGAACGATTGAAATGCCGCGTCGACTTCACGCGCCGCGGTGATTGCCGCAAACGCGTCCGCAGAGACGCCCTCCAAGTGCGACAGTCCGACGTATTGCGATTCCAATTGAGCCTGTTCGAACAGAAACCGCCAATCTGCCGGCGAAGGCGTGCGACTTGCATCGGCCAGTGAGCTTGCACCGGCCAGTGGCATGGCGGACGCGTCCTCAATCGTGACGTTGGCCAGATCGTAGTTGGACGCCAGTTGCCGATCCCTTTGGTCCATCGCTGCCAACAGATCATTCCGCAGCGCCGAACTCAACAACGGCGTCTTGAGCAACAGATCGGCTCGATAGGAATCTCCCGGTGTCGCCGTTTGTGCCAATAGTCGTTCTGCCGCGACATCTCCACAGGCGGCTTCCAGGCGTGACTGAATCGATTCCAACTGCTCACGAACCTTCGACACCGTTGCCACATTCGACTGCCCCGGATGGTTCAACAATCCAGAAAGCTCACTTGAGAGTTTCAACAGTGTCGAAAGATCTTCGTGGATGACCGAACGGCGATCGGGCACAAACCGAGACATCAGATGCCAGTGCATCAACGACGGCAGCTTCGCCAGCAGTACGCCCAACGCACGTTCGGCCCGACGCACCTCTACAAATTCAAGCTCGGCGGCCGCGTAGATTCTTCCCGCGTCTTCGAATAACGTTCGGCATCGCTGTGGCCACTGCAAACCGACTTGGTCAAACACCAGCTGTTCGGCAAAAAAACGAAACTGGTCGGCCCGCTCGACGTCCACTCGCATCCAGCCCGGCGATAACAAATCCAGTGCCGCGACCCGCTCTCCCGCTAAACACGTCAACGCTGCGATTTGAACCAGTTCCCAATCCAGCTCCGGCGAGTCGGCCAGACGCTTCAAAAACGCCATCTCAACGGTACCGGAAAACTCCCGACGCCAGCGTGTTTTCAGCCATTCGTCAAAGGCCTCGCGCGTTTCTTGCTCCAATGCCGCTTGCAATCCCTTCACATCGATGTCCAGCGATTGGCCGCGAATCACGGCAGCCGATTGTGCCAGTGCCAGGCTGTGAGCCTGTTCCGGTTCGAGGACGGCCAACAGGGAAACGGTGTCGTCGGATGCGTGACCAAACAGTGACGCGAGAGGCGGTGTGGTTTTCGATGTCGCCCCAGCTGACGGACCGCTCGGTGCTTTGGCGGGAAAGGAGTCTTCGAGTGTGGTTTCAATCTTCTCGGGATCGTATCCCTTGCCGCCGTGAAGTTGCTGTTCAAAGGCCAACAATTCGGCCTGCAATTCACGCCACAGGTGTGGTTTGTTTTCGACCGGACTGAAACTCGGATCGGCCGCCGACCACGCCAATGACGCCGCATCGCGCAGTCGCCAGGCCTTGGTGAGCAGTTGCTTGGCCTTGGCCTTCCGGTCAGCCTCGGAGGCGGTCGATTTCGCATCGCCCGCATCACCAGACTTGTCCGTGCTTGCGGCTCCGTTTGCGGCGTCCTCAGCAGCGGCGTCGGCTGGACCCTCGGCCGCCGAAAGATCGCCGTCGCTTCCTCCGGCTTCTGCGCCGGGGGCACTGTCCGCGCCGGGGGCACTGTCCGCGCCGGGGGCACTGTCCGCGCCGGGGGCACTGTCCGCGTCCGCCACGTCCTTCGACTTCACGCCCCCGCCCGCGATCCGATTCGATGCCAGCGTGACCTGTTGTCGCCGCAGCAGGCCGCGAACCCTGCCCGAACGGGCGGACGATCCGCCGCCGCCGACCGAATCGTCGGGGGGAATGATCAACGACGCGGCCGTCAATTCCTGATCCGGATCTTGTTCAAACAACGTCAGCAGTTTGGGATCCGACTGTCCAGTTGGACCACCGCCCCAGATCAGTTGCGGAATCTGCTGTGCTCCGCGGTCGGTGCTTTGGGCGACCCACTTGGAGACGTTTGCCGACGTGAACGCGACCAGTTCACTCAACTGAATCGCTTGATCATGATCCAGGTCCGCGGCACCCTTGAGCCCTTCGCCGACAAACATCCCAAAAACACTTCGTCGGGCCGCGCGTGAAACATGCGAGTACTGCAGGGACGAATGAGAACAATAGACCCACAAAGAAGGGTCCTTGGATTGGTGCACCGTCTGTTCCAACAGCCGAGGGAAGTCGTTGCCGAGGACGCCCAGTCCAGGGTCATAGTCGATGGTACCCGCATTGATCAGGATCAACTTCGTGGCCGCCGGCGATTGCCGAACTTGGTCGATCAGCGTTTCAACCGACACACGCCCCAGTTCCGGCTGCCGCAGGTCAAAGTTATCACACAGCAAGTAGGCGGACGCGTTGTCGGTGACCCCGTGCGCATTGATGTACAAGATCAGGTTGTCACGCGACGAAATCCCCGCCTCCGCCAATCGGTTTGACAGGTTCTTGGCCGTTTGTGCCGAATGCAAGATGTCGCTCTGATCACGAACCTTCGCTTCTTCGATCGACGCGATCGCCTCCAAGTCTTCGGTCACGAACGCGATCGGCGGCGTGTTGAACGCCTCGTTGCCACGTGATCCCAGCAGCACCAAGTGAGTTTGTGGTGCGAAAAAGGGCGGGAACAACAGAAACACCAGGACAACTGTCAGAGCGATCAGACCGATCACGATCGCCGCCCGCCGCAGGTCCCGCGCCAGCTTGGCGCGACTCCGCTTCTTTGCCGCTGCCTGCCACGACGGTTGTTGATTCGGTTGCATGATAATCCGTTCTGCTCAAATCAAGATGGGTGTCCCGTCTGGCATCGTGCCGTGGAACAATAGGGGGAGCGTTTCGGCATGGTGGCCTGCTGAACGCGGTGCCCGTTGCGACGCGAACGCACAGCGCTATACTCTCTTCGACGATTCCGCACCTCGTCCGCTCACAAGCATCGCGCAGAGATGCTTTTACGGGATGAACGGTTTACGCCGTCCCGATGACAGTGAAAGGTTGCCGAACGTAACGATTGCACCGTGCTGCTGCGAAAGCAAGTAATGAAAGTCACCCTCCCTCGCAGGGAGGGTCGAGCGAAGCGAAGGGAGGGTTCCACGAAGCGATCGCCGATCGCCGGTCACCAAGCACCAGCCAACAAGTGGGATAGGCTTCCAGCCTGTCAATCCAGCCTGTCAATCCCGCATCGACGACCCGGAATCTCACTCCCCGTTGTTTCCCGCCCACACCAGACGCTCGACCGCCCTCAAGATTGCTGCCCATCGCTCCCATCCGCCCTCTCGCCCCGCAAACCCCAACGTTTGTGCACTCCATGTCCTCCGAATCCACGCCACCGTTCAGCTACGACGAGTATCCCTATGCCAGCTATCCCTACGCGTCCAGTCACCCGCGCAATCTAGCCGCCCTGGCACAGCTGTTTGGGATGCAGCCGGCGGACGTTTCGCGGTGTCGCGTCTTGGAAATCGGATCTGCCGCGGGAGGCAACTTGATTCCGATGGCTGCCCGATTTCCCGATTCAGAATTCTTGGGCTTGGATGCGTCGAAGCGTCAGATCGAGGAGGGCAAGCCAGTCATTGACGCCTTGTCGCTGACCAACATCACGCTGCGACATCAGGACATCCTCGAATTCGATTCCTCAGAAGGCAAATTCGATTTCATCATCTGCCACGGAGTCTATTCGTGGGTTCCGCCAGAGGTTCAAAAAAAAATCTTATCCGTCTGCCGTCACCATCTCGCCGAAAACGGGGTGGCTTACGTCAGCTACAACACCTACCCGGGCTGGTACCTGCGGCGCGGCGTGCGTGAAATGATGAGCTATCACGCGTCGGGATTCGATGACACGCAAACCAAGATCAATCAGTCACGTGCCCTCGTCGATTTTCTCGCCTCGGCGGTCCAACAGAATCAAGACGCTCATGAAAAACTGTTGCACGAAGAACTGAGCATCGTGCGGGCCAGCGAAGACAGTTACATCTATCATGAACATCTCGAAGACTACAACGAACCGCTTTTCTTTCACCAGTTCGTTTCCCGCGCCGAAGCGAGTGGTTTACGGTTCATGTGCGAAGCTCAATTCGCGAGCATGATTCCCAACGAGTACGGTGACGAAACGCGGGAAACGTTGTCGAAGATCGCGCCTGGGTTGGTGCAGATGGAACAGTATCTGGACTTTCTTCGCAATCGAAAGTTTCGGCAATCACTGCTCTGCCATTGCGACGTCCAACTCGATCGAGCCATCGGCCCGGAGCGGCTCAAGGGTTTGTACGTCAACTCACCGTTGGCCGAACAACAGCCCGAGGACGCAGACGCGGACGCGGACGAATCACGCGACACGCATGTTTTCGAGCACGCCTCTGGCCGCACCCTGACCGTCGGCAATCCGATCCAAGTCAACGCGTTCCGCCATCTCGCATCGATCTGGCCCTGCGACATTTCGATCGATGCCTTGGCCGACATCGCTCGCCAAGCCATGCCGGCCGAACAGCGACCTGGTATCCAAGAGTGTCATCATGAGTTGTACGAGACGTTTTTGGAACTGTATTCGTCCAGTCTCGTTGGGCTCTACGCGGCATCGTCCGGCTGCACCGTTGAACTCGACCCGACGCCGGGCACGACCGAACTGATCCGCCATCAAGCCGAACAGGACAGTCGGGTGACCAATTTGCGGCACGAATCGGTCCACCTGGACGACTTCGAACGGGAGATCATCAAACGCATGGACGGCGTCGCGACGATCGATCAAATCGCCGCCGCGCTGCTCGACTATGGAGTCGCGATGCAGGCGGAGTCACCGGACGCCGAATCGCCGGATCCGAAAACAGAACTCCAGTCGGTCACCCCCACCCAGGAGCAACTCCGCGCCGTCGTCGAGCAGAAGCTGCAACGGTTCGCCCAAACCGGCCTACTCGCCGCTCCCAATGCACGACCGTAGCGGAACAAGCCGTCGGTTTCGCACCCCACGCCGCAGAGTCGGTCAGGAGCGTTGGCAGAAACATCAGCCCGCAACCGCGTCCCTCCCCCGGAACCCATTCACAGCGGCAAAATGCATCCGCTCCGGCGTTGAGACGGGAAAAAGCGGTCGGAGGAGTTTTCAGGTGGGTATTTGCAGCTCGGCGGGGCGAGGTTATATTACGCGTCCGCTCGGGTTGCGTAGGTCCGTTGATCGAGAAGCAAACCGAGCGAAGAGATCCGTGAGGGGTTGATTTTCCAAAGAAACCCGCATCACAATCCCACCATCGGGGCGTGGCTCAGCCTGGTAGAGCGCTACGTTCGGGACGTAGAGGTCGCTAGTTCGAATCTAGTCGCCCCGACTTGAAAACACCGTAAATTGCAGTGTTTTTGCTTCTTCGGCACTTCTTGCCGAACTGCCCGCTGGGCCACTAAAGCAGGGTTGGCCGCAGTTTAGTGGCCCAAGTTGGTGACCCAGGGAATCTGGAAGATGGCACGCGAACCGAAACTCAATTGGCAAACCGACCGTGGCAAATGGTGCATTCGCTACACGGGAACAACTTGCTGGTCGGGGCGCCGCTGCGGATTGATAGTGAGAGTCGAGTTGTACGAAATGGCAATGTCGCAGGCGACTCAGTGGACGAGATGAAGGCGGGGGTGGGACAGAGCTTCTTATCCCCGTCAGCGATCAGTCAGGCCGTCGAATTGCCGTCGAAGCTTGAAGCAAACCGTCGGCGAGCCGCTGCCGACCGTCTCAAACCCGGAATTCAGCGATCTCAAGTCTTCGCCGCGATGCGACAGGTTCACGCGGGTTTCGACGGCCAGCCCGGCTATGTTGCCCAGTTCGGTGACTCAATCACGTAATCGATGGCGTTCTCACCTGGCGGGTTGATTGGACGATGATGGTACGAGACTCCGGCCACCGGAGCGTGTTTGTCCCAATTTAACACGTCTTTTTGGGGACAATGAAGTGGAGTGAGCGATTTGGAGATCGCAAAACTCTTTCAGCCAGCGATACGCCCGTTGACGTGCCCTCATGCAGTTCATGAGTAACTCTCGTCTTGCGAATGCGGTCCTTGTCGCGATTGCAATTTCTGCTGTCGTGAGCTTGTCGCGTCTAGGCCTAGCGTACGTGCAGGTCCAGCGGATTCGCCTGCGACTTGTCGACCTGGAACGGCAGGATTCGATTCAAAAAGGAACCAACGCTGCCCTCCGGGATCAGTATCAGTCCATTGGACGGATGCGTGAAAAAGCACAGGAGAAGTTTGCGGACCTGCAACTCAAATACGGAGGGTTGGTTGATCGAGGCGGCTCGGTCGTTTCGTTTCGCAGTGTTCCAAGCATCCAAATCGAAGAAGAATCACCACCGATCATCTTTCGTGTCATCGTGCCAGAGGACCGTGCCGTGTGGCTCCGTTACGGCGTTTTCCCCAGCGACATGGACTTCGTTGAAAACCCACACGCGTTCCGATCAACCGTGGGATTGGCGTCTGACATCAAACAACGAAACGTTTGAAACCGTCTCGCACGATCTTCCACTCCTTCACTTTGCAGAATCCGACGTTAGCTGGACCAACGGTGGTACAGAGATGCGATTTCCCAATGCGTTGATGGATGACGACCGTTCCGATCGTCCCTCTGCTTCAGTGAGTTTTGGTCACTGGGATCGAATTGGCAGAAACGACAACGAAACTTGGCATGTGCGGTTTGCGGCTGAACTTGTTTCTGACACACCTGCGGTGATTTGCGCAAAAAGCACGGAATGGTATGAAGGAGCCAATGAAAGGAAGGTCATTGGAGAATACGTCGGAGACGGGCGATTCCTATTTCTTTCGCAATGAAGACATCGTGTACTCGTGCGCGGACGGGAAGGGTGAAGACACGGATGAAATTGGAGAACTCGCGAATTTTGGGCCCCCTCGATCAGCCGGGATGTATTAACATCGATTCGGATTTCCGAGAACGGCTCGATGGTGACAAGGTTGGAAGAGCGAATGACAGATTCAGCGATGCATGAAACGTCGAAGCGCCGAAATGAGATGAATTTTGATGAAACGCATGCCTTCATCGACCGCATCCGCAGCCGGATCGCAGAGGTGGTGGTCGGCCAAGAGATCGTGGTGGAACGGCTTTTGATCGCGTTGTTTACCGGTGGGCATGTGTTGTTACAGGGTGTGCCGGGTTTGGCCAAGACGTTGCTCGTGTCCGCGATGGCGAAAAGTGTCCACCTGGAGTTTAGCCGGATTCAGTTCACCGTCGACTTATTGCCGTCGGATATCGTCGGAAGCGAAATTCTAGACCAAAAGTCCAATGACTTTCGGGTTCACCAAGGTCCGATCTTCACGAACCTGTTGCTCGCCGATGAAATCAACCGTGCCGCACCGAAGGTTCAAAGCGCCTTGTTGGAAGCGATGCAGGAACACAAGGTGACGATCGGTAACGAAACGTTCGCACTGCCGGCTCCGTTTCTGGTCATCGCGACTCAAAACCCGGTGGAACAATCCGGAACGTTTGAATTGCCCGAAGCACAGTTGGACCGATTCATGCTGTGCCATCGATTGACGTACCCGACGCCGGAAGAGGAACGCGAAGTGTTGATGAGGAACGCGCGGCTGGGGATTCGGCGTGAAGGATCCGGTGCGGTCGCGCGAACGGAATTCGATGTTTTGGAACACAGCCCGGTCGGAACCGGTGGTGACTTGATTGCCGCGATGGAAGCCGTTCAGGATATCCATGTCAGCGAAACGTTCGCCGATCACGTGGTCGAGATTGTCAATCAAACCCGGCAGGATGATCGGTTGGATTTCGGTTGCAGCCCGCGGGCGGGAATCGCTTTGATCAAGTCGGCCCGCGCCCGCGCGTTAATTCAAGGTCGACATTACGTTGTGCCGGATGACTTGTTCGCGCTCGCCGAAGACGTGATGTTGCACCGGATCCGTTTGAATTACGAAGCGTTGGCGGACGGGCTGACCGGAACTGACGTGCTGCAGCAAATCATGGCCGGTGTCGGCCGCAAGGTGGCCGGTCGCAACGGCCAAACCGTCTAGCGGCGATCCGGCTGAGCGCCCGATCGGGCTGAAGTGCTGCCCAATCCGCCGCGGTGAGACCCGCCGCCCATCACAGGTTTCGAGAGGCAAATCCGAATGACTCAAGCGAGTCACCCCCGATCGAACAACACCGGCACGCTCGGCGCGGTCGAGCCGTTGGACGCGCGGAAGTTCATGATTGCCGTCAAGCGGTTGGCCGACAGTTTGAGTTACGGCACCGACCGTTCGCCGTTTTTGGGCTCGGGATTGGAGTTCGCCCAGTCGCGCATTTACGAACCCGGCGATCCGGTCAAGCTGATCGATTGGCGGGTCACCGCGCGAACCGGCAAGTTGTTCGTCAAAGAGTACGAGACGCCCAAGCGGATGCCGGTGTATCTGGTGGTCGACACGTCGGCCTCAATGGTCGTTTCCAGTTATCGCAAGAGCAAATACGAAATTGCCGTTCAGGTCGCCGGAGCGCTGGCGCTGGCATGTCTGGACCGAATCAGCCCCGTCGGAATCTTGGGTGCAGGGAGCAAGGCGTTGCATGTCCCGCCGTCGCTATCGAAGGATCGTGTGCTGCAATGGCTCCACATGCTCAGGACGTATCGTCACGACGAGTCGACGGAGCTGGGAAAGCGTCTGGTCGAGCTGGGGCCGAGCTTGCCCAACCGTGTGATGTTGGTCGTGATCAGTGACCTGCACGATCCGTCGTCGCTGCCAATCATCAAACGGCTCGGTCAACGACACGATTGCTGTGTCTTGCAAATGCGTGATCCGGCCGAAGAACAGCTGCGCCGGACCGGCTTCTATCGCGGACGCGAAGCGGAGAGCGGTCGCGTGTTTATCGGGCACGGCCGCTCCCGGTTGCTCGATCCGACGGCCGCAAAAGAGACGCTTCGCCGCGCCGGCGTCGACCATCTGTTGTTGGAGACGGATCAGCTGATCGCGATCCGGTTACGGCAATTCTTTGCCGCACGCGGACTACTCGGGAAGGGAGCTCGATGAAATGTTACGGCTCAGTCTGATCCTTGTGTGCGCGATCATAGGTGCTTGTGCATCGCACGTGGACGCCGAAACGCCACCGCCCACGGTCGGCATGCCCGAGCGGATCGAACAGGTCGTCTTGCCAGGACCGGAACTCGAGGTGCGGCCTCTGGAAGACCGGCATGCGCCCTTTGTGTTGCGGATCGTCGCGGTTTATCCGCATGGCACCGACCACCGCTACGACTTTGAGTACTACGCGCTCGAACCGGGTGAGTACAACCTATCCGAATACTTGCAACGAACCGACGGAACCACTCCAGACGATCTTCCCGAGATCATCGTCGAGTACGAATCGATCTTGCCGGAGGGACAGGTTTTCCCGACATCGCTTCGTCCGACAAAGATCCGTCGTTTCGGCGGATACCGATTATGGGCCGCGATCGCCACACTGGTTTGGGTCGCCGGCTTGTTCGCGTTGATCTTTGGCGGGCGGAAACCGATGCGCGAAAGACGAGAAGCGGAACAGGAAACCCTGTCACCGGCGGATCGCTTACGGCCCCTGATTCGGTCGGCCCGCAACGGTACGCTGCCTGCCGAGGAACGCGCCTCGCTGGAGCGCGCGGTGATGGCGTTTTGGCGCGACGAACTAGACCTCGGCGACCTGCCGCCGGCCGAGCTGTCTCAGCAACTGAAAAACCACCCGGATGCCGGTCCGATGCTCCGCGGTTTGGAAACGTGGTTACACGCTCCGGGCAGTGATCCGTCGGTCGACTTGGATGAACTTTTGCGACCGATCGAAGATCGTTTGGACGCCCAACCGCAACCGACCGCGGCCAGCCAGTCACCCAGAGACGACCTCCGAACATGATCGTCGGATTTACTCAACCGTTGATACTTCTGTTGCTGATCTTGCCGATCACGCTGCTGGCATGGATGTGGCGCCGCTCGGGGCGTGAAGTTGCGATACCGATCGATCACGGGATTCAACCCGAGGGTCGGGGGCTTCGACGATTGATCAACGTCTTCGAATCAACGCCACCGCTATTGCTCGGGGTGGCGATTTTCTTGTTGGCCGGACCGCAAACGTCGGGGGCGCCGCGAACCAGGCGGGCACTTTCGAACATCGAGTTCTGCGTCGACATCTCGGGCAGCATGACGGCCTCGTTCGGTGATCAAACTCGATACGAAGCCTCGATGCAGGCGATCAATGAATTCGTCGGCTACCGCGAAGGTGACGCGTTCGGGTTGACGTTCTTCAGCGACCAAACGTTGCAGTGGGTTCCATTGACCACCGACACGTCCGCGTTCGAATACGCACTGCCGTTCATGGATCCCAGGCGTCCGTTGCCGCAAGGTTTGGGGGGCGGAACGCGAATCGGCAAAGGGCTGGAGGCTTGCCGAAAGACACTGCTCGAGCGTGAGCAGGGTGACCGAATGATCATCTTGATCTCCGACGGTTCCAGTGCGGACCTCTACGGAGGCCGCGATGCCGAAATCGCCAAGGCGCTCAAGAGCGACGGGATCATCGTGTACGACGTGCATGTCGCCCCGGGCGATGTGCCGGAGCAGATCGTGAACATCGCCTACCTCACCGGCGGAGAAGTCTTTTCGCCGGGTGACGACGAAGCGCTTGCGGCGGTCTTCCAGCGAATCGACTCCATGCAGAAGACGAAACTTCAGCGCGTGGCGGCGGAAACCCACGATCAGTTCTTGCCGCCCGCCATCGCGGGGCTGTCATTGTTGGGTTGCTTGATCATCGGATCCTACGGCTTAAGGTACACGCCGTGGTAGTCGAAGGGATCACGCTGTTCACGTTTGCGATGATGTTGATCGCCGAAGTCGTGCATTTTCGACGCTGCGCTCGATTGGCACCTCTGGCGTTCGGCCCGTCCGAGTCGCCCCGTCCGTGGGCGATGCTGGCGCCCGGGATACGACTGCTTGCGGCGGTCGCGGTCGCTTGGGGGCTCAGTACGCTGTTGGTCGTGCAGCCGAAATCGTTCCGCCCCGAGGGCGAAGTGCAACCGGGCAAGGAGCAGCACTTGTTGATCGTGTTGGACGTTTCGCCCAGCATGCGGCTGGAGGATGCCGGGCCGACCGGGAAACAATCGCGAAAGGGGCGCGGCCGTGACCTGATGCGGTCGTTGTTCGAACGATTGACCACCGAGCAATACCGTGTTTCTGCGATCGCGGTCTACAACGGTGCCAAACCGGTGGTGGTCGATTCCAAGGACTTGAATGTCATCGACGGCGTGCTCGGCGATTTGCCACTGTTCCAAGCGTTCGAATCGGGCAAGACTCGTCTACTGGATGGGCTGCGGGAAGCGGCCGAAATCGCCAAGCCATGGAATCCGGGCAGCACCACGGTGATCCTGCTGTCCGACGGCGATACGGTTCCGCCTCAAGGCATGCCGTCGATGCCGGCCTCGGTCGCCAGCGTGCTGGTCGTCGGTGTCGGCGATCCGTCCCAAGGCTCCTTCATCGACGGCCGACAATCCAAACAAGACACCTTCATGCTGCGTCAGATCGCGACTCGATTACGCGGCACCTACCACGACGGAAACAAGCGGCATTTGCCGTCGGAGCTGGTCGCCGGAATCGCCCTGCGAGGTGTCCAGAACCAGAAAGAGCCCTGGACGCGACGCGAATATGCCCTGATGGCGACCGCAATCGGCAGTTTTTTGCTCGCCGTGCTGCCCTGGCTACTTGAACACTTTGGCACAACGTACCGACCTGGCGTACGATAGTAAGTTGAATCACACCATTCATTTGATGGAGAAGGACGATGCGATTGTTTCTGATTCTTTGTTGGCTATCGTTGCCACTGCTCGCGTGGGCCTATCACGTCGGTCCCGGTCAGGACCAATTGGCGATCGATGATGCAAACGCCATGATCCGTCGTGCGGCGCTGTCTGAGACCAAGGGTGACTACGCGGCGGCGACCGATCACTACGCCGACGCACTCGCCAAGCTCCCCGAGGGCGATGCGAAGGACAGGTTCGCGATTCAGCTCGCGATGGCGAAAACGCAGATGAATTCCGGAAAGCTTCCTGAGGCCCGCGTGGCCCTTGAAGGCCTGCTCGACGTGATGGAGTCGGCCGACGATTGTGACCCGTCTTTGATCGTCGAGACCCGCAACACACTCGCCAGCTCGCAGTACTACATGACGTGGCTGATGCGTTTGGAAGGACTGCCCGCCGAAGAGTGGGAGCCCGAGATCGAAGCTTCACGACAGCACTATCGAATGCTTGCCGAAACGACTCGCCGGCAAGAGGGAGAACAGGACGCCGAGCAGTTCGCCGCCTACCAGCAGGATCTGGAGTCGGCGATTCGACTGGCCCGCATGGATCTCTCGGAGTTGCAAGCGTTGAAGATTCCGACGCAATGCAAGGGTTGTTGTTCAGGCCAATGTGACAAGCCGGGCAAAAAGCAATCGAAGAAGCCCGGCAAAAAGAAAGACGCCGGTTCGAACCTCGGTCCGCTTCCCGATGGAAGTGGTTCCTAGTGCATCGTCGACTTTTAAATTTGACCTGAATGGCACGGGCTTAAGTAACAAAGGATTCAGCAACCGTTGGTGTCTAGCCTTTAGGCGATTCCCGGTCGCTGCGACGCAGCGACAGTGGGCGGCTAAAGCCCAATACCACTAAGTTAAGACAAGCGGAGGCGCCCGGACGCTGGCGCGAACCGGCTGATATCAATCGATTATCAGCCGTTTGGCGCGAGCCTACGGGCCCCAACCTGAGCAAAACCACGCTTAACTTAGCGGTATTGGGCTAAAGCCTGCACACCAACACTAGGCCCGTGCCATTCGTACCTGACCCCTTTTCCGCTCCGGGGCTCCCAGCCTCGCGTAGGCGCCCAAGACCATTGAAGATCTAAGCAACTCGATCGTTTCCAAGATGACCATGTCTCGACACCTTCTCTGCAGCTGTCTGTTTCTTTGCTTGGCAACCTTCGCGTCAAAGTCGCAAGCTCAAACGCTGCGGGTCGATCCGTTCGGTGCCAATCCGTTTAACTCGGCGGACGTGATCGTCGAGTACGAAGCGGCAATGGCCGGCGCCGCCGAAACGTCCGAACAGCCCGAGACCGCCGCGGCAACGAGTGACGACGCCGAGCAGAAGGCGGCCGACAAACGCAAGGCGGAGCGTTTGGCCGCCATCAAGAAGCTGGTCTTTGATCGCCGTCCGTCCGCGATCCTGAAACTGTGGTCGGCCCCGGAGCAAGACGAAACCGAGGACGACGAAACCGAGGCAGACGCCGAGGACGACGCTGCGGCCGAAGAAAAGAAAAAGGTCGAAGAGAAGCAACCGACGGAAGAGAAACCAGAAGAGTCAGAAGAAACCCTGACCGACGAAGAGAAAGCGCAGAAGGCCAAGGAACAGGCCGAAAAACTAGCCAAGGAAAAGGAGGAGCAAGAGCGTAAGGAGCAGGAAAGAATTGAGAAAGAGCAGTTTGCCGAAACGACGGAGACACTGACCGAGTCGGTCACGCGAGGTGATTGGGATCAGTTCGCACAAACGCTCAATAACCGTGAGCGACTCAGCGGTGACGAAGCGGTGGCCGCATACGATCGCCTGCTCGACCAACTCGCCGCTCGGGCGACCATGAACTTTGACGAGGTCGTGGGGCTTTCGGCCGACATGAAGAGCTTTATGAAATCAATCCTCGGAAACCGCAAGAACAATCCGGCGATCGAGTACGCCGAACAAAACATCATCCATGTGCAGGACATCGTGAAAATCATCGCGTCGGCCCCCGCCGAGATTCGCGAAGGTGCCGATGAGAAGGCGTCGAAAGAAAAACAAGCCGATACAAAAAGCGAGAAACCAGAGAATGCCTCCGGCGATGAGCCCAAAAACGACGCACCGGCCGGACTAAAGGCCGAGCAATTGAGAAAGCTGGCGGGTTTGGTGCGGATGTGCATCGCCGCTGGCAGTCCGGTCGACGAGTTTATCGATGCGATGAAAGAGGCAAGCGGTGAACTGCTTCCCAAACAGAACATCGCCATGCTGCTCAGTTTTTCCTCGCGTGACGACAAGACGGCAGACTTTCTGCCTTCCCCGAAGGATGCGATTGCGGCCGCGAATATCGATGCGTTGAACTTGTTGGCCAAGCATTACCTGGCGCTCTACAAAGACGATCCCCAAGAATCTCTCCGGGTGAAAGCCTGGGAAAACACGTTGGCTGCCCTCGAAATCTCGGACGACGATCCCAAGAAAAAAGCCGCACGCACCGAAGCACTGACGCGAGCGGTGATGCTCGCGCCCAAACTGGCCGACGACTTGGGCCAGCAGTGGTTGCGAGAAAGCTTCACAAAACACGCCGAACGGGGACAGGAATTGGTGGCCAAACTCGGGACCTCCACGGCTCAACGACTCGCCCAAATGCCCCAGGACGCGAACACACGCGGCGAAAATCTGAAACTCCAGTCGGCCGCCGTCCAAGCGTTTCTCGACACGGACGCGGAGATCGATAGACAGTGGACCGAGATCTTGAATCTGCTCGCCTCAAACTGGCTCAAGGAAGCCGGCGTCACCCAGCAACACTCCGCCAGCAGCCGATACGGATCCTCGATGCGCCGTGACCGCTACGGGAATTTGTATTACGTCGAAGAAACCGGCGGCGTCGATCAGGCCCAACAGATGGCGCTGCGAAGGATCAATCCGGTCAAAGTCGAAACCATTCTGGACACCGCTCCGACCGGCGACTGGTTTGACACGATCGATTCCGGTTTGCAATCGAATTACACGACCATGATGTGCCGACTTTGGTTGAAGGTCAACGAGCCCGAAAAAGCGTTTCCGTACATCGAGACGCTGGCGAAAACCAACCCGGAAACGGCGCGCGAACTGGCGGAGGAGTTTCTGAGGGTTTGGACAAAGGATCACAACCCCAATCAGGAACGGCAGCGAACCAATTACTACATGTTCATCTACGGTTATGAACAGAAAGCGGACAAAATTCCACTGACGCGTTCCAAACAGGAACGGAATCTGGCGGAGTTATCGAGTTGGATCGAGCGACTTTCCGCCCTGCCGCTCGACGAAGATCTGGACGAAAACCTGTTGGTCGGCGCTTTCATGACCTGCCACAGCGTGGCCGAGGTTTATGACGTCCAAGACATCGAAAAGGTGTTTGGTGCGTGGGGTTCGATCGAAGCCGGCACCATGGCTCGATTGATCGATCAGATGCGGCAAAACCTGGCCGGGATTTGGCGCGACCCCAACGTCCAGCGGGACAACAAGACGAACCGCAAGAAAAACGACATCCAAGCGGAAGTGGTGCGCGGTTACGACGTCGCCGAAAGCGTCCTCGATCGCGCCTTGAAGCAACACCCCGGCAACTGGCAACTCTTGCTCTCCAAAGCATGCATCCTGCATGACGAAAACGATTTTATTCAGGAAGTGGATCCCTCGTCTGACTTTAGCAAACGACGCCAGGCGGCGTTTGATGTGTTCGCCGAGGCGGCAAATGCCTACGTCGATGTGGCCCCGGAGTTGCCGGAGCGAGAGCAGTCCAACGAGGCGTTCGATCGTTGGTTTTATGCCTCGCTCGGTGCAACGGATCTTGGCGGCGTCAGCGAAAATAATCGCCCGGACGGGCGTCAGATCGAGCGGATCAAAGCAGCGCTCGATTCATTCGAAGGCGACGTCGGCAAAGATCATCGCGAGAAACTGGCCAATTCACTGTTCACTCGCATGAGTGCGGTCAGTCCGGCATGCAAGTTCCGCTATCTCGAAGCCGGCTTCCAATTGGTCGACGAGAACGATCCCAAGGCGGTCGAGGCGAGGAAAGTCTATGACTATTACAAAGACTTGGTCACCGAATTGGAATTGGTGTCTCGAATCGACGGAGATGCCCGAGTCGGTCACACCGAGCCCTTCGGCGTGTACGTCGATCTTCGACACACCAAGGAGCTTGAACGAGAGTCTGGCGGGTTCTCAAAGTATCTTCAAAACCAAAAAAGCGGATCCTATTATTCGTACAACTACGGCCGCCCCACGGAAGATTATCGCGACAAGTTCGAAGACGCTTCCATCGCGGCGCTCGAAGATCAATTCGAAATCCTTTCGGTCACGTTCAATCATCCGGAAACCAAAAGCCGTGACGTCGGCAACGGCTGGCGGGTCACGCCGTACGCTTATTTGTTGTTGAAAGCCCGCGGACCGGAAGTCGATCGGCTGCCCGCTCTCCAGATCGATCTCGATTTCTTGGACACCTCCGGCTATGTCGCGTTGCCAATCGAGTCGAGTCCGATCCCGATCGACGCCGACGAATCGGCACCGTCGAAGACGGGCGGCAAACTTGACATGGTTCAATTGCTGGACGAGCGGCAGTCGGCCGAGGGCAAACTGATTGTCGAGACCCGGGTAACGGGCCGGGGACTCGTTCCGGCCATCGATCAGATTGTCCAGACGAACGTCCCCGGATTCGAACTGGTCGACGTCGAAGATTCCGACGTCAGCGTGATCGAATTCGACAAGGAATCGGTCGAACCGATCGTGCTGTCCGAGCGGACTTGGACGTTGAAGTACGCCTCGGCGGACCCGGCCGCGCCGGCGCCTGATCAATTCACTTTCCCGAGCCCGGTCGCTGAGATCAACGAAGTGACCTATCAACGGTACGTTGATGCGGATCTGGAGGACGTTGAATCCACGGTCTCGCTCGTTCACGACTATGGCTCCAACAAGAGGGCGTGGACGATCATCGGTTTGTGCGTCGCGGCGGGGCTGATTCTATTGGCCAGCCTGATCGTCGCCATCCGCTCGTCTCGCGGTCGGCCGGCCGAGGTTGCGGAAACGAACGAGCAGGCGGTCACCCCGTTCGGGCTCTTAACGCAGTTGCGAAACGCCGAGCAACACGACTTGCTTTCCGAAGATCGTCGCAGTCAACTGGCCAGCGACATCTCCGCGATCGAGTCGCATTATTTCGCGGGGGCCAATGGGAAAGCCGCCCCCGACTTGACAACGATTGCTCATCGCTGGGCGTCGGTTCTCTAAAGACTCGTCTTTGATCGTCTCGAAGCGTTCGCAGATGAGTTACCCTGCCGCTGTCGGTTCTCACATCACCTTTCGCTGGAAGACGCTGTGATCGAGGTCTTCGCCGGTGATTGGATCAAGAGTGTGCTGACGAAGTTGGGAATGAACGAGGATGAAGCCATCAAGAGTCAGGTGGTGTCTCGTCGCATTCGGCAGGCACAACAGAAGATCGAGGGCCGAGTCTTCGGGACCGTCGATGCCGAGTCCGCAGCGAAATGGCTGGAGAAAAATTGCCCGGAACTGAGAAAAAAGTAGCTCGATTACCCGATCCATGCGAAGCGAACGTTCTACACTTTCTTGCGAAACGAGTTGCATGGAGATCCAAAGAAATTTCTTTCCACGGAGGAGTCGCAAGAAGCGACGAAAGGCATCCTCGTCAAGATGCGCTTCCGGAGTCAAACCTTTAGTTCGAAATCATCGTTGGGTATGGGCGGCGCGCTGCTGAGACCAGCGGGTAACTGCCATCGGCCTTTCACTCAATCCACCAATGAGTCAGTACCTTGCTAGACGACTTTGATTTTTTCGGCGATGTAGGTGGGTCCAACAATTCCATTGGCTGTGGAGGGCTAATGGTCACGTTCGCCATCGCTGCGTTACTGTTCGTCATCGTTATGGCTTGGATGTCGTGAGAGCGCTTTCGTCTTGCTGAGGTTTCATCGACCGAGGCGGGTTTGAGTCGGCCGGAAGCCGCGTCGGTGTTTCACTCTGACGCAGCGTCGCTCCGGACCTAAAGTGCGTCGGTCTAATGCACCCTTGCAGTTTAACAATTCGCCAAATTGAGGTCGGTTGGTCCAACCTCTGCGGCGAAGCGTGTCGCTCTCGATAGACCAATAGGACAGGTGCGACCTACAAGTCCTATTTGTCCAATTGGTCCCATTGCACGATTGTTCCCCCATCCTCGGAGCAACGGCAAAACAATGGGGGCAAAACAATTTTCGGCTCTGATCGTTCTGCCCCATCGCCATGCCCTTCGTTCGTTGTCCAGTCGAGTTCGCCGCTGCGCCAGTCCCATTCTTCGTTTTGGCACGGGCGTCGCTGAATCGCCAATTTGCCCTCTCCCAACCTGTCTTCACGGATTTCTACTCTTCAAAAGCGACGACTTCGTTCAAGGACTGATCGCACCGATTTCACGGTCAAACGGATGGAGTGGCCGACGGAAAGATGGGAAGCGGTACGGAGTCGTGCCGCAAGTGCGGACGCACGATCAGCAAGCGACGCATGAGCTGCATGTACTGTGGCGAGCAGATCGCCAAACGGCACAGCTTTCAGCCGTGATTTGCCGGTCGACGGACGGGCCTCCGCAATTCGCGTTCACCCCTCGAAGAAAAAAGAATCGGTAGACGGAACGATCCCTGTTGAGAGCGACGAGCCTCGGCAGCTGACAAGCCGTTAGACTTTGAGTTGCAATGAAGTTACCGTGAGTGACTGTCGCGAAGCGCACACACAACTCGTCGAGGCGAAAAATCAATGAGAACGACATGCAGGACATTGCTTCCCGCATGCCTGGCGATAGTAACAGCGGTCGTGAGTCTCGTCTCGACGGTGCAGGCGCAACAGGACGTGCACAAAGAGCTGATCTTTCCGCTGGAAGATTGGCACAATCATGGCTCTTGCATCGTTGAATGCCCCAACGGGGATTTACTCGTTTGCTGGTTCCACGGCAGTGGCGAGCGAAAGAGTGATGACGTGAAGATCCTGGGCGCACGATGGGTCAAGCAATCTGGGAAGTGGACGAAACCGTTTTTGATGGCGGACACACCTGGTTTTCCCGATACCAATTGCTGCATGATCATTGATCAAACGCAAACGCTATGGCTGTTGTGGCCGACGATCCAGGCCAATCGGTGGGAAACGGCGTTGATGAAAATCAAGAAGTCGACCAACTACACGATGCCGAACGGTGCACCGAAATGGGACTCGATGCGTGTGATGCATGTCAAGCATCAGGGTGACTTTGAAAAAGTAGTCGCGGCCAAACTGGCCGACGTCGTCGGCGACAATGAACCTGGCGATGAGGCCAAGAGATGGATCGCCGAGATCAACAGGCAAGCCGGCGATAAGCTGACGCGTCGAATCGGCTGGTTCACACGCGCCCATCCGCTGATGTTGCAAGATGGCCGGATGTTAGTCGGACTCTACTCGGATGGCTTTTCTTTTTCGCTTGTTGGGATCACAGACGATTTGGGCAAGACGTGGCGATACAGTGAGCCTATCGTGGGCGCCGGCAACATCCAGCCGAGTTTCGCGACCCGCAAAGACGGCTCAATTGTCGCCTACATGCGGGACAACGGACCACCCCCGAAACGCGTCCTGGTGTCTGAGTCGAACGACCGTGGTGAAACGTGGGGCAAGGTCTATGATCATCCCACCTTGCCAAACCCGGGAGCAGGCTTGGAATTGATGAAGCTACGCGATGGCGATTGGCTGTGCGTCTACAACGACTTGGAAGACGGTCGACACAGTCTGGCAGTTTCCGTTTCGCGCGACGAAGGAGCGACGTGGAGCAACACTCGTCATTTGGAACAATCGCAATCTGGTCAGGGAAGTTTTCACTACCCGTCCGTCATCGAGGCTTCCGATGGCAGCCTGCATGCGACGTACAGCTACTTTGTTCCGACTCCAGCGGGCGAACGGAAAAGCATCAAGTACGCAAAATTCAGTAAACAATGGGTTCTGCACGGTGGCGAGTAGGGTGCGGGCAAGCGCGGCATCGTGCGTGACTGCCTGCTGGAGGCACAGTGGTCAGCAACTCTCCGGAAGAACGTCGTGTCCCGGTTCCTGGGTGTCTCAAGGTCGCCCCTCAACCGCCCGTTGTCAACTGCGGCGCCCAATCGAAATGTTCGGATGAGTCTTTTGACAGGACGGATTCGTCACCGTTGACTTCGCTTGGGTCTACGACGCCAATCGTTGTCACTTCGACGCACGCAGTGCACTTGCGGAACCTATTCAGTTCCGCGGACGGAACGATGCTGAACGATAAGTCAAGTGTGCGAAGTCTGGTAATCTCGCGTCGGCGCAACGATGCTCGATGCATCAAAGCAATCACAGCAACGCCCATTGCGATTGTTGAGCATGCTCCCAAAAAAGCACGTAGACTTACCTGCTTCTGCACGATGAATTACTGATGGCTAGGGGAGGAGTTTCGTCTTTGGAGTGAATGTCCAAAGCGGAGAAATGTACGCCTTTCTGTCTCAGAAAAATGACGTACCCCATTTTAACCCGCAGTCGAAACGGAAGTGTCGCTGCAGGTTTGATCGCTGGCCCGTTGCTTCGTTCACCGCCCGGCGCGGCATCGTTGGCAATCCTGTTTGTTTGGCGTCTGGGGCCGGTTAGAATACTGCGATGCCGCGGTCCTCGTGAGCTGACCAATCGATCGAGAGTTACCACGCCCTGAGCCATCCCATGAGACGACGTCGTTTTCTTCGCAGCAGCAGCGCCCTGATCACGCTGCCTTTCCTGGAATCGTTGGGGTTCCAACGTTTCGCGGCAGCCGCCCCTGTTGTTGCGCCACCGAAGCGAATGATCTTTCTGGGGTTCGGTTGGGGAGTGACACGAGAGAGCTGGTTTCCCGATGTCACGACAACGGGAGCGGACTACGATCTGCCCAAAGGACTTGCTCCACTGCAACGACACAAGAAAGATTTTTCCATCATCCAGGGGTTGGAGAATCAATTTTCAAACGAAGCTCATTGGGGCAGTACGTTCTATCTGACTGGAGCCAATCGCTATGCCGTCCCGGGACAAAGTTTTAGCAACAGCATTTCGGCGGACCAAGTAGCGGCCGAACAACTGGGAAAGGACACACGGTACACCTCGGTGCAGTTGTGCGGTGCCGATAGCGACGGCCACGGACCAGGCCAGTCTCTGGCGTGGAATCGGCAGGGCAAACCGGTGGCGGGATGGAACAATCCGGTGGCGGCGTTCCATCGATTGTTCTCCGACGACAGCACTCCCCTGGAGCAACGCCAAGCGATGCTGAAACAGCGACGCAGTGTTCTCGATGCGGTGTTGATCGAGGCGAGGTCGGTCAGACGTGGACTGAGCAAGGCGGATACCGAGAAGTTGAGTGAATATTTTCAATCGATCCGCGATATCGAAACTCGGATCGCCAAAGAGGAGCAGTGGCTCGATGTGCCCAAGAAACAGGCTGCCCATCCGATCGATGAACCACGTGGAGAAATCGAAGGGTACCAGGAGGTCAAAGTGATGTACGACCTGTTGGTCGCCGCCCTACAAGTCGATGCGACCCGCGTGATCACCTATCGCCAGCCCGGCGGAACCACGTTTCTGCAAAGTCTGGGGGCAACGCTTAGCGGCCACAACATGAGTCATTATGCGCCCGGAATGAGGCAGGAAGTCTCCGAGTTGCGCGACCGCAAACAATCCGAATTGCTCGCCGGACTGATCGATAAATTGAAAGCCACCAAAGAAGCTGACGGAACATCGTTGTTTGACCATGTGTCACTCAGTTACGGAAGCAATATCAACAGCATTCACTACCTGACCAATTGTCCCACTCTGGTCGCCGGTGGCGGGGCCGGAATCAAACTCGGACAGCATCTTGTCAAAGCGGACGGAACGCCACTGTGCAATCTGTGGCTGACGTTGCTGCAGGGAATCGGATTGGATGTTCCGTCGCACGGCGACAGCCAGGGCGTGATCAAGGAGCTGGTCAATGCGTGAGCCACAGCTCGTTGTGGAGAACACGACAAAACCGCAGGGAGTCAACGACGCGCGATCGAACATAAATGGTTTGCTCGTTGCGTTTCTGCTTGCGGTGTTTTCCCAGCCATCGTTGGACGGTATTGCCGGCGCGGAAGATTCACCGCGTGTTGTCATGCCGAATCATCATCGTGCGTTTTTTCAAAAGTATTGCCTGGACTGCCATGATGCTCAATCAGCCGAGGGCAACGTCGATTTGGAAACACTGTCCTTTGATCTTGGCACCCTTCAGTCGGCCGAGCAGTGGCAAAAGATTCTCAATGCGCTCAATTCAGGGGAGATGCCACCGGAGGATGAACGGCAAGTCACCGACGAAGACAAAACCGCGTTTCTGGAGACGCTGTCAAAGCAACTTGTCGCCGCGCGACGACTTCTGGCCGACACCGGCGGCCAGATCACCATGCGGCGTCTGAATCGACGTGAATATGAAAACTCGATCGAAGCTCTGCTGGGGATCAAGGTCGATGCAGGCGATCTGCCCGACGATGCGAACCCCGGTGGATTCGATACGGCAGGTGGATCGCTCTTTTTCTCCAGTGATCAATTCGAGCAATATTTAAAACTGGCTCGCACTGCTCTCGACCAAGCAATCGTGACGAGCCCGAAACCCAAAGTTCAAACCCGGAGAATCGAAGTTGAAGATGAATCGAACAGGCGAGTCCAAAGACTGTATCGATATCATGAAAAGGGCTTTGAAAGGTGGAAAGAATGGCAAGCAAGCGGTGGAAAATCCCCGACCGAGTTCGGATTTGCTGATGACAATGAGGCCGCGTTTCGCAAACTGGGGTGGGATCGGAACGGAGCGGACTTTGCCCATTACTTGGCCCGAGAGAAAACACAGCATGGCGCTCTATTGACCGTGAATGAGCCGAATCCGCAAGTCGGACTCGTGATTCCCGATGACGCGCCGCCCGGCCAATACCGGATTCGTGCACGGATCGGTGTGCTGGGCGATCCCGATCCCTCGCGAACGTTCGTTGAGATCGGGTTTCGTGGCGAACGAATTGATTCGTCGATCGACTTGATCGCATGTCGAAAGGTGAATGCACCGATCAACGATCCGGAGATTGTCGAGGTTTTGGTCGATATCCCGATCCTAAAGAAACCTCTGACCGTTGATGTTGGTGTCAACACGGGGAAACGGGTCGACATTGGGGAACGTGTCATCGCGCTGCGCCAGCGGATGCCCAACGTGTTCAAAACGGGCTTCGCCCTGCGACGCGATTCAATCGCAAAAACGGGGGCTAACATCGAACCCGCGTTGTGGGTCGACTGGGTGGAATGGGAAGGCCCGATGATTCAACAATGGCCACCCGCATCCACCCAAGCGATCTTCTTTGACGATGCGGATCGTGCCAAAGACGCAGATTACGCACGAGCCATCATCGAGCGATTCGCAAAACGCGCGTTCCGCATCAAAGATGCGGATCCGGAGTTTGTTGATCGCTTGACGGCAATGTGCTCCAGCGAGATGGACAGTGGCAAGCGTTTTGAAGAAGCAATCAAGCTGCCGTTGTCACTGGTGCTTGCGTCGCCCGGCTTCCTTTATCTGCGGGAGCCTGCAAGCGATCCGTTACCCCGAGACCTGAGCGGTGAAGAACTTGCGGTTCGGTTGTCTTACTTCCTGTGGAGTTCGCCGCCCGATGACGAACTTCTCGCCGCCGCCCGAGCGGGCGACTTAACGACTGCGGCCGGATTGGCTCGCCAAACCAGTCGTCTGCTCGACGATGAACGTGCCATGGAATTTGTCTCCGGATTCACCCATCAGTGGTTGCAGATGGAGCGTCTCGATTTTTTTCAATTCAACCCCAAACTCTACCCCGAGTTTGATGCCTCCGTGAAATTAGCCGCTCGACAAGAAGTCTATGCGACGATTGGTAATCTGATCCGCAGCCAAGGGGCGATTGGCGAACTTTTAGAATCCGACACGATCCTGATCAACGACCTGTTGGCCGACTACTACGGCATCAGCGACGTTCACGGCCCGGCGTTTCGCGAAGTCACGGTTCCCGATGGCATGCCGCGTGGCGGTCTGTTGGGAATGGCCGCGATCCTCGCCATGGGCAGCGACGGAGAACGCTCCTCTCCGGTAGAACGAGGTGCCTGGGTGATGCGAAAGCTGCTGCATGATCCACCGCCGCCAGCGCCGGCCAACGTGCCCCAGCTCAGTCGCCTCGCCGGCGAATCCTTACCCGCTCGTCAACTGTTGGAAGCCCACATGGAAGAATCGCAGTGCGCCCAGTGTCATCGCAAAATTGACCCCATCGGTTATGGGCTGGAACATTTCAATGCGGTCGGCCTGTGGCGAGAAACGGAACAGGTCATGGTGCGTCGAAAAGCGAAAAAGTATCCCATCGATGACGCCGGAACGTTGCCCGACGGGACAGAATTCCAAGGCTTTTTTGAACTTCGTGATCGCATCGCCGAGCGTGAAGCGGTGTTTGCCCGCGGCTTCGTCGAGAACCTGATCGAGTACGCTCTTGGCCGTCCCTATGGATTCACCGACCAGGATCTTTCTGATGCCATCCTCACCCACGGCGAACAGAACGGCCGAACCTTAAGCGCCTATCTTCACGCGTTGGTTCAATCGAAAGCCTTTCAGCAAAAATGAAGACAATCTAGCGGCAGAAGCCACACGCTGCGGCCAAAGCAAATCGAAGGGGGCCCCCATCTTCTTGTCGTTCCGCTTTCCGGCTCTCCCATTTTTCTGCTCGCTATTTTTCTGCCATCCCGGTCGGCAGTCTTCCTTTGGCGCCACCCACTGACTGATTTGCCAGCGGTCGCCCTGCCTATCGATGCCCGACGGACCTTGTGGGTGTCACCATCGATTGCTTTCTGTCCGGCATCGGCAGGTAAGCGGAAAATGCAAGGACACGTGTTCACATGGACGGGGCTTGAGGCCGCCGAGGGACCAATGGGATTTTCTGCGTAGATGATCCGTGGACATGGTACCATGTGCAAGACGAGGCAAGACGCGGGGCCGTACGCCTCGTCGCCACAGTGTCCCGCATCGAAGGAGCACACCGATGTACAGCGCGACCATGTTTTCCTACGGCAAACATTCGTATTCCGTCGGCATATCCGGCATCTGCGGCTGTATGGGCGTGATCGTCCAGCACGGGACGATGCTCTATGCCATCCATATCCCCGACAATCCCAAACGCAACCGCATAGGCGGCGACGCCTTCATAAAGTACGTGTCGCAGGCGGAGAATTAGAACGGCGCGAATGCCCGGATGTATGTCGTGCTCAATGGCAGCAATCGGTCTGGTTTCCGAGAGGAGGTCGACTATATCAACGAAAAATTGCAGATTCCGACGGTTCAGGTCGCGCGGCTGAAGAAGCATCTCGGCCACATCGGAACCGAACCGAACGCGGTCGCCGTGCTGTGCGATCGCGTTCACGCGACCACCTGCGTCTTGAAGTACAAGGAAAACGATAAGATCAAGTGGGAGCCCGGCGGCACGCCGCGCGACGGGTACTATTTTAACAAGTCGTTCGACCAAGCCATGAGGACCAACGGCGCCGTCTCGCAGGGATGACACGTTGTCGACGCGCAGGATTTCGCTCTTCTCTAGGCCGCTTTGCCGGGGTCGGGATCGCACGGAGCGATCGCAGGCGATCACGAAAGGTAGTTCAATGAGCTTGTTTGCATGTGTTCGAATCTTGTGGAACGCCGGAGCTGTTGTCGTGCTGCTATTGGCATGCCAACTCGGCCAGGTGCATGCACAGGAACGGCCGGCGACAAACGCGTCCCCTATGGAACGCGTGCGGTTGTCAAAGGACGGAACAAAGTTTGTCATGGCCGATTCCGGCGCGACATTCACTCCATGGGGATTCAATTTCGTCGGCGAGTTCGGCCGGATCGTTGAGGAGTATTGGGAGGACGATTGGCCCGGCGTCGAAGAAGATTTCCACCGGATGGGCGCGCTCGGCGCGAACGTGGTGCGCCTGCACCTTCAGATCGGCACCTACATGGAGACCGCCCAAGAGGTCGACCCGCAAGCTTTGGATCTGCTTCGGCGAACCCTCGATCTGGCGCAACGATGCGGTCTTTATTTGGATCTGACCGGGCTGGGGTGTTATCACCTCGATGCCGTGCCAGGCTGGTTCGATGACCTATCCGAAGCCGAACGTTGGGAGGCCCAGGCACGTTTCTGGGAAGCGGTCGCAAAAACCTGTGCCGGCCATCCCGCCGTGTTTTGCTATGACCTGATGAACGAGCCGGTCCTTGGAAAGGCCAAAGACGGCGAACATGCGTGGTTGCTGGGCGAGCTGGAGGGCTTCTATTTCGTGCAACGGATTTCCGGTGATCCCATGCAGCGTGATCGTCAGGCGATTGTTGAAGCGTGGGTCAAAAAGATGGTGCGGGCGATCAGGAAACATGATCGCGATGGTCTGATCACCGTGGGCGTGATTCCGTGGGCACACGTCTGGCCCACTGCCAAGCCCTTGTTCTATTCTCCAGACGTGGCGCGGCACCTCGATTTCGTAAGCGTCCACTTTTATCCCAAGACGGGCGAAGTCGAAAAAGCTCTTGCTGCTCTGTCGGTTTACGACATCGGTAAGCCATTGGTTGTCGAAGAAACTTTCCCTTTGAGCTGTTCATTGGAGGAGTTCGACGAGTTTGTCGAAGGGGGAAACGTTCGGGTCGATGGCTGGATCAGCCACTACTTCGGCAACTCCATCGAGGAGCACGCCGCAGGTGCCAAGCCGTCCGGGGAAGTCACGGCTAAGTTTCTCAAGTACTGGAAAGACAAGAAGGCGGCGATCCAAACGGAGCAGCAATAGCCGCATAAAAATCTCCACCCGGCAGGAACACGCGACAAACGGAGGTGCTTGCCGTACGACAAAGACAGATCGGCAGCCATTGAGCGGACTTGTGCCTGTTTGCTTTCACCGTGTTCGCTGGGCCGTTCGCCTGCCACGAGCATCTCGGTCCGGCCAAGACACGATCTCGGCCGCTGATTCGAGCGAGAATCCATCCGCGCGCCCCCTGTTTGGGCAGCGATTCTGATGGCAAATCGCCGGCTTCGGGGCGTTCCGTTTCGGTTGGGGCCCAACAGCGGGGGGATTGGTTTAAACTGCGACCAGTGTTAGGTCTTTGAAACCTCTGTCGGATCCTGGTCAATGGTGGCCAGCCCCGCATGCTCATCCATTCGTCCAGGAATTGTTATGAATCTTCGTTCGTTGGTTGCTTCGGCCTGTATCCTTTTCACCGCCGGATTGCTGTCGGGCGAAGAACCGGAGGAATCGGACATCAAGCACAGCCTCCGCATTCAAGTCTTGTTGGTGGAGTCACCTGGCAAGCTGGACGAAGAGTCACGACGCCAGCTGTCGGGGCCGGCTGAAAAGGTCATGTCAGCACTCTCCAAGCTGGAGCGAGAAGAGAAAGCGGCGATCATCAATCACGTTGACATGACCGTGCTGGAAGAATGTGAGAGCATGCTGCAGATCGGCGAATCTGTTGCGATTCGCACCGGCACTGTGCGACTGGGAAGCGGTCGAGAACAGACCTCGTACCAGGACGTCAACACGGGGACGATCGTTCAACTGAAGTCAAAGGTATCGGGCCAACAAGTGCTGGTCGACCTGGACTTCTCCAAGTCAACGGTGCAGCCTCGCGGAGAGCAGGATGAGGCCCCACAAGGCACGTCCCAACTGACCCATCAGACGACGTTTCAAATCAAGGATGGTAACGCGCTGGCAGTTGGCGGAATGATGCAGCAATCGGACGATCAGAGGACGGAATTTCTGTTTGTCGTGGCGGCGGACATTCTGGAGTCATCGAGTGTCCAGGTGATGAAATTTCAGTCGTCTTCACGCCCACCCATTCGTGCCGGGATGGCGATGGCACCGCGTGGGCGAGGCCCGTCATCGGGCAGGCCTTCCCAAGAGGAGATTCGAAAACGAATGGGCTCCTTCGCGGAAACGATGTTCGATCGAGCGGACGTCAACAAGGACGGAGTCATCTCCAAAGATGAGGTGGCTAAACTCGGGCCGCGCAATTATCGGGCCGAGCCGCCAGTCACCAAGGACCAGTACGTCGAATGGATGACTTCCAAGTTGGCAGCGGGGCAACGCGGCATCAGTGGACGCGGATCCGCCACGTCTGGTGTTGGTCGCCCAACGGCGCCGCCGCAAGACAGGCGTGGTGCGAGCGACAACAACGAAGAGAAATCGAAAACCGAGCCCGAGACGAAGGAACAGGAAGCGGCCGATACCGATAACAAGTAGCGAACCGCGCACCGAGACAAAACGAGGATGCTTCGGCTGGTGAAGTTTGGAGTGGAAGTGCAGTCGGCGACACTTGCTCACGGAATAGGCGATTGCCGAATGACGAGCAGCTTGATATCGGGGTGGTTCTCTTTGAATTGCGACTCTTCGTCCTCGCTGATTTGCGTTTCGCCGATGGTGATCCATTTTAACTTTTCAAGATCGCCCAGACGTTGCAGCTCTCCGCCAAAGATATTCGTCCACTGCACGGAAAGCCGCTCTAGGGTTTTCATCTTGTTGATGTGGTCCAGTGCGTCATCCGTGATCGGGGTGCTGGCCATCGACAATCTCTTCAGCTTGGGAAACCACTTGGAAATCGCCGCGACTCCGGCATCCCCAACGTTCGTTTTTTGAAGCGAAAGTTCCTCCAGATGGCTCATGCCCCGCATCGCTGCGATGGATTCGTCGTCCATGTCGGAGTCATTCAGCGATAGTTTACGAAGCGTCTGGATCTCTCCCAGCAAGCCGATTCGTTCGGGCGAAATGCTTATTTTGTTTAGAGCTAACGACTCAAGCGACGGCAGTTGACAGAGGGCGCCGAGGCCTCTTTTGCTGATGGGCGTTTGCTGGTGCGGCGTGATTTGGAGGTCCGACAGCTGTTTGGCGACAGTCAGGTGTGCAAGGTTTGCTTCATCAAATTGGACATCGCTTAGCGACAGCGATTTCAAATGGGGGAGCTTGCCAAATTTACTCAGGATTGCGCTGGTGACGCGGGGGGTGTTGCTGCACCGAAATTGACTCAGTGACACCAATTTTCGGATATCGCTAAAGGCAGTGTTCGTAATCCGCTCGCAGCGGTAAATGCTCAGTTTTTCAATCGTCCCCGACTCGGCGAGCGCAGCGATCAGCGCTTGCACCGCATCGTCGGAAAAATCGATCTGCAAAATCGTAAGCGACTTCAGCGATGGAATCTTTCCGATCGCCTGTGCCACGATAGGAGAAACCGGCATACGGCTCATCGAGATTGATTCGAGAGCGGGGTATTCTCCAATGACGCTCCATCCGCCGTCGCTAATCTAGACGGAGCTTATGTACATACTTTTAATCGGCACGTCGGCCAGCAACTTGAGTTGCTGCTCGTCGTATGACACGGATCTGGTGAGGAAGACGGTGGCAAGATTGGGCGTCTTCTTTAGTTTTGCGGCGATCTCGGGCGTGATGGCGCCGCGCAGATGTGCGTTTCTTCCACCGGTGGTGCGGTTGTCAGTGAAGCCGACCGAAGGCGCGCGGAAGCTGAATGGCATCAATGACATCGGCGCCGAAGGATACAACAGTGCACCGTCAGATAGCGGGTCGTTTCTCGTGGGGTCAGGTTTTTTGATAGAAGGTAATAGAATTGGCCACCCACTTTTCTTGGCTCGATTTCGTTATTCGGGTCTACTTTCATCTTGCTCTGTTCACCTTGGGGAGATTGCTACGGCTCGGAAACCTCGCTCGGAAGTGGTGGCCCCTGAGTCGGATCGGTTTGGACCGTCACGGCTGGTGCGAACTTGTGAAGAAGTTCGGCAAGATCTTTAAGCGTGCCGCGGGGACGACAGACAATCTCGCGGCTGAAGCCACACGATGTGGCCAAGGTTGGCTCTGTGCTCTTGGGAACCCGCTGCAACCGGTCGGCTGATTCAAACCGTCACTTCGCCGCGGTCGATAAGTCAAGTCGCTGGTGTTGGCTGCTGTGCTGCCGACGGAAAATCGTTCAAAGATCGTCGGCGTCTCGATGGATTGAGCTTGAAAACGGAATGTGAGTGACCTGACTGCCATTGCCCGCGCTGAGATTAATGGGTGGCCCCAGTTGCCCTCCATGCAGGGCTAGCAAAGTCCTAAGCCAACTACAGGTAGGCGTTTAGCCAAATGCCCGTGCCATTCAGTCCTGACACCTTTTCTCACCGGGAACAACAGAGTAGGAATAGAATTGGTGATCACAAGACCGGAGACCACGATGCCAATCTCACGACGAGAATTCTGCGGAGCAGTTGGGGCGAGCCTTGCCGCAGGCAACTCCAACCTGTTCGCTGATGACTCAAAAGCAAAGCCGCTGCGAGTCATCGCCTACAACATCTTCAAGCTTACGGGTTGGCCACACCAACGCAACTTGGCCAAGAAAGCTGTCGCAAACGGCCAGATGGCAAAGCGATTGGCGATGGAGTTGGCTCTTCACGAGCCGGATATCATCAACTTCTCAGAATCCCCCCACGAGGAACTGACGAAGGAAGTCGCCGAGCATCTCGGAATGAATCACGTTCGATTCCCGAGCGGCGGGAATTGGCCGGGCACACTGCTAAGTAACTTCGAGATCATCGATTCCCAAAACGCCCCAATGAGTGGCGAGCGACCGAAAGAGTTGTTCACCCGACACTGGGGTCGAGCCACAGTCGAATTGATGAATGGTGATCCACTGATCGTGCATTCCGCTCATCTTTACCCTACCGCCGATCCCATGGTTCGTTTGAGAGAGATTCGAGCGATGATTGAATCGATGAAACCGGATCTTGATGCTGGACGGTCGATGCTTTTGATCGGCGATCTGAATCACGGTCCCGACACGGAAGAATACAAGCTTTGGATTGACGCTGGGTGGGTGGACACGTTCGCAAAGGTCGGTAAAGGCGATGGTCCAACGATCAAGTCCGACATTCCCCAGTGGCGAATCGATTATGTCATGGCCGCTGGACCAATCGCAGATCGGGTGACTGAATCAAGGCCGTTATTTGAAGGTGCGTTCAGGCTGAACATGAACGACAAGGAATCGTTCGCTTTGAGCGATCATTTACCACAGTTGACAGTTTTTCGGTAATCAATGGGGGATCGGAACGATGGCACCAACTTCGGCGTTGACCAATTCCGAAACGTCGGCCTGCGGCGTTAATCCGCACCGATCGATCGCCGATCGATGATCGATTTTCGGCCAGCAAATTGATGCGTGTTCGGTCAACCGAATCGGACAGTGGGAATCTCCAGGTGTGCGTGCAGCCGGCAGGATCGTCGCAGAGTCCGCTTTGACCGATGCAAACGCGTGGCTGCCGGTTCAAGACGCTCCATGATTGCGAAACGCACCCAGACGAAAGCTCCGACGTGGTACACCGTTTGCCGCGAGCGCTGTGGCAGGTCTCCATCGACCAATTGCTCGTTTGCTCTCAGCTAAAAAACCACAGGAACTACCATGAGAACATCCCTTCGTCCGGCCGATTGGATCGGCGGACTCGCCGCCATGTTGTGTCTATGTGTCTCGCCTCCAGTCTACGCACAAAGTTCATCCAGCCCGGCCGATACGGTATCGTTAGACGTGCTGATGCGTGGCCCCGTTCACGAGGCGTTCGCTGAGCCAGCCGCCTCGTCGCAGAGCGAATCGTCTGACCGAACGCGCGGAACCCTTGAATTACCGGCGCCCATTCCCGACCCGATTGATGAACAACCGGCTCGTATCAGACCAACCAATCAGCAACGTGAGGCGGTATGGATTCCCGGTTACTGGGGAGTCGAGGACCAGGAGAACCTCTGTTGGGTTTCTGGGACGTGGCGATTCGCGCCGCCCAAGATGCAGTGGGTTCCGGGCTACTGGGCTGACACGCAAGACGGCTGGGTCTGGGTTCCCGGATTTTGGATCCGCGAATCATTGGAAGAGCTGGCATACTTGCCTGCCCCGCCCGCGCCGCCTGTCGACGTGATCCGCTATCGCGAGCCACGCGACGGACGTTTTTGGGTACCCGGCAGCTATGTCTGGAGAGACAATCAGTATGTCTGGGTCGACGGCTTCTACGCCCGGTCTCAGCCGGATTGGGTGTGGGTACCGCAACGGCTGGTTCGCACGCCGCGTGGTTATCTTGAGGTTCCGGGTTATTGGGACTACCCGATCGACCGCCGTGGAACTCTGTTCGCTCCCGTGCGGTTCTCCAATCGGACCGTACGGCAAACATACCGACCAAACGTGGCAGTGAATGTCACCCAGGCATTGGTGTCGTGGTTTGTCCGTCCTCAATATGGCCATTACTACTTTGGCAGTTACTACGGAGACCGGTATCGCAATTTTGGACTGGTGCCTTGGGGACCGTACTCGGGCCGCGAAGTGACGTATTATGATCCGCTGTATGCCTATTACTCGATGACGCGAACGAATTTTCTTCAAGACCTGGTGAAGAGTCACCAGACCTTGGTGGGAAGCGGCGCCAACACGTTACCTGTGACGTTCAATGAGTATCAACAGTTCCGCTCGCGAGGACAGCAGACTCCGATCGGAAACCTGGCGCGAACGATCGATGACCTCATCCGTGAGAGCGATTCAGAAGGCTTTGAAAACCTACGCGAATTCACCTCCGTTACCGACGGCGAGGTTCAACAACGCGTTGAAGAACAGGTGAGGCAATTGCGTCAGTTCGCCGAAGGACGACGTCAAGCGGAAGTCGATGCCAGCACTCAGGCAGAGGCTGGAAGTGACGTGCGAGCCGAGCAGGGCGAGGTGTCATCGGAGTCTCAACAGAACGTCGATGGTACAATGAAAGCGGACGGTCGTCTCGATGTCCGTGATACCAGGAGCAATCAGGATCAGGCCCGCGAACCGGGACGCGAACCGAACCGCCCAAGGCAAGGCGACCAGGGCCAGCGACAGGACGATGGCCGGGAAAAGATGGACGAGAAAGCGGCCACTCCTGGTTCGCAAACACTGCCAGATACCCCCAACCGCCCCTCCGATCCCGACAGTCAGCGAAGCGACAATCCGGGCGATCGCCCGTCGGGCACAACCAACGATGCCGCATCGGCAGGTGCTGGTGACCAGAGCAACGATCCGAACGGCAACCAGGCTGCCGAACAATCCGACGACGAAAGGCGCAACCCCATCAAACGTCGCACCGACCAAGCCGGCCGGCAATTGGATAGCCGTTCCGATGCGGCCGGTGAAGCGCGTCGGCAGGCGATGGAGAGGGCTCGCCAATTGCGTCCATCGGATCGCGATCGTGGAACGTCAGACGGCAGCAACACGGACCCGCCGCAAGCCGGTTTGCAACTTAACTCGCAAGCTGATTCGCGAACTGACTCGCAACGTCTCTCACGGCCCGACTCGAACGGACAACGGTTTGACATCCGTCGGTATCGTCAGGGATTCAATAGCCGGACTAACGATGCGGCACCCGACAAAAATCGTGGCGGTTCCGGTTCCGTCGCGCCTCCTCCAACGCCGCGGCAGGGAAGTGAGACCGAACTGAACGGGTCAATCAAGGCCGAATCCGACGTGAACGGCGGTTCGCTCCGTGGCGGTGCGGATCAAAGTCTTCGGGGGCAAAGCAATGGGAGGCAAAGTCTTCCGAAGCAAAGCAATCGGGGGCAGGCCAAACGCGGCTCGGCCGAGTCGGCCGCTTCCAAAGGCAACCAAAAGTCTTCAAAACCCCCGAAGGACCGCGGCAAATCGACTGACGGGTAACTGATGGTTTCCTCTTGCTCCATGATTCGCGAAGCGGCGGCACGGAAAGGTGTCCGCCGCTTCGGCTGTTGCGCAACCCTGCATCGTGTCGTCTGGCGAATCACCGGAGCAGTTGCACATCCCAGGACGCAATCATGGTCATTTTGGGACTGAGCACTGCCCAGTCTCACCGACTGATCTGGCTACAACACAACGATAGAAGGGGCCACCCATCTTGTTTGACTCGATTTCGGTATTCTAGTCCGATTTCGGTATTCTGGTCTACTTTCATCTTGCTCAGTAACCTTGGGGAGATTGCTATGGCTCGGAAACCTGGCTCGGAAGTGGTGGATCCTGAGTCGGATCGGTTTGGACCGACACGGCTGGTGCGAACTTGTGAAGAAGTTCGGCAGGATCTTTAAGCGTGCCGCGGGGACGGCAAACAATCTCGCGGCTGAAGCCACACGCTGTGGCCAAGGTTGGCTCTGTGCTCCGGGGAACCCGCTGCAACCGGTCGGCTGATTCAAACCGTCACTTCGCCGCGGTCGATAAGTCAAGTCGCTGGTGTTGGCTGCTGCGCTGCCGACGGGAAATCGTTCAATGATCGTCGGCGTTTCGATGGATTGAGCTTGAAAACGGAATGTGAGTGACCTGACTGCCATTGCCCGCGCTAAGATTAATGGGTGGCCCCATTTGCCCAAGGCTGATCGAAGCGGACGTTCGGCCGAACAGCGAATCTGTCCTTGCTGTGGTTAAGAGAGCCAATCTCAACTTACGACAAAATGTCGCGTCTGCCTTGTCTCACGTATGTTGGCCACAGAGGGTTCTACTTCTCTGGCTCAGATCGACCTGAGGAAGTTCTGCCCGAATCGGCCGTAGTCTTGACCGTCGACATCGCCGTCTCCATCAGAATCAAGATCAGGCCGATACCCGGGATCCTCCGCTGACTTCAGAAAGGTTGTCCCGAATCTTCCATAGTCTTGACCATCCACATCGCGGTCGCCGTCGGTATCGCCATAAAAACGGAAGAAGTCATCGGTCGCTTGCTCGCCGAAGACGAAATCGCTGTCCATCGGCACGCCGGCAGCCCCGCGAATATTTTCTTTGCGAATCAGAAGACGGTAGTTTCCACCGGCGAGCGATGTTTGCAGGTCTCCGCTGCCGGATCGTACTGTGGTTGAATCGCCGCCAAAGGTCAGTGTGGCGGCGGTTTTCCCGCTGACGACCGTCGACTCGACGAAAATCTGGCCAACGTCGATTCCGGTATCAAGGTTGCTCACGATAAACGCGTCTGACAAGGCAGCCGAATCAAGCAATTTGTCGAACAAGATTCTTACCGATGTCACTTGCGATCGACTTTCGGAACCACCGTTGACGATGATCTGCTCCACGCGTGGTGGTGACGGCGGACTAATATTGAGGACCGTTTCAATCGGGCTGGCTGCCAGGGGCTGTTCGTTGACTCGTGTGGTCGGCGCTCCTTGCGTCCCGGTGCTTGTCGTGTCGATGGAGACCACTGCGTCACCCCGGGCGCTTGCTAGCGAAACGAAGGGCATCCGTGCTATTTCGACGTTGCCCGCCACCGGACGATCGCCATAGATCGAAAACCTCAGTGTGCCGTCGGGATTCTCTGTATCCAGTTGAATGTTCCACCCGGCCAAGGATTCGCCGAGTTCGATGTCCTCCACCGCCAGCGTGAGTTTGGTCGTGTCGTAAAGAAGCACGCCATCAATCGCCTGCATGGGAAAGTTTATCGCGTCAAGCCGGAGAACCACTTCGGTCACATCCCCCGCCTCTGCCGCGCCGGAATGAAGGCTCAGGCCGCCGGAAGCGACTGGGCGCTCCGCGGCCGAAAGAGCCTGGGGAATTTCAGGCAGAATGGGATCGAGTTGCCCCAGCGCTGCCGCGGAAATCACGACCGCGTCTTGCGTGTCGGCTGATCGGGACGCAGAAAGGCTGGCGATCAATTGCGGGTCGACAAGCGGATAAGCATCGAAGCCCGAATCCCGATTCGCGATCAAACGCGACAGCAGCGCCGCATCGTGGCTGCTGTAAGAGCGGTCGCCCGAAGCGTCACCGGGCAACACCGCGGCGACCAATGCCCGATCTCCTATCGATTCGATTTGGTCGCCGTTGATGCCTGTCTGCGTCACTCGAACGACTGAGTTCGCCCCGTAGTTGGTGGTCGAGACGACTTGAGCATCCAGGTCAGCGAGCATGACATCGGTGCCCACCAAGGGTGTGGTACCGCTTGCGGAAAACCGCATTTGGCCCGCAGTGATTGCGGTCAGGGACACTGACCAGTCAGGCGGCAGACTTATCGGCTTGGATGCGGCTTGCAGGGACAGCACGGCAGGATCAAACTCAAGGACCAGATCGACCGAAGTCACGCCTGAGCCGTCGTTGATCATCAGCGGCAAGGAGGTGTCGCTTAGATTTGCGGGAGTTAAATCAATCTGCTGACCGGGCGCCCGTGTTACGTCGTCGATGTGCAAGACACGTTGACTGGCATGGTTGACGGTGAAGCGAGTGCGAAAATCATCGCCGCCTCGATCGTCAGCATTGCCATCGAGCACGCCACCAAGGTCCGAAAGAAACGAGTGCGTCCCGCTCCGCAGCGTTACCTCGTACTCGCCATCAGGAAGGATCGATTCCGATGCGATGAATTCGAGCGTTTGGGTGCCGTCGTTGTAAACAATCGATCCCGCCATCAAATCGTTGGTGGAAACGGATCGGAGCGTGACGTCGGCCTCGGCAGCGGTTCGATTGCGACCGTAAAGTTGGACAGCGCCCAGGTCGACCGCACGATTGAACTGGATCACAAAACCGCTGGGCGTTTCCGCGAAATCGTCTACCTGCAGAAAGGCGGACCGTTCCGGTGAAGGTTCAACTGCGATGGTCAGCGTTCGTGTGACGACTCCTCCGTCTCGATCGCGAACCGTCACTGCGACATCGTACGTTCCCGGCTCGTCGAACGCATGGAACCCGAAAAAATCGCCGCTGAACGGAGCGGCTGCCGAAAGCGAATTCATTGGTATCGCACTGAGCAGAAGCTCGTCATTGGCTGGCTCGGACGGCGATGCGGTATCCGCCGGCATCGAGGTGAAGCCGGCGGGGCTGCCGATGACAAGCGGGACGACGACGCCGTCGCCGTAGTCAACGGTGGCGGACCATTGATCGGTGGTGCCGGCATCAGCAAACAGCCCGCTCAACAAGAACGGCGTCCCAGTGGTCATCGTGGTAGCGGCAGAAGCTTCATCCGAAGTGGGCGCCGCGTTAGAAACCAGAAGCTCAATCTGGCTTGCGGATCGACTCTGTTCATCCTCCACGACCAGGCGAACGACGTAGCGTCCCTGGTCGGCCGGAACAAACGGAAAGTCCGGGACCGCGTCACCATTGGCAAGCGTGCCGGTCAGCGGAGCGATCACGTCACCATTGCTGGAAAAAACTTCCCAGCGATATTGGATTACATCGTCGGCACCGGCATCGACGTAGCTGCCGCTGTAGGAGACCGGTGAACCTTCGGCGGTCGAACTTGGGCCCGCAATCGTGACCTCAGGAGCGTCGTTTCCGACCGAGATCATGATGTCTTGCCGCAAGTCCGCACCACTGCCGTCATCGATAATCACGGTCGCTGTGTACTGACCATCTTGAGCGAACGTGTGCGAGGCTGAGAACTGGCCAGCACCATCGGCAAAGTCGAGGGTGGCAATCTGCAGTGGCGAGCCATCGTTCCACTGCAGTGTGACCTCCAGCGGGTCTGTGATCCCGGGGTCGGTCAACGCGCCCGAGATGACAAAGACGTCGCCTTCAACAATGGCCGATCGATCGATCAGCAACGAGGTCAATTCCGGTTCGACATTGTTGACGTTCACCGTACGAGTCAGTGTGTCTGCCAAGCCGTCTTCGTCGGTCACGGTGACGCGAACGAGAAAGGTACCGTCGCGCTGGTAGGCATGACTGGCAATGATGTCGCCCGTGCCATTAATGGCCACTGCGTTGACGGTAGTGCTCTGTCCGTCGGCCCAATCGATTTCGATGGTTTGTGCGTCCGACAGCCCAGCATCGGAAAAGCCCACCGCAACGGTTGTGCCTTCACCTTCGTCAAGAATCACAGGCGAAGCGTCAAACGACACAATCTCGGGTGCCACCCCATTTACCGTGACCTGGAAGGATCCACTGACCGAATCAAAATTGTCCGCAGTGCTATCAACGGAAACGGTAACCGTATAGGTGCCATCGTCAGCGTAACGATGACGCAACTCACTAAACCATTCGGCCGTCAGCTGACTTCCCGTGTAATCAAGTTGTCGCAAATCTGTTCCATCGCCGAAATCAACATTCACATTCCACTGATTTGCTGAACCGACGAAGCTGAATGGGCGTGACAACAGCCCGCCTTCGACGATCGTTTCATCCAGCTGCCCACGTGCGTCCGCAAGATTGAGTGTCGGCGCCACGGAATTGACATGCACATCGAGCGACTGAATATTGATCAAATCGTCTTCGACGTCCCTTATTGCAAGTCGAATTGAGTAGTTCCCCGATACGAAGTATTGACGATTCAGTTCAATCTTCTTGTCGGTCGATTCAATCGCGATTGGCTGAAAGCCTTCGCCCAATCCATAGTCGACCAGCGCTGTCCAACTATCCGCTCCGGGATCGGTAAAAAATACGGCAAGTTGGAACAATTCGCCCTGGTCGATGGTCACTTGACCTCCCATGTCAAATGACGGCTTCACAGGAAGCGAACGAATATCGAATGAATCCGAATAGGTCTGGTTTGTGGCAGAGTCCACGACGTCAAGTGTAGCAACAAAGAGTCCATCATCCGGTATTTCGATGCTGGATTGGACCATCGCACTGGGAACGCCGGATGCGTCCGGTGTCAATGTGACGGCTGGGAAATAATCTCGCATTACTTCGTTGCCTTCCGCATCACGGATCGACCATGAAGCCGAGACTGTGTCTGAAAGCCACCGAATCGCACCGCGTAACTCAGTGACATCGCCTTCATGCAAGCGCGTGACCGTCATGTCTGTGTCCGCCGTTGCATCAATCACTCGAACGCCACCAAAATCGACGGACGACACATGTGCGTCTCTGAGTGGCTCAATATCGAATCGAGATGATACAAGGTCGATCTTGAATAACTCTTCGCCCGAGACATCGTCGTTCGCCGCAAAATAGATGGCCTTGCCGGATACCACCATCGGGTTGCCGCCGCTAATATTGAGGTACAGGCTACTGCCCGAACCCGCATCCAGATCCGCCAGGATTGACCCCTCCCTAGCATCTTCGTCGTAGACCCACAGCTCGCGCCCCGACTCTTGATTGTAGGCAGAAAAGAAGTACAGCCCTTCAAAGTAGCTCACTTCGCTTGGTGAACTTCCGGCCCCGGGATTAACTGCAAGCGACGTTGCTCCAGTATTAGGATCGTGGATCCACAACTCTCGGTCATTGACGTTGAAGAAGAGCTTGCCGTTTGCCGAGTGCAGATTTGTTGGATTCGAGCTGTCACTACCGCGGCCAATGTTGGCAACCTGAATGGCGACATCACCGACCGGATCGTAACTCCAAAGTTCCGTTCCGGTGGCACCGTCGTCCCATGAATAAAAGAGCGTTCCGTTTAGAGCAAAAATTTCTTCTGGAACGCTGCTGCTATCACCCACCGGAAGAAGCCTTTGGGTTGTCGTGTTGTAACGCCACAATCCGGTGTGCATGGGAGACACCGCGCCAAAGAAAACGTTGTCGTTCATGACCGTCAAGGAAACGGGATCGCTACCAAGCTCTCCTGGCCAAACGTCAGCCACTCGCGTTTTCTCGTTCGAAGACAAATCGAAACTCCAGAGTTCCCAGTCCCTGTAACCGAAATTGCCCCGCGTCGAAGCCGAAAAATAGAGTTTGCCATCAAGTTCGACGAATTTCCTCGATTCGTCCCGTATTTTCAGCGTGTCCACGATCGGTTCTGAATCTAGCAACGGAACAGTGGTTAGAGTCGATGGGTCATGGACCCAGTAAGCGGCCCAGAATCCCATGCCTACTGTAAAGCAAAGCTTGTTATCGATCACCCGTAGGTTTCGAATTCGTCCGCTGAGATCATCTTTGACCAGCACCGTGCGATGCGAAGCCAGATCGAACTTGTACAGATGTGCGTCACCGCGGTTGTTGTGAAAGTAGATTGCATCGTTGAAGTAGGTAAGTTCCGCAACCTCACTGAAAGAGGGGTCTGCTATTTCTTCGAGTAGCTGAGGGTTATTGTTTGTGTCATCTGTACCGATGGACCACCATCGTATATGTGAACCCGTCTCCGTGGATCCTTGAGTAACAAAGTAAAGAGTGTCATCGACATTGATCAAGCCCAACGGTGAGGTCCCAAGACCACCGACCCCAATGTCTGTGACAGATGCAACCGTTTTATCACTTTCGTTGTAGCGCCATAATTGATTGCCATTTGCGTCGGACACGCTAAGATACAGGTCGTTAGAAAACGGGTGGATGCCGTCGCTGCTTATCGTAATGTCACTTACAAGCGTCACTGTATTTTCTGAGGAAGAATAGCGCCAGAATCCATCTTGATTCCGAAAGAACAGGGAATCCGCCCAAACGGAGAGGTCTCTGGCAAATCCCTGGAACCCATCAACGTTGTCGCTTAATTTGCTAACAGGCGAGGGCGCATCAGGATCGTAAACGTACAGATGCTCAATCCGATCATCATCGTCCGCATTGAAGAAAAGTTTTTCGTCGTAGACCGTCAATCCATTGGGAAACGAACTGCCAATTGAATTGGATACCTGAATCGGGATCCCGGCTTGCGGATCCATCCTCCACAACTTTCTTCCATTGACTCCATTGTTCGCGCTAAAAAAAAGTTGTCCATTGAATGGCGTTAGACCGCTTGGCCAGCCGTCGAATCCGGTCGCCACCGGCGCGATATCGATTAACTGTGGTGGTTGATTTGAGCCGAGATCTAGCGAGAACAGCTCCAAGCCATCGGTTCCGTTATTTGCTCGGAAGAATAACTTGCCGCCCACTTCCGTGAATTCGCCTGGATAGGAGCTTGCAACTCCGGGATTGATATCGGCAACGAGTTGGGCGTTGGCTTGGCCCGGGACATATCTCCAGGGTTCGTAACCAAGCAGATCGGTCTTGGCATAAAAGAAAAGCTGATTCCCAACGACAGTGAGCTCACGGATATCCGCATCGTGTCCATCGAGGTCAATATCTGAGACCCGAGAAGGCGTTCCAATATTGGGATCGTACTTCCACAGTTCCCCACTTCGGTTGCCGTCATTGGCAACAAAATAGAGTTGCCCGCCCAAGGTAACCAAGTCGCGCGCTAAAGAGTGCCCCGGTCCGGAATAAATGTCGATAATTTCGGGCTCCCCGGTTTCCGGATCATATTTCCAAAGTTCAGCGCCCGAAATCCCATCATTGGCGGAAAAGAAAAGCTCACCGTTTAAAGCAGTGAGATATCTGGGAGACGAACTATTGGAACCGCGATAAATGTCCGCAAGTTGCTCCACCGAGTTGGAAATCGGATCGTAGCTCCACAGTTCACGGCCTGTTACTCGATCATTTGCGGAAAAATAGGCTTTTCCGGAGAGTTCAGTTAAGCCTCCGACGAAAGCGTTGCTCGCAAGTTCATTGGTTACTTGGGTGAGTCGAGGACCGACGGTCGTCGGTTTCCACTGTGATCCGGAAAATTCGAGAATCGAGATGCCTGTGTGCGCTAACGGAATATCAGATGCCGAAGGAACAAGACCTGAAAATCCGAAATTTCCATCGGCGTCCGAGACGGTTCGCGGCTCCGAAGAATCAATAAGCCCATCTCCGTTGAGGTCCGCGCCAATAACGATCCCTTCGACACCGGGTTCGAGCACCTCAACGTTATTGTTTACAAAGTCCCGAGTTCCATTTCCATTGACATCCTCAAAGCGTATCCCGGAAATAGAATTCACATCGACATAGACAGAGAATCGCTGTTGAGACGACCTACCGTTGCCACCGGGACGATCATTTACCGAAACGGTGACGTTGGCGACACCGACGAAATCTTCTTCCGCAGAAATCAGAAGGCTCTGATTCTCGATTCCGACATTTACTTCTTCACGGTCACTTTTCGCCGAAAAGAAAGATACGCCTCCCTCAGCACTCGACAATGCAATCAACCCGTCAAGCGTGTAGGCGAGCGAGATGAATCCCGAACCGGAAGTCGACCCCAATTCGACGGTATCGGAATGTGTAAACGGAATCGTTTCGCCGTTTTGACCGTTGAGGTGAGCCGTAAGAAAAAGTCCGTTCGAATCTGTTAGCACTGCGTCGCCCAAGTCAGGTGGCAAACTGCCGGCAAACGAATCGATCCAAACAAGATTTCCATGTTCGTCGTATCTGCCAACAAAGGCATCACGCTCGCTTGTCAATGTAACCTCCGATCGATTCCCAAGCGTCACGCTCTCACCGGGGGAGCCCATGTGGGCACCGGTCACAAAGAGCCCACCGTCTTTGGTTGGTACGACTTGGCGGATGGCTGACACGTGCGAATCGCTTGTCGAATCCGCCCACAACGCAGTTCCGTCGTCTGAATAGGCGAATAGGAAATCCGCCTGAGTCGGTGACAAGACGTTGAATTTTGTGAGGTCAACGGCTAGGCCGTTGCCCAAGTCCAGCGTTTCGTCGCCCGAGATTGTGAATCGACCAACGATCACCAAGTCGTCGTCGGAATTAAGAAACGCGTTGGTGATACTGTTTTCCGACGCACCTCCAAATGTGTCGAACCAGCTCAATGTGCCACCGGACGATAACTCCAGCGCGAATCCGTCATCAGCTCCTTGTGAGGTGATGATGGTATTCGATTCCACTTCGAGTAACGAAGAAAACTCACCCACAACAACGATCCCAGTATCGTCCGTGACATGCGACGCGACGATCGAAAGATCATTTGACCCGAAGGATCGCGCCCACTCCGGATTGCCCACAACGCCGTATCGAGCGACAAAACTGTCCACAGCTTGTTTTTGATTGAACGAGACGGCGTTTCCGAAAGTGACTTCCGTGCCTGGTGTTGCGTAACTGAACCCCGTGACATATAGCTGTCCATCGCCTGTTTCAAGAATTTGGTCGGCTTTCGTTTCCGCGACGAGTGTTGCAACGGTTGCATCTCCACTGGGATCAAACTTGATCGTGGATAGACTTCTAAGTGACGTTGTCAACAACGAGATGTCGTCTCCGACCGTAAAGGATGACCCGGGAGAAGCGAGCACGTCTCCAAGCAGCAGAAGCCCATTGTCACGCGTCACTTTCGCGTCAACAAAATCAGATAAGTCGAACTCAACAACATTCGTTGCAGCACCGGAGGAATCGTAGGTTGCCACGAAGTCTGGAGAATCACTTCGGGTCGTAAGGCTTTGGCCGTTACCGAAGTCGACGAGCGTTCCGCTTGGCTCACTCAACGACCCAACAACAAAGTGGCGCCCATCGGTTGCCGAAAGCACCTTATGAATCCCGACTACCGCGGAAGGACCGATACCTTCCGCACGAATAATCTTCCCCTCGTCATCGATAATTGTTTTGATGTGCGTTACATGCTGCGACGACGGGACAATCCAAGAATCATCAACGACAATGTCAGTCCCCGGAAGCTCTTCAATCCTCGAGACGAGTATCAGCGAGTCATCGGGATTGACGATCATTGACGTTGGGCGACTAGTCATTCTGCCGCCAAAATGCTTTACCCAACGAATTTCACCTTCGGGACCATACCGAACGGCGAACGTGTCTTCGGCTTCAAAATCCGTAATAGTAAATCCATCGCCGAGTCCAATCGCAACTGGCTCTGTAATGGATGAGACGTAACCAGTTATAATCACTCCGCCATCATTTGTTTCTTGAATCTGCGTAGGCCGGTCGTCGAAACGCCCGCCGAACGAATGCCACCAACTGAGCTCGCCCTGTGCATTGAATCGCAGGATGGCAACATCAGATTCACCTTTCGTATAGAATCGGAATCCACTGATGAGCGAAACCTCTTGGTTGACTCCTCCTGTGATTGATGCGGCGATAACTATGCTTCCGTCCTGAAGCGTGACGACGTCTTGCACCTGAACAAAGCTGGGCGATAGGATTGGATGGAAGCTGCTCAGGCTGACGCTTGCCGGATCGATTCGAATAGATTCTCCGCCTTTCATTCGAATCGATTCAATTCGATTTTGAAAAGCGGGTGCGTGATCATTTCGAGCGACACTTAATCGCTGGGGCTGAATCACTCGATAAGCCCCCGGTACCTCAGATTCCAGGTATCCGGGTCGTCGAGAAAGCAGTCCGAGCTCGGATGTTCCGGAGGCTCCCAAGATGTAGTCGTATGCGGCGTTATCAAGTGGGTTGTTTCGCAGGTTTAACGTTTGCAATTGCGGAAGCACTCGCCGCTCTAGGCGTACCGCGTCGGAAGCGAGGTTTCCAGATGTGTCGGTTGTCAGTTCGACTTGTGTCTGTCCATCACTGACCGCCACCTGCCCTAACAACTGCCAAGGCCTGCCTCCAAATGTTTCGCCGCTGGGAGCAACCCGTTGGTCGACGAGTGTCTCGCCAAAAGCGTCGGTCAGATAGGCAACCTGTCCATTGGAAATCAAGGATGACAAGGATAGTTCGTCCCCGGACTCCAATTCGCTCGCGATCGTAACGGTGCTGGCAGATTCCGGAATGAGCGTCACATATACTTCGAAACTGTCGAGTTTGGGCAATAGCTGGTCGCCATTTCCGCCAAATCTTACATCGCGTTGGAATCCTCCAAGCCGTAGCGCTTCAGTGCTTTGGTTTGTTCCCAGCCTTGGTCCGAGCACACCTTTTTCGGTAATCGATGCCATCAGAAGAAGATCGTAGCCAACGTATTCGGTGCCGAAAACGGTGTCGGTTCGGACGACCATGCCGACGGCATTTTCCGGTGCGTACTTGTTCAGCAAATCTGGCTGAAACAATTGATTTGCCTTAGTGTCAAGCAGTCCGAATGCTTCTGCGCCACCGACCAGTCCGGGCAGGTTGGGTGATGACTCTCCACCCAGGAACGGATTGACCGACAGAGCACCGGCGTAAATTTCAGGGGTTGGGTCGGTAATCAGTGCAGCGTTGCCAAGGTCACCCGCAACACGCTTTGTGTTATCGCCGATGACAAATCGCCCCGAACCTCCGTCGTTGATGCCGGCAGCCCCACCATCCCCGCCAGAGACGTCGAATTCGGAAGCAACAACATCAACCAAGGTGCCGAACAGTTTTACAGTGCCTCCTGCGCCGCCCGCGCCAGCACCACCGCCGCCGCCCTGGCCGCCAACACCACCACGGCCGCCTGCGCCGCCATTTCCACCGTTGCCTCCTTTGAATCCCGGGTAAGTTCCAGTGCCAGTCGCGCCCGATTTGCCAGCACGCGTCTCTGTGCCAGCAGGTTCACCGACGTTAGAGGTCGCTCCCGGCATTCCATCACCGCCCCGTGCAGCGTAAGCCACGCCAGCCGAGACAATGCGGCCTTCGGCGACAATCTCAAATGCTCCTCCACCACCTCCGCCGGTTCCTCCCGACGCACCGGGTGTCCCGTCACCCGAAGATTGACCGACACCGCCGTCACCGCCATCACCGCCAGGCCCGCCGGCGAGATATGTGTGTTCAAAAAGTCCCAGTTTGTGATATCGGCTGCGAGCGCCCGCGCCACCACCGCCTCCGCCGCCGGAACCGCCTGCTCCACCGCCACCGCCGCCGCCTCCACCACCACCGGAACCGCCCGACCCACCGGCCGAAATCTTCAAACCAACGATCTCGTTGCGGCCAGCTGTTCCGTGGCCGCCTGACCGACCATCCATACCGGGTCTTCCATCTCCCCCGGACACGCCGTGCCCTCCCGGATAACCGGAAACGATCGCTCCTGAACCTCCCGAACCCAATCGTCCTCCAGAACCGCCGCTTCCCAACGCACCTCCGAAACCAGCAGTCCCGGTGCCTGACGGATTGTTATAAGCAATCGTTCCCGGCCCCGCGGCAACTCCACCAGTGCCGTCAAATCCCGTGGCACCTGTTGTCCCGTCAGTCCCATGTTGACCGGGTTGCCCCGGGTTTGGAAAACTACCGCGGCCACCATTGCCTCCGTCCCCACCACTGCCACGTGAAGTTGTCGCGCCGACTCCCCCACCCGGCAATCCTCCGGTACCAATCACACCAGGCCTGCTTCCTCCAAGAACGCCGTTGGTCCCGACAGCAGATGCATCGAAACTCGCCTCTGGGGAAATAATGATGTCATTGGGCGCCTGTATCGAAAGCGGGTGGCTTCCTTTGATTTGGATATTGTCACCCGGAATGATGAGGTCATCCTTAAGACGAATTACTGCAACCGCATCAACGACTTCGAATTCAAACCCTGTTCCGTAAAATGTAGAAGGATTCAGATCATCGCCGACAATCGTTAACGCATCGGTGTCAATCGTTACCGTGTTTCCCCCTTCGCGTTGTACGTCGGCTATCGGTAATTCGTACGGCATGAAGATCGGCGTGCCGGTACCAGCGACATCGAACAAATTAGCACCATCAATAATGTAGCGAGCTTCTTTGGTTCGAGATGCATCTTCAACCCACGTTGCAAATACTTCGTATACACCAACTGGCAAGTCATTGAACTCATAAAACACCTTGGCTCCAACGCCTCCTGGGGCAAGTCGATAATCGCCCTCAAACCCCCGAGGATTCGCGTCACCGCTCCATACAGAGACAAGGGATTGCCCACCATCGTATTCCCCAAGCTCAACGTATCCCGATTCAAAGTTATTGACGATGTGTTGCCCCAACAACGGATCGATGCTCGAGACAAGATTGTTCTCAAGCTCCAACCAACTCAGGGAAGTCAGATGAATGAGCGAATTAAGCTCCTCAACAGAATTGTCATTCAAATACAGGTATGACAGAGAATGAAGAGCTTGATCGGAATCTGATCGAAGAGAACGGATCGATTCGAGCCCGATGGCACGCGATGATAGCCAGCGAAGATTTTGCAGTTTAGATATTCCCTCAGGTAAGGCAGGATATCCGGTGGTCACACCGACATCGGATCCCGACAACTCGTCAATGCTAAGGAATTCCAGTTGATCAAGCGTCGGCAGCAATTGCAGCGCAGAAAAACTGCGGTCGTCCCCGTGGCCAGAATAGGTCTGACGCGTTCCGGCACCGCCATGGACCAATTCCGTAAAGTCGAGGTCGAGAAGCTTCAGATTTGCCAATCCGAGTGGTCCCTGTTCTTCGCGTCCGGCGACGCTGCCGTGTCCAGACCGCAAGCCCGGCTCGAATTCGGCTAGCGTCAAACCGGATACTTCCGATCCGGCAAGTGAAAGGATCTCCAGGTTGGTTGCATATTCCAAACCTTTCAGTGACTCTGGCGAAGCCAATCTGCTGAGATCGAGCTGAACGAGCTGCGTCAAATCCGTCGCTCGAAGCGGACGCAGCAGCCGGTCGGTGCCGTCGGGGGACTGCACTGTTAGGCCGAGTACCGATCCCATCCGCAAAGCAAGCTCAGAGTTGTCAAACTGAATCTCAAAGTCGTCCGGCGGTGCGGCCTGCCCCGCCTCCTCGCCAGCCGCGGGCGGCTGAACGTTCGTTTCGAAAGTCGTATGCAGGTCCCGAATTTCGAACGGTTCGCCGACGAACTGATCGATTCCCGCATCGCCAAACAGCCGGTCTAACGAACCGCCGCCTTCCAGCAGGTCGTTTCCAGCCCCGCCGCGCAGCTCATCTCGATCAGGCAACGCATCTGCTTCGCCCAGTTTGGGTGCTTCGATCGAAATCACAAAGTCCTGTGTGCCAGCCGGAACGTAGGCTTCGTCGTACAGATCGCTCGCCGCATCGGTGAAGGGATCGTAGACACGAACCAGGTATTCGCCTGCATCAAAACCACGCAAGTCAACGATGGAAGAGCCACTCGACAATAACTGTCCTTCCAGGTCGAATGCATCTACCAGGAGTCCGCTTCGCCGGTCCAGTTTCAGGTCAAATCGGGCGTGCTCAGGGTCCAGCGTCACGGTCGCCAAGTCAGGCGACCCTATGATGCGAACGGTGACGCGTGTCTTTCCCGAAGCCAGGGCGTCGCGAATTTCTGTGGTGAGTGAAAACTCGGCGACGGTCTCTGGCAGGAAAGCTTCGCTGGTAAAGCGAGCCACTCCGAACACCGGGGTCCCATCGGCCTCTTCGTCGATTTGCTGACGAAATCGGTCTGCCGTTGCCGAAACGTCTTCGCTCGAAGGCACGAAATCGGATTCGGTGTCGAGCACTTCGGCAGTCAGATCGCCGCCGTTCCCAGCCGGACCGGATTCCCGGATGGGCAGGTGCAGCGTTGCAGACAGGACACGTTCGGGGGCGGGGACGAGATCCAAGAACGACGAGAGATCGATTTCAAAAATGGAAACCCATTCCTCGTCGATTCCAGCGACTTGCAAGCCGTCCGCAGACGCCGCGCCGGACGCGGTGGAAAATGACTGCGCAACCATCGGGATCTCAGAACGGTCGCGGACGACGGATGGGTCGACCGGATCAAGCATCGCCGCAAAGACATCCCCCCGGACCGGATTCGACGTGAACTCTTCGGCACCATCTCGCATCCGCACCCGCAGCACGTCGCCAATCTGCCCGTCACCCAAAGTCGCAAAGCGGAACCATCGCGCGGTTTCAAAAGCGGAAAACTCGGTGTACCGGGAGATCGCATCGTGAGTTGCAATTCCGTACCGCCCGTCGGCAAGATCTTCCTCGTAGGTCGCCGACAGCGAGAGGCCGTCCGCATGCAGCGTGACATGACCGCCATTGGTGACCAAGCGGAATGAGTGAAGCTGCAGTGGATCGAAACTTCCCGAAGTCGCTACAGCCGCATCCGCATTCCATCCCGACGGCGTTCTGGTCCCGATTTGCCATTGGCCGTCATCGGCTGAGTAACCGGCGTATTTGAAGCGTTCCGGTCCGAAATAGTCAAAGACGACGTAGCCGTTCTTGCGACGGCCGACTTCGTCAACGGACTGCAGCGTTGCCCGCAACTCGTAGAACGGCGCCAACTCGGTATCGGCGGGCAGCAGTGCGAGCGCGTCTTGCCCGACTGCGGCTGTGGCTTGAAAGGTGCCAGCGAGATGTTCGAACGAGCAGAACATGGGGTCGAAATGCAAGTGTGTTTCCGGCCCGGTCAGGTCCAGTTCCCCTGTCGCGTTCCACTGGGATAAGTTGCGAAACACTTGGCCTGTTGCCGATTCGACAACGTATTCACCGCTACCCGGAATGCTTCGGTTGGTCAGATATTCAAATCCGGTTTCCGGCAGGTCGATCGGCGCGGGCCGTCCGTAGAGCACATGGATTCGCCCCGCGCCCGGCGTGTCGACCGCCGTATCGACATCGGCGCTGGGCGTACCCAAGAGCAAGTCGTCGAGCGCGTCACCGTTTAGATCGATGTACGGATCATCGGGTAGGATGCCGAATACGGCATCCGATCCCAAGCCTTCCTCGGGCACGACGACGGCATCGGCTTGTGCCAAGCTGATTCGTCTCGGACCATCCTGCTGGGCTTGAGCGAGTTGCGGCCAATGGATGTCATAGAACAAAAAGACTTGGTTCGATTGCGGATCATTCAGCTTGGCGAGAGGATCTTCAGCGAACCCGGTTTGCGACGTCGAATCGGCGTAGAAACTGCTTGGCGAGCCGATCGCGACATCAATGGCGAAGTCGCCATTGAAATCTCCGACCTGAAACTGCAGCTTGCCGTGAGCGACTCGATCACTGGGAAGATCGCGAGCAAATTGTGCCAACGCGAGGTTCTGAGTCTGTGTCCCTACACTTCCGTCGGCTGATGGAACTGGTAGTACCGTTCCACCGTCGATCACATAATCTGGGGAACCGCCCAGGATGTGGATGCTGGACGCCAGGGTGGCGGCCGATTCGATCGCGCTGCTAAAGCCGAAATCAACGTAGCCGTCGCGGTTGACATCCCCGACGTCGAGCAGCGAGTCCCCGATCTCGTCGCCTTGCCATATAAAGTCGGCCATTTGATCCAGGGTCTCGCCGGAATCGAAAGCGCGTCCTCCCAAGACCAAATAGACCCGACCGATATTCGCTCGCTCGGTTTCATTGGGGGCGACTCCTGAGAGTTCCACGTCGATAAAGTTCGGATCGCCGATCAGCAGGTCATCGTTGCCGTCACCGTTTACATCACCGATCGAGCGAACACGGTATCCTCCCGGATCACCGGTGATTTGGTAATTGGCCGGCGTCCGGCCCTCATCCGACAAGGTCTGCTGCAGGATTGCTTGCCGATCAGCGGCATCTCGCCTGAGTAGCGAAACCTGCTGCCCATCAAACACGAATCCAAAGACATCGGTTTGATCATCCACCGCGGAGGAGTAGCCGATCAGGTCGAGGTTTCCATCGCCGCTCAAATCCGCGACTTCAAATTGAAGGTCGTCAATGGAACTGGCAAGCGAAACGGAGAACGAAACCGGAGCGGTGTCAGCGAGGTCAAAGAGGTCCCGGGGCAGTCCGGGACTTCCGGGAACAATCATGACGTCGAATAGGTTTCGATCATGATCGCGGTGAACAAGAATCAGATCGTCGACTTTACGTCCGTTTGCCAGATCAGCGGGGGTGTCGTAAAGGTTTCCGCCCGGCACGCGAATCGTTTGATCAATCCCACTGCCGTCGACCTCTGGCCGGATGACGAGGGACTGGCCTTCGATGCGATAGGTCCGTGAGGCAATGTCCAGCTCTTGCTGGTTGTTCATCGTGACCTCGAACGCCCAATCGGCTCCGCGTACGAGCAGATCGTCGACACTGGTATTGGTGTCGAAGTTTGCCGTTTCAACACGATAGAGGCTCTGCGGGTCCAGCGGCCCGAAAAGGAGGTAGCTGTTGCTGCCCGGCGCGCCGTGGGCCAGGTAGTCAGCGATCCCATCCGCATTGATATCACCGATCGCTTGCACGTGTGCCAGTGCATCCTCGCTCGACACCCCTTCCAACGCGAAAGCTTCGCTAAGGTCGGCTGTTTCTTGGGATGTCAGGGGCAATCTTGCGCCACCGGACAGGTCAACCGCATCAATGGTGTCCAGCGGCGACGCCAAGTCATCCAGGAAGCGGTGAAGAACCGGTCGCTGAGACCTTGGTGGAACGCTTCCGTCACGCGCATCAGGGGTACCGGCCAGCACCAGATCAGGAATGACGTCCAGGGGCATCGCGTTGCCAAAGATCAGGTCGTCACCGTCGCCACCGATAAGCCGATCGTCACCTTCACCTCCGGCAAGAAAATCAAATTGGGATTGGCCGTAGATCGTGTCGGCAGACGCTCCACCGATAATCACGTCTTCGGCCGCCCCTCCGCGAAATTCCATTCTTGCGAATGCGGCAGCACCTGCTTCGATGTCGCCAAGAGATATCCCCCAGCTCTGGTCGCCAATCAAATAACCTGGATCGGCGCGGATGATGTCGATTCCAGATCGGGTATCGATCACCGTCCGCTCAACGCTTTGCGACTGGAAAAATGCGTAGTGCTGAACAAACTGGCCGTTTTCCGTCAGAAAACGCTCGCCGACTTCATCCCAGACCAGCGACGTAAAGCGGTGGCGATGGAGGAATCGGTCGTAGCCGACTGCGACGAAGTCACGAATATTGTGGGGACTTACGGAAACATCGTTGTCGCGTGATCGGTCTCCGCCCAAAAACAACACCCGGTCTTGGCCCGGGCCGCCGACAAACAAGTCTCCGATCCCGGGATCGAAGGGCTGCCCCGTTCGCTCGTTAATCGGCAGATTGTCGGGAATGATTTGAAAGATGTCGTCGCCGTCGCCACCAATAAGAAGGTCACTTGATTGTGAGTCCCTGCCGCCGGTCAACACGTCGTTTCCGTCACCACCGAGAACCCAATCTTCCCCGCTGCCGCCGGAAAGCCGGTCGGCGCCGTCGCCGCCCAGAACCACGTCTCGCCGGCCGAGTACGTCCACCGGATGTCCAAAGAAAAGTGATGCGGCGTCGGAAAGATCGAGAGTGTTCGACTGGGGAGTAACGGTCGTGGAAAACAACTCGAACCAGGCGGGCGACGTGATTTGCGGAACCCCGTCGACTATCTGTGGAGCGATGACAAGGCGGTAGGTGCCCGCTGACAAGCCGGCCAGATCAAGTAGCGCAAGGCCTTCGCTGGAACTGGTCAGCCTTTCCGATAGCACGTCTCCTTGATGGTCCACCAGACGAACCGCGAGCACCTGTTCCGGGTCGAGTTGCTGCGATCCTTGCCCGACCAGTGATCGCACACCCAGGCCGAAGCTGCTGGGGGCTTCTTCTGTTAAGGTGAATTCGTACCAGCGATTGGGGATCGGATCAGGTTGACCGTTCCATTGCAGCGATTGCTCGATCGGCTGCAATTGGTGGAGGTTTTGCAGAACCAATGCTTCTGCCTGCGAATCGTTTGAATCAGGGATCAAAGTGGAAAGCGAAGTCTTTAGCCAGTAACGCCCGGCCGCTCCGCTCACTTTCAATCGATAGGTCCCCGCCCCCAAACCCGCGGTGATCGGCATCGTTTGATCGCCGCTTGCAAGCAGTGTCCCGTCGACAGCGATCAATTCGATGGTTTGTTCGGCCGCGGTGTCGTTGGTCAGAGTGAATGAACTGGAAGCTGCGATCGGCTGGGCCAGCGTGAATTGCAGGTAATCCACATCGGTAGCGGAAGAAAGCCTCAGTCCCGTGATCCCCGAAATGGTTGTCAGGTCGGGGAGCAGGTAGGACGTTTCGGCTACCTCGTTCGGTTCCGAGCGATCTGCCGATGCCGTTAGCTCGATGGCGATCTCGTATTCGGTGGGAACATCGAAGCGTGATTGAACTCGCAGCCGCAACGTGTCCGACGGCAGAATCCCGGACAAATCGATTCCGCCATCACCGCTCGCTTCGCGTGTCACGCCGTTGACCAGCAAGGTAGCGAGTAGCTCCGAGCTGTTGATGTGACTGACCGGCGTCACGTACAGCGTATCTCCGGCAACCGCGTCCTCGTTTAACGCGAATGAATACCAGTCCACGTCGGGCTCGTCGACACGACCGCTGTCGATCGTCAATCCGGATACTTTCGTACTCGTGGTGATTGTTCCAAGGTCGAATGCGTGGCTCTGGTCACCCGCATCGGACGCGTTTTCATTGCGGTTGCCAAAGGCGTCCGTCCGGTCTGGCAAAAAGGATCGCTGTGGCTCGATGCGCACCAGATCGTCACCGTCGCCGGCATCAACCCAGACACTTTTCTGTACCGTTTCGCCGACCGTGACAACGTCATCGCCTTCGAGGGCGTCAATGATGATCGCCAGAAAGTCGGCTTCCGGACCAAATACCCGTTGAAGCAAATCGGTTTCCGTCACCCCGAAGGCCGAAAACTGTTCGAGCGCACCTCGCTGACCTCTCAACCGCCCCGCGAACGGGTTCAACAAGACGCTCGACACGTCATAGACGTCGTCGAACTGTTCGTGGACGGCTTCTTCATCGTTTTCGAATGCCTGAAAGGAATCAAAGCCGTTGAATCGCGGGTCGAACGAACCGGCGGTTTGGACGGTCACCAAATGCCGCCCGAACAGCGGGTTATAGGGATTGGTAACGAAGTCGACGTTGATTTGATCATCGCCGCCCGATGCACCCACGTACCAGGCACGGTCATTTTGCTTGGCGTATTCCTTCCATTGATCGTCCTGCTCAAGCGAACTTTGCCCGCCTTCAAAACGTGTCCCGCGACGCGTAACAAGCACGTCGCCCTCGACACCGCCGCCCCCGTTCCCGTACAGCAGATCCAGCCCGGTTCCTCCAAACAGGACGTCGCGGCGGTTCGGGTTGGAGGATCCCAATATTCGGTTGAGCCCCGTGTCTTCCACGCGATCATTGCCCGCACCGTTGTCGTCATATCGGTTTCCGAGTGCATCGACAAAAACTCCGAAGGAGTCCGTCGGTCCATCTTGCAACAACGCCTCGGCTGAGAGTGACGGATCGGGATCTTGCGTCCATGCATAGAGATAATTCGCCCCCACACCTCCGATCAAATCATCATTCCCGCCGCCGGCGTACAGAAAATCGGTGTCGCTGAGCGGATCGCCGACGAAGAAGTCTCCCCAAATCCGGTCGTCTCCGTCCAAACCGAACAAATGGTCGCTGCCCGAGCCGCCATCGATGCGATCGCGTCCTGCCGTCCCCGTGATGGTGTCGTCTCCTGGCCCACCGCTGATCACGCTTGTCCAGGTCACACCGGCTGTATTGGCCCGCATCTCTTCCAGCGTGTCATCATCGAGCGAAATGCGAATCGAATCGTCACCCAATAATCCAGCGACCTGGATCTGTTCGATTAGCGGAGTGCTACGAAAGTCGTTGCTTCGCCAGTCCACTTCGATCACACGGGGAGAATCGGCTCCGGCTTCCGCGGTGTACTCCACTTGCAAAAACGGATTGCTGCCGCCAGAGCCGTCGGGCTTGTCAAACTCGCTGATGACAATTTGATCGTCGACGATCGGGTCAATTCCGTCGAATGTTTGGTCGCCTTGGATCAGCAGAATATCTGCGGCGCCATCATCGAACGCATCGAAGCGTGACGAATTCCCGTAGTGGCCATCAAACGCATCTCCGAAGGTGGAGTAGGTGTTGTTCAGATCCAGAACCATGACATCCACGCCGCTGCCTCCGTAAGCTCGGTCATGCCCGTCCATCCCTTCGATCCAATCCGAATCGGGGCCCCCCCAAAGCTCGTCGCTCCCGCCTCCGCCGAACAGTTGATCCTGACCAAAATTCCCTAGCAAGACATCGTCGCCGCCACTCGTACCCGCTTGATCGTTCCTCGAATACTGCCGACCGGCGAGGTAGTCGCCGTGCAGAAAATCATTCCCGACAACCTGTGTCTCGACCGAGTCACCGATCAACAGTTCGCGTCGCAGGTTTCCGTAGAGTTGGTCCCCCCCTGCGCCGCCACGAAGTTCGTCGCCGAACAGGATCGATTCGGTGGCTGCATCGATCGTCGGTGCGTAGGCGTAAAGCGTGTCGACACCGGGTCCGCCCCACAGTCTTTGGCCGGCCTGGGTTCCATCGTCGCGGCCGGCGTCTCCGTACAGCAGATCACGGTCTTCGTCGCCGTAAAGCTGGTCGATCCCTGCCCCGCCTCGGATCACATCGTTCCCTAGACCCCCGCGGATGACATCGTCTTGGCCGGCACCCCGTAGCGAGTCATTGTCGCCGCCGCCGTCGATGTAATCCGTTCCGTCGCCGCCATCGATGAGATCCCGATCGCCGCCGCCGAACAGCCAATCGGCGTCCTGCCCGCCGACGATGAAGTCGGCCCCATCACCGCGATTCCCACCGCCGGCGTTGAGGCCGGCGACGGAGAATGCGAAGACCGCAGCCGGGGTAATTTCCGGTGCGGTATACGATGTGCGGCCCAGACGTGCCGTGGCGAAGGCCTCGGCCGCCGAAAAGCCCGGGGGCAGAACAAAACGGCTGACATCGGAATCGTCAAACTCGGTGAAATACCAAGCGTAGTCTTCTGACTCACCCGATTTCCACTCGTTCACGGCGTCACTGCTGAATCCGCCAAAGATCAGGTCGCGTCCCTGCTCACCATACAGTTGATCCGCTCCGTAGCCGCCGATCACCAGGTCGTCTCCTGCTCCGGCATAGACAACGTCAGCCTGGTCACCGCCGTCAATCACGTCCTCTCCGCCGCCGGCACGTATCGTATCGCTGCCAAGACCGCCAAAGATCGTGTCGAACGACGATCCACCGACGACCAGGTCCTTCCCGGCACCGGCGACAACCAGATTGTCGCCCTGGCCGGTATGGACTTCATCGTCTCCTCCGCCGCCGCGAAGAACATCGTCGCCGTCCCCGCCATCGATGAAGTCGACGCCGTCTCCGGTCGTCACATGATCCTGGCCAGCACCGGCGTCGACAAAGTTGTCCCCGTCACCAGCAACAACGGTGTCGTCGCCCGCAGCAGACTCGATCCAGTCCGCCCCGGAGCCCGTGGTGATCGAGTCGGAGCCGGCCCCGACAAGGATGCGATTGTTCCCATCACCGCCATCAATCACATTGTCGCCGTCCTGCGACTCGATCGTGTCGTCACCAGCACCGGTGGTAATGATATCGAGCCCAGATCCCGTCCGAACGGTGTTGTTCCCTCCGGCAAGCGTAATCACATTGTTGCCGGATCCCGTCTCGACAACGTCATTTCCATCGTCGGCGACGATTTGATTGTCACCGTCGAAGGCGATGAGTGTGTTGTTTCCGGTTCCACCATCAATCTGATTGTTTCCACCGAGTGCCTCGACGCGGTCGTCACCGAGCTGGGCCGCGATGATGTCGATACCGACGTCACCGTAGATCAGGTCGCCGTGATCCTGGTTCACATCCGCGCCAGCGTTGGAGAGCCGATTGTCGCCAAAGACGGTGTTGGTGTCCGTCGGATGACCGCCGCCGTTGCCGCCAGCCCCGGCATAGATTTGGTCGGCATGCAGGCCGCCCACCAGCAGGTCGTTGCCGCGATACCCGTACAACACGTCCGGTCCCGCGCCGCCAAAGAGTTCGTCATCGTCCACTCCCGCAAACAGTTGGTCGGCGTGTTTATCGGCTGCTGAGGGACCCACTGCCTCGGGATCTTCGAGGTCTCCGTACAGGCGATGCGTTTCGCCGAGAACGCCTCGATCGCCGCGTTCCTTCCCAGCGTACAGTGTGTCGCGTCCCCAGCCGCCGATCAGCAACTCACTGCCCTCGCCACCGATCAGCAGATCGTCACCGTCCTCGCCGTCGATCGTGTCGTTACCCGAATCGCCGCGGAGTACGTCGTTTCCAGTACCACCTAAGAGAGAGTCGAGCCCGATGCCACCGGAGATCGCGTCGTTTCCGCCGGCACCATAAAGCACGTCGTTGCCGCGTCCGCCGAAGATGTTGTCTGCCCCGCTGCCGCTGACACCGACAATCGTCAATCCGGAAAGCTGGACAACGTCTCCAACCATGACATCGGCTTCCGTTCCACCATAAAGCTGGTCATTCCCCAATCCGCCGGCGATGATATCGCTCCCCTGTTGACCGAACACGGTGTCGTTGTCGCCGTCGCCGCGTAGGAGATCATTTCCCAGTCCCCCGACCAAATAGTCGTCGCCACTCCCACCACGAAGCGTGTCGTCACCTTCTTCACCGGACAGTTCGTCAGCGCCGGCGTTGCCAAGAATGATATCCGCGCCAGCGCCGCCGCGAATCCAGTCGTTGCCAGTTCCGCCGACAAGAACATCGGCGCTCGGTCCGCCGACGAGATCGTCGTCGCCCGCACCGCCATGCGCTTCTCCCCCGCCGGTGCCGAGTGCCAGCCGATCGCGACCGGCGTTGCCCTCCAGCCAAGCCGCACCGCCGCCTGCGATCAACTCGTCATCGCCATCGCCTCCTGTAAAACGGATCGGGATGGTCACGTCCGGGTCCACGATGATCACATCATCGCCCCCGAGCCCGTCGGCGACGATCCGGGTAAAGGTTTCGTCACCGGTATTGGGAAACTCCTGGCGGCGCCCCCCAGATTCAAGTGCCACACCATTGCCGAAAGGTACCACGAGCACCCGATCCGCTTCCTCGGTCATGTTAAGCTCGAGAATCCAATCCGATTCTCCGGTAAGTTGAAGCCCGTCACTGACAGGCGCTCGTCTTGTGTAACCGATCTTGCCAAATTTGATTCGATCGATTTGTTCAGCGAGTGAGATGGAAGCGAAATTCGCCCTCCACTCGATCAAATTGACCTTCGACTTTGCAAACTTCAATCCCGAGAGACTGATGATCTCGATGAACGCATTAATAAAGAGATAGAGATCGATCCTCATTTCGGACTTTGACTCGAAAAGCGCGCTAACCCCATTCTCGAGATAGTTTTCAAACTGCCGACCTCTAATTCCACCTCCCCCTTCATCTTTCCGCAGGTCCCAACCGGATTCGACAATCAGTGCGCCTCCCGCACCGAATTCAATCCGTGGTCCACCAAACACGTTCAACGCGTCGTAGAGAACTTTGATGCCGTCAAAAAAACCGGTTCCAAGTTCCGCGGAGAGATCGAGACTTGCACCAAAGCTAATATCGTTTCCGGAAAACCCTCCGTTGACATAGAACCCATCGAGTAATAATTCCTCCTCTACGCTTCCTCCGTTTATATATCGCTGAAGCCCCGTGGTGTCGAATCCAAAGGAGAAGTCTGTCGTGACATAGAGACTTCCCCCTATCTTCACCGTCATGCCTGGCACTGGAGTTGCATAGTCCAACGAGCCGCCCAGTCGCGTGTCTAAACGCGGGAAGTTGTATGAGATGATGGTGCGTTTGCGACCAAGGATGATCTCGAATATTGTGTCCGGGTCATCTAGCAATTTGTGTGAAAACGATTGCGCGCGTTCTCCCTGCCCGAAGGTCGTTGTGAAATCGATACCAAAATTCGACACTTCAACACTGCGGCAATCGGCCGCAATTGGTTGGCCGTAGAAAAGGTTTTCGTCATGACTTTCATTCGGATCGCACAAGACGTCGAACGTCGATTCCCATGCATCGAGTTCCGATGTTAAAGCTGTGCTTGAAATCTGTTGACGTATATGAGCTGGAGCATGGATTTGTTTCGAGGTCGGCGATATGTTCCCAAGTTCCTCAGGATCAACTGCACGTTGTCCAGGAACGGTGAAGCTTCCGATATCAATCCAGCTATTCGCCGACGCCTCGCCCAACGAGTCAAATGCCTTTCGAACATCCTCCAAATTCTTCATCGTTTGGACAAGACTTTGGTACCCCGTCGAGAAACTTTCGAGGACCCATCGCAGAATTTCGTCCGTCGTTCCATCTCGAAAGATCCAATCGAACATCTCTTCGTGCGCTTGGAGTGTGCGATCGATATTTGCCGCAAAAGGTGTGACAAACTGTCGAAGGTACTGACCGAAGTGCAGTTGGATGTTCTTGAATGTCACGTCTGGGAATTCTTGGTTCGCTTCGTCCCAATCGGCGATCAGCGTTTGCTTCAGCCAGTCGCTCACGCCCGCGCTGGATAACTCCCCGCCTCGCGTTGCCGTCAAACCGAGGTTGAGATGAATGTCCGGCACCATCTGAGTCACAAGCTTGATGCCAGCACCGACACTGGACTGCGTGACGATTCCTGCAAGATTGGGCGAGACATCGACGTCGTAATCCAGTCCGAAATTTGAGCCATGGTCGATGGCGCGGAGTTCAAGCAACGGCAATCTTCCTTCAAAGGGACCGGCATGTTGCAATCCAGCATCGACCTGAAATTGAATGTCATTTGAACCCTCGCCAAAGTCAATGAAGACGCCGCCCGGACCGTCCGCTTGCTTCGAAACACCGATCTGAAACTCGCTGGCGAAATCCACGGTCATGCGGATCGGCGCGCTGTCGAGTTCCAAGCCGATTCCTGGCAGTTCCGTCGTGAAAAATAGATTCTCGTCAAACGTGCGCGTGTCCGCTAATTTGACATCGAATGTCACCAATTCCGGTAGCGACTCCGTAATCACGTCCCCCTCGTTTAACTCTGGATTGGCGTCGTTATTTTGCAGCAGTCCCGCATCATTCAACCGATTGAAGATCGTCGTCCGGGCATTTTCGACGGCATTTGATGACCGCAGATCCGTTACACCATCAAAGATGGCTGCTATGTCGTCTAGAAAAACAAGCGACTGAAAAATGTTCTCACCGACGATCGGCAAGTCACCGCGGAAGACTTGTTGGCGAAGCTCATACTCCAAGCCTTCAATGATGCTCCGCCATTGAGATTTCAGCGAACTTAAATCTTGGGTGAGATTCAGGCTGCCGAATTGGGAATCGAAGTTGGGGACCACCACGGTGCTTGTCCCGGTTCGATCATCCAGATCGCCAACCGTCAGGTCATAGGTTCCGATCGCGGCACTCGAACTCTGTTCGGAGACGGTCAGTGTCATATGCGCTGCGCCGGTCGTCGTCGCGGTGGCGGTGGCCAATCCTCGGTCCGCAAAAGCGACTCGACCGTCGTTGATTGGTGCCGCACCGGCATCGAATGATGCATGCAAGGTTGCCGGTGTACTCAGCGAACCGGCCCCGTCGGAATCAATCACCGCTATGCCATTGCTGACCGAGACGCCGAGTGGCCCGACGAACGAATCAAAACTGATGTCGCCGACGGCCCCCACTGACACATCCGCCTTCAGCCGTGTATCGCTGGGCACGAAATAGGACCGGGGGATCAGTGGGTTCTCAAATTCGAGTCCGAGACGCAGTGCTACCTCGAAGTCGCTTTGCATGGTGACCGGGGACTGGACTCCCAGGTCGGTGAGCCTGCCCAGCGACGAATCGTTCAGGTTGGCAATCACCGGCAAGGTCCGCGCGTCGGAGGTTCCCGCGAGGAGATCGACTTGGAATGTGCTTCCATCGAGTCCAATTGCCACCGAAGACTCGGCGGTGCCGAATGCGGAAGCGATCACACCTGATAAATCCTGCAGAGACGGTGCGTTTGCGAGCGAAAACTGATCGACCGAACTAGTAAGATATGCATTGAAATCGAAGATGTCCGTAAGTCTGGCCTCGACAATCGGCAACGGCTCCGCCAGCGAAGACGCGTCTTGCAGTTCACCGACTGCCGAAGATGCTTCACGCAGTAGCGAGAGGACGTTGGCGTGAATGATCGGCGTTCCCGTGATACGACCATCATGCTCGTTGTCGGTGACGCGTAGTCCGAGCGATTCCGCTGATTGCCCCGAGATGGAAAACGGCTGAATGCCCTCGCTGAAGTCGATAACTTCGATTCCTCGACCGTCGTTGCGGATGTTTGCCGTCAGATTTCCACCATCACCGTTGCGGATCATGTTTAAAACATCGCCGATGGTCTCGGCATCGGTCAACGACATCTCAAGCGTCAATCCGTCACGCAGGCTGATCCGCAGGTCGTCGGACTGTCCCGTCGGTACTCCCGCACCCTGACCCAGTTGCGCAAGCGGAGTCAGTTCGGTCAATCCCAGCAGCGAGAGATTGCGGAGCCGTGCCAGTGATTCGATGTCCTGCTGACTGACACGGACGTGCAAAGGATCTGTCAGATCATCCCAGTTGAGTTGTAATCTTGGATCGCTTCCCAGCGTCAATCCGGTCACATTACCGACTACTTCAATGGGTAGCGACAGCGTACCAGCACCGGAGAAAACCGGTTCGGAAAAACCCTGCCCGTCGTTGACCTGCGAAAGGGTGATTTTGCCGCTGGAGTCCGGCGATACCAACGAGAACGCGGCACGGGTTGCGAAGCCTGACGTCGCGCCGGAAGTTGCGACTTCGACAGCGCCGTAGCGACCGTTGCCGTTGACATCGGCCGCATCCCCTTGCAAGACAACCGACAGGCCCGTGGTTTCTGTGTTGATCAGTGTTCGATCCGCAGCGGTTTCCCCATGGAGCGGTTTACCGCGGAGAATACCAATTCGGTTACCGTCTGCATCGCGGGTCAGGTCCTCACCTAAAATTCCAAGCGTGCTTCCCGCAAGGGACCCGCCGGCGGCTTGCACCCGAAAGGTGTCTGCGCTGGAGAATTCCGCGGTCAGATCGGTCAGGTCAATCGCGTCGGCGGCGATATTGATTTCACCGCGAACACGAGGCAGGTGGTCTGCTCCCGGCGCATGACTGGCGGCCTCGATTTTGCTAATCACATCGGCGACCGTCACGCTACCCCTTAAATCCACCGGAAACGAGTCGCCATCGGAGAGAGTGATTTGAATATGCTCTTCCAGGTCCTCGATCACCACCCCGCTTCCGCCGTTCAAATTGGCAAGAGGTGTGTCGGCGGCCAGTGTCAGATTCTCTCCGAGTGGTCTCAACGCAAATCCGACGCCCAGGTCGGCCAGCAATTCGCTTTGGAGTTGAAACTCGCCTTCCGTTTCGAATTTGCGTAGTCCTGCAACCTCGGCGTCAAACCAAATGCTGGTCGACTCGGCATCTTGAATCATCGACAGGTCGTCGATCTGAAACCAAAGCTCTCGGTCAATCGGTGAATAGCCGACCAAGATAGATTCACGCGAGATGCCAAGCGAACCGCTGACCACATCCCGAAAGCCATCGATACTTTGGAAAGGCAGTTCGCTCGAAGTCTGGTTTTCGCCGAAGCCCAAGGGCTGGGCATTTTCCAATCCCAGTTTCCGAATGGTTCGATCTGTACCGCGTAACACGAACTTGTCATCAACCAATTCGGCGATGACAGAATTTGGCGGCAGGTTGGCCGCGACGAGCGCAGCCGACAGGGCGGAATCAACGTCTCGCAGCAAGTCCTCGTCCGAGAGGTTGTCCGAGGTAGAAGCGGCCTCGACCGTCATCTCGATTTGCTGATCACCGTTGAGTGTTAACGTGGCTGCTAAATCTTCTGTAAGCTTGTAACCGGTTGGTCCAGAGATGGCGGAGAGTTGGGTGGTCCCCAGCAAATCAACAAACGCTAGCCCCAACGATTCTTTGATAAGCAATCGGTCAGATAACGATTCCGTACCCGTCAGCGGCGTCAGCCAGTTGCCGGCGGCATGAATTGCATGTTGATCGAGTGAATTCGCAACCTGGGTGAAGCTGGTCGCCACGGTCTGTGCGTCGAGTCGGCGCAGCGGACCTAAAGCAGAAAGCAACTCGTTCGATGGCACCACAACGATTTGATCGTCAGCGACTTGGAATGCAACGGAAGAATTGGCTGGGGTTGAGTAGGAACCGATCCCTGCATTGATCGGAAAATGGCCATCAATGGCATGTTCGGATGAGATTTCAAACTCGATCTGAGACGCATCACCGAGCCACCGGGCATACGGAATGGGCGTCCCGGTGCCGTTGGCGAAGGTGACTGAGAGGTTGTTGAGAAGATCGATTTGACCACCGGCCACGTCGATATCGGCAAACCCAAAATGGCCCCCCGCAGCCACGCTGTCGTCATCGATTGCGATTGAAGATGTGAACTCGGAGAATTCAAAGGCAAGCGACTCCATCATTGGGGCATTTCCACGGAAGTGGGCCGTGAAGCGGATGTCACTCTCAACCTGAATATCCAACTCCGGCAGGTTCGCCAGATGCAAACCGTGCTCCGCCCAGCCCGCCTGCAAGTCCAGGGTAGCGAGTTGGTTCCCGGATGCCGAAATCACAAACTCCAAAACGGCCTCGGAAGACATAGGGTCAAACGTTGGTCGAACCGCTAGAGATGCTGTCCCGCCCTCGAACTCCATTTCTGTTCCATCTAATTGATCGATCAAGCGGACGAACTCGACTTGCTCCACGCCGCCGAATAGGCTTTCTGTCGGATCAACCAACAGCGATTCGAATAAGTCGATCGGATCGACCAAATCCGCCATGGTGAGGTTCGACCTTGATTCGGACGCACTGTCAAATAAACCTGTGATCAAATTCGATAGCGGTTTCTCTGGACCACGCAGCTGTTCGTCGAGACGGTCAGCTACCTGTTGAAGACCACTGGTAAAGTCGGCTGTGATCGCCGGTGGGGTAACTTCGGTGTACGCAAGCGATAATCGTGCACCGGGTGTTATCCTTTTGCCTTGCAGGGGACGCGTTGAAATCAGACTGTTCGTCCCCACGACCCCGATGTCGTATTCGGCGACGGCAAGACCGTCGAATTGGAAATTTCCCGCGGGGTCCGTAAACGAAAATGGCTCGCTTGCCGGGTCAGGGACACCGTCGGCATCGACATCGATAAAATCGAATTGCCCGTTGCGATTTTCGTCGATAAAAACGACCTGTCCGCTCAGCGGGTTTTCCATTTCGTTTTGAAGGCCATCGAAGTTGGTATCGTCGAAGAGCAAGCCGGAAATACGGTTCTCGATCGACTCATTTGCGGCAGGCGGTGGGATGAGTTTTACCCACACGTGCTCGCCTAACGAAGCGTCGATTGCGGCCGCCGCGAATCCGACCGAATCGTTAAGTAAACGCGCGATCTTGGCATTGGCCAACCGCAATTGACTCACCTGGGCGCCGAACGCCTGGACGGCGACGAGCTCAGCGAGCACATCGACGATTGCCGCCTCCAAACCACTTAGTGTTTCGCCCGCGGATTCGATTCCGGCCCCGGCGGGCAGCAGCAAGCCGAAATCCAGACCGGGTTGCATCGCGTCCCACGGAGACACCGTCGACGGTTGCCCCGACAGGGAATGCAGTTTTGCCACTTCGATGGGAACGGTGCTGCCGGCAGCCGCCCTTCGCTGCGAGACTTGCCGCAGCGTTTCGGCGACCCATTGGCTGGAATAAGTCTGTCCGGAGGCGAGCAGATCCGATGCCAATGCGAATCCGCCTCCAGACGCAAAGGCAAGTGAAGTGACGTCAACCCACCGCGGAGCGTTTGACGAGTTGAGCTGGGCGACCAACCTGGGAGTCAGTATCACACTGGCCGAAGTATTTTGCGATGCATCGATGGTGGCTGCGAACCAGCGCAGCGTTTCGTTCGTGTCGGCGTCACGCGTGGCACGAATCGGGGGCGTTGCGTCGGTGGACTCTACAAATCCCAAAAAAGCAAGTCGTTGTTGGATGCGGGCCAGGTTCTCAGCCGTCTCTACCGGGGTGACCGCGCGAGCGCCGACATAAGAAAGGCCTGGAAGTACCTGCAAGGAAGATGTTCCTGCGCCGCTGGAACTGTGAAAGTTGATTCTGAGCTCTGCTTCCACTTGGGAATGCAACAGATCGGAACGTGACGCGGGAGCCAAGTAGAACTCACCAGAATCGCCGAAGGACGCGTCTGCTCCGGCAAGCAATCGTTCCGCGTGCAGAATCCGTCCGTAGTGCTTCCCCTCCGCAGTGAGTAATAAGTCTCCGGTTGCTGGATCCACAGTTGGGTCTAACGGAATCTCAGAACTCCCGTCAAACCAGGTGAATCCTGAGAATTGATAGTCCGCGGCTCCGGGATGGATATCGTTGAGAGAGAATCGGGCAAGGTCGCCCTGGTGAAGACCGGCACGTATCGAAACATCCGCCACCGCGATGCTCGCACCCTCGGAGACCGCGGCTCCGGTAAGAAATATTTCCAGCTCACTCGCCGAGCCGACCAACTCAGCGGGAAGGGGGATCGACAACGTTTGATAGTCGACATCGGTTGCTGCAAGCGGAACGGTCGCGAGCGTAATGCCTGCCAGACCCAGCTCCAGCCGTTGGCCCGGATCGCTCTGCGTTCTCTTGAATTGGATCGAGAGGGAAGTCGCATGGTCAGGAGCAAATACATGCGTGCGACTTGAGGGCGATTCCGATGAGATCAGCAAAATCGATTCGCTGCCATCGGTGGACGCGCCGATCGTTGATCCACTGGAAGTTTCCCAACCGAGTAGCCGTCCCGCCTGCGTCGATTCAAAATGGCCGTTGTAGACATCGAGAGTCGAGATCGAGGGCGACCAACGGCCTTGAGTGACGTCACTGGGCAATAAGTCGAGAGAGGCCAGCCCGGCTTGATTGGGTTCGCCGGTTGCGGGTGCAACGAGTGCGTTCGGTGAAAACGTATGATCCTGCGGCGCATCGAAAAAGTTTTCTGGCGGCCGCTGCGATTCTTTACCACCGATCCGCGATAGTTGAAACCCTCCGCTGCCGGATGAACCAATGGAGCTACTGTACCAGCGAAGCAGCTCCGGATTTGCAATCGCAGTCGTCGACGCTGTGGCAGTAGGAACATCCACCGGGAAGTTGGCGGCACCAGGAATCGGATAGCCTTGATCTTCAACGTCGTAGTAGTTGTCGGCAAACTCAACGTTGTTCCATACGTAGCTGTCGTAATAGGGTGGTGCTGTGGTGGTCGTGTGACGTGGCAGCGTCTTCGGGGACGAAATGAGATCGGCTGAGTCGTAGGGTGAGAGCATCGTCACATGGTCCACCGCTCTTCCCTGGCTCGCCAATCGCTCAACCGTTTCACTGATGACGGCATTCCCCGAACCGAAGCCGATGAAATGCAACGGAAGCGGAGACGTTAACGCCGGATCGGCCCAGGAGAATTGATGCATCGTTTGGAACAGCGCGTCGCCAGCCGCCTCGGCTCTACCAACGCTCAGCGAGGCGGCGTCGCTCCAGGCAATCGAGACGACGATTTCGCCAGCAACCGACTCGCCAAAGTCCGTTCCTTCCAGGAAGGAGCCACCCGGACCAAGTTGAAGACGCCACGCACCTTGTGATCCGTTGCTGGCGTCTGCGACGTCCTGAATCGCGGTCGTCAGGTTCTCGATCTCGTTGGCAACTCCAGGCTCGCCGACAACCAGAGTGATTCCGGTCGGTTGTATCTGATCCAAATCCGGTTTGACTTCGTCAATATCCCAGGGGTGGGCGGCAAGTAGGAGCCTGGGCTCCAGGGCCTCCGGACGCGGCGCGATCGCTGCGTGCAATGCGCGTCGGCGCCGCTTTCGATTGGCCGTTCCGCGATTCTTTTTGTTTCTTGACATTGATGCATGTTCTCGGAATGCGATGCAAACTGTGCGAGCGACTGCCGAGGCTGGCAACCCGCAATTTCATGGTGGCTGCGGAGCCGGTCCCGTTCCAAGTGTGCCGGTAATGGCGGCCGCGTCGCCGGGGGACGCGACGCCTGCTGCAGCAAATGAGCAGTGCGATGTGCCGCGTCATTCGTGGAAGCCACATCAGTCCCGCTGGCCCTACACTGCATGTGACCGTGGAGGTAGGCGGAACTCGCTATCACCTTCGGCTTGATGGTCGGTCCTGTGTCTTTGACACATTCATGTTTCGTCCAGTCGCAACTCTCACCAAGGAATATCGCTACGTCCGCGACATCCACTAAATTGGCAACCAGGTGCTTAGTTCTTTTTTAGAATGATGACGACTCCCGGCGAAACTTGATCGTTGACCAATTTCCAGTTCTTCGTGCGTCGGGAATACGAGGTCGATCTGGGGATTTCGTCCACGAAGTTCGCTTCCAAAAACTCTCGCAGCCGAGCCGCGGGGATTGCCAATCCGTAGCTGTTGACGCTGCGTGTGTTGACACTCTTCGCAGTGACCATGCCGAGAACTCGCCCCGACAAGTCGCAAAGTGGGCCGCCGCTGTTGCCGGGATTGATGAGACAGTCGACAAGCAGCATGTCCTGGGCTGTCCAGCCACTAATTCCACCTCGGGTGAAAATCATCGAGTTGTTGCCCATGGGGTAGCCAAACGCGGCGACTTCTTCGCCTCGTCGTATTTCTGAGGAGGCTAAAACAACGGGTTTGAGCCTCACCGACCGAGGAACGTCAACGCGTAGCAATGCGATATCGGCATCAGGGTCGCGGGCGACGACCTGAGCAGGAACTTCCAACGGGGAACCCATCTGTTGGAACCGCACGCGCACCTGGCCGGGCCCTTCGATCACGTGGTTGTTTGTCATAATCAGCCCGGTGCGACTGACGACAAAACCGGTTCCGGCCAGTGAACTTTGCCCAATGAGGGACAAAGACTGCAGTCGAACTTGCAGTGTTTCGTCTCTGGGGCCGCAGGCCAACCCCTGCTGAAAGCACTGCGAAGCCTGCGGCGCGTGATCTCTGCCGACACCGAGCCAGGAGATGCCCGCCAAAAGGTGGAGCTGTGCACCGTTGTCAGGATTTTTGAATTGGCACTGTGATTTAAACCTCCTCAGTGCAGTCGAAAGGAAGGCAACTTGTTCCTGATTGCCTTCGGCGAGTCGCTGGAAATAGACCAGCCAGCGGAGGTAGAAGACTTTTTCGTAAACGCCCTCTCGATTTTTTGGATCGTGATCGAGTGCAATTTGAGTCCAATCGGCGAGCCGATCGCCATAAAACCTCAAAACCCCCTGCTTGTTAAGTAGATCGAGTGCACGGCTGACTCCAAACAACTTCTGGTCACCATTTCCCGAGTTTTCAATCAGCGCGAATGTACGATCAAGTTCTTCGCGTACCGCCTGCATCTCCATCAAGTACCTGCAGTAGGCATCGGGGCCTCCTTCACGAAAACCGTCAAATGCATAGGGTTGTCCATCAGCATTTGTCAGGACGATGGTCGGAAACCCTTGGACTCCAAAATGTTCTGCCAGACGCTGATTTCGAGCGGGATTCTCGACACTTCCAAGATTCTCCGGTCGACGTGGAAAATCAATCAGCACGACCACAAACTTCTCATCGACTTGATCGCGGAAGGCGTGCTGAAAGAAGACTTCTTCTGCAAGCCGGATTGACCAGCCGCACCAGTCGGATCCATCAAACGCGATCAAGATATCCTTGTCGGATGCTTTCGCTTCGAGCTTGGCCTTTTCCAAGTCTTGATACCAGTCATCGAAGTTCGGTCGAGGCTTTTGGTTCGGACGTTCGGCGACGGGAGAGACGGCTTGATCTTTCGAGTCCGCAGGCTCGCCGGTGTCGAGTCCGTCGTCGGAGACGGCAACTTCTACCGACGTTTTGTCTGCAGGAATCAAGTGCCATACCGGGCTGAAATCGCGTCGCTGGTTCTCGTCCAAGACGAACGAAGCTGTCACAGGTTGGAAGCCGGGACGGCGTAACTCGATTAAGTGTTGGCCGGCCGCAACTTGATACTCCAAGGGGCCCTGAGCCATTGCGGGATAATCGATATCGTCGATCGAAATGATGAGTCCGCCACGATGATCCGAAGGAATGTTCAAGACGAGCACGGCCGACTCGACTTCACCGGTTGGTCGCAACAAGACGAAGCAAACGGCCGAAGTGAGAAGCAAGAGAAACGCAACCGCAGCACCGCCGATCAGCCACTTTGTCGACAAGACATCCTGATTGGCCGGAGATGCGGAAGTCGAGGTGACCTGACCGCAATTCGGGCACCGCATATTACGTCCGACCATATGGCCGGGCACAACCAACGGCTTTCCGCATTTTCCGCATCGACACCGGACATTCATCTGAAAATACCTCCAACATCAAGGTCGCGACATGGGCCCCCCGTGAACCCGATTCGCATGAGCAATCAATTGCCCGGGGCTCTACCCTGCCAGGGGCTCTACCCATCAATGCTCCGTTCGTCGAACTTTGGTGCAGCAAAATCTTTAGAAAAATACGGTTGCTCTCATTCGCCCCCTCGCGACACCCGGAATCTAAGACCGAGCGAGTCGAGCGACGCACGCCGATAAAACCAAACAGCGAAACTGCCTCCACGTCGGGGAGTCGCAGTCGAAGATCACGAGGACGCAAGACGCGCACACGTCAATCGCGCGAGTGCCACCCGAGGTGTCAAATACGAATGGCACTGTCGAACTTGAGTCCGTCTAGACGTTGAGCGTGGCACGGAGCGATGTGTTTTATGACATCGCTCGGGCAGCGGGGGCTTGCACCAAATCGCAGCATTGGTTAAGGAGTTAAAGCCCTCCTTGGCGCCACCGGTCGTGAATTCACCGGATAGGATTTTCTCATGCGATCGATACCGGGACTGTGGTGTTCAGGCGACGCTGAGTTTTCAGACCATTGGAATGCGAGCACTTGCGAAACAGTGCTATAGCGGTTTGACAGATTGACCGGGCGATGTCATTGATTGCCTTTCACTGATGCCGGCGTTTGAGCTAGACGGGGGCCCGGCAAACACGAGGTAGCCGATTCGAAATAACCCGGCAATCAAACGCGTGCCATCGTGGGAGAACTTCAGGTCGCTGATCCATGGATTCTTGCGCCAAACGTCTTGGTCATTCCAGTACTGAAGCAGGTCCAGTGAAAACAGTAGACATCCTGTCTCGACGTGGCTAAGCGCGATGATTGCCGTTCTGTCCCCACTGACAATGGTACGTCCGTCTGGCGAGAACGCGATCGATTCAACCTTACTGCGGTGGGCATGAAACACATGCCGTTCGGATCCGCTTTCAACCTCCCACAGCCTGACCGTTCGGTCATCGCTGCCACTGGCCAACCATTTTCCATCGGGGCTGAACGCCAGACAATCGGCGGTATTGAGGTGCCCCCGCAATCGCCTTGGGGGAGAAGCGTGATCAAGTCGAAGCAAATAGATCTCGTTTTGAACCGCCGCGGCCAGCCAAGGGCCGTGGGGACTGGCCGCGACCGCTAAGCAGCGGTCGGGGAACTTTTTCAAGAGATTGGAGCGGCCCTGGTCAAGCCCCCACTGCAGAAGCAAACCGTCGTCTCCGGCCGTCAACAGGGTATTGTCCCAAGGTGAAAAAGTTAGCGAGTGGATCGTTCCTTCGTGTCCAGCGAGTGTCTGTTCTAACTCTCCCGTCGCATTGTCCCAGATTCGAACCGTGCCATCGAAGTGTCCCGTTGCAGTGCGATTTCTGTCCAAAGAAACACTGAGCGACTGGATCGGCACTGGGCATTCCTGGCTTGACATCTGACTCGTGTCAGCTGTGTTCCAAAATAACAGCCGGGTGTCATCGGAAACCGCAACCAGCCTGTCATTGATCCATGTAGCCTGCGGCTCTAGGGATGTTTTTCCCGTACTCAGTCGGGGCATCTTTTGGGCTTTCCAGCCGCGTACCGTTCCATCACGGCAGGCGGTGACCATCGTTTCTCCATTGGTGGAAAAATCAATTGAGAAGATTCGATCCTCATGCGCGACGAAGAACCGGGGCCAATCTGGATGGTTTCCGTGGTCATTCGATTTTGGAGCTCGCTGGTTTTTAGCAGGCGCGAAGGTGAGCGGCCAGGTACGAACGATTCCCGACTTGTCGCTCGTCGCCAGCAAGTGGCCGCCGGGATGGAAAGCGACGTCCTGGACATCATCGAGATGTCCTCGAAAGCGTTCGACCACCTCTCCCGTCGCGGCGTCCCAGAGCGTCACCTCCTGAGTGTAACGGCCCCCCGCGATCCATTTCCCGTCAGGAGAGTATCCCAAGCAGCGAATAAACTGTCCGCCAGTGAGGTCGAGCGAACAGACCACCTTGCCGGTTGTCAGATCGTAGACCCGTGCGGTCTGGTATTGGTCCGCCGCCACAAAGTGCCGACGGTCGGGTGAGAGAGCCAACCGTTTCTTGACCCCATGGTGGTCAACAGTCTCGAATCCGTCATACCGTTCAACAATTTTTAGCGGTGAGTCGTCCCAAATCTTGACTTCGGGAGCCTCTCCCGCTGAGACAAGCTTCTGTCCTCGATCCCCGAAAAAGACCCGATGGACGTGCCCCTGATCGGCCACCGCACGATCAATCTCTTCGCCGCTGTCCAAGTCCCAGATCCGGATATGATGATCGTCGCCAGCCGAGGCGAGTCGGTTGCCATCGGGATGGAAATCGACGCCATTGGCGAACGACTGGTGTCCGGCCAATGTACGTACCGGATTGAATGTGTCGGCATCCCAGACATGGAGTTTGCCGTCGTAGTGTCCTGTCACTAGAAAGCGTCCGTCAGGCGAAAACCGAGCGAGGCAACATCCACTTTGCCCCTGCGTGATTTCGACTGGTTCAAGCGTGGTTTGGCTCTGCAGGAGCCACCATTCGAAACCTCGGAAATCCTCGCGGTTGGGATCCGGGATTTGACGCTCGAGCAGGTCTGCGAACGTTCGGATATCACCTTCGCGATATGCTTGACCTGCCAGGCGAACGTCCGAAGCATAAACGAGTTGTCTTGACTGTCGCTCGCGTTCTTCCGCTTGTCGGCGTAGTCGGCGCTGTTCCAACTCGGCAGCTTCGGCGAGCGTGAAAGCGGCCTGGATATCCTGCCGCGCTTGCTCGACCGCTCTGAGCCGACGTTCGGCCAGCTGTTCGGCCCGTGTCGCTCGCCATGAATTCCAGGTGGCGAGCAAGGCCCCACTAAGCAAGGAAATTGCGACCAAGCCGGTCATCACCAACGCGGCCAAATTTCGTCTTGCAAACTTGCTTAATTGATAAATTCGGGTCGGCGGTCCCGCATCGATCGGCTCGTGCTTGAGATAATGGCGGATGTCATTTGCCATGGCGTTGGCAGAAGGGTAGCGGCGTTCGGGGACTTTTTCCAAGGCTTTCATCACCAGCCAATCAAGATCTCCTTTGATGAGCCCGGCAAGTCGGCGAGGATCGAGTCGTCGTGCGTGGGCAATTTTGGCGGAGTCGTCGTTGAAGTTGCGAACCCGCTGGCTAGGGATTTCGGAGTCTGGGTCGACGATGGCACGTTGCAACTGTTCCAGCGAGCAGTCTCGAAATTGCCCGCGGTGCAGGGGCGTGGTTCCAGTCAGCAACTCGTAGAGGATCACGCCGAGCGAATACACATCGCTACGGGTGTCGACGTTTGTTGATTCGCGAAACTGCTCCGGGCTCATGTAACGCGGCGTCCCGAGCTGTTGTCCTTCTTTGGTGACCGTGGTTTCCGGGGCCAAGGATACTCGTAACGCCTTGGCAATTCCGAAGTCGATGACCTTGACGATCGGACCACCAGACGACTCGGCGACCAGGATGTTGGACGGTTTCAAATCTCGGTGAATGATGCCTTTTTGATGGGCATGCTGGACCGCCTCACACACCTCGGTGAACAAGATCAGTCGTTGCGTGATTTCGAGCCGATGCTTGTCACAATACGATGTGATCGGCTCACCCTCAAACAGCTCCATCACAAAATAGGGGTGCCCTTTGTTTGTGCTACCTGCGTCGAGCACCCTTGCAATTGCTGGATGGTCCATCATTGCCAGTGCCTGGCGCTCGACATCGAAACGGGCGATGACTTCGCGAGTGTCCATTCCTGGCTTGATCACCTTCAACGCCACCTCGCGTCGGACCGGTTCCACTTGCAGGGCTCGATAGACCACCCCGAAACCGCCGCTACCCAATCGAGCAATCAAGGTGTAACGACCGATCGTTGTATTCTTCAGCTCGTCCCATTGCTCTGCCGCGCCATGATCGTCTGTCTCCGGGACGTCCTCGTCCATAAAATCTCCGGCCAATTCGTGCGCGCGCATTAATTCCAGCAGCTCCGTGCGCAAGCCGGAATCGGCCCCGCAGACCTCATCGAGGAACGAAACTCGTTCATCGGAGTCCTTGAGCTCAATCAGTTCGGCGAAGACGTCTTCTAACCGGTCTGGTCGCATGGCGGTTTCTAACGCTTGTGGACGGGCTGGAGGTCAATTCGTTCGAAGTCAATGCTCTGTTGAGCCGAAAAGCGTGCCGGGAATTCAGCCGCTGGATGCCGATCCAAGGCCTTCGGTATCGTCGTCCTGCATCGCCCGATAGAGCCACGCTCGGGCAAACGACCAGCGTCGCTTGGCCGTCGTCAGGGAAATTCCCAAGAGCGCCGCCGCCTCGGGGAATGTTTGGCCTGCAAAACAACGCAACTTGACCAATTGAGCCGTCTCGGGGGCAACCGTGGCCAACCCGTCCAGTGCTTCGCTGAAATCAAGTATGTCGTCGTATTTGGGATCCCAGACAAGCTCAATGCCGTCAAGCGAGAGCTTGCGTCTGTCGCCACCCCGCTTTTGACGCCTCGAATTGCGCGCGTGATCGATCAGGATTCGACGCATCGCCTCGGCGGCCGCAGCAAAGAAGTGACCACGGCCATCCCATTTGCCGGCGGCTCCGCAATTGGGATCTTTGCCAGAGCCGACCAGTCGCAGATAAGCTTCGTGTACCAGCGCTGTTGGCGCCAACGTGTGGTCCAAACGCTCGTCAGCCATCTTGGCGGCAGCCAGTTTTCTGAGTTCGTCGTAAACCACCGGCAGCAGTTCTTCTGAAGCCGTCCGGTCACCGTCTTGGATCTGGTTAATCAGCTGCGTCACATCACTCATACCATCAGCATAATCTTCTGGTCGATCTTCGTCCGCATCTGCGGAAGAAATTCTGCCATGGCCCGGGAACTTTGCCCCCTGATAACGCCTCACGATTCAGGTTCTTTGTTGGCGAGTAGACACAACAGCCTCCGGCATGCCCCGCCACGTGCGAGCAACAACGTTTTCAAATGCCGCATCGCCCGAATTGTCTCGCCGATCAAGTTGCGGGCGGCGGGAGGGGGCGGATTTCCCAACATGGCGGTGTTCGAGTTCAATCTCCAATCAAAAAAAGAAACGCGGATTAGACAGTAGGATCTTACGTAGGCAATCCATCGGTGACGCAATTACGCCGCGCCAGGAAGTCCTCGAGCCGAGGATCATGTCGGCTGCGCCCCTGTGGGAGGTCAACGGAGTGAAGTCCGATATCGCCCAGATACAGCCAGATGTACTGGCCTAGCTTGTTGAGGAATAGCAGGAGGAATAGAAGGGGCCACCCACCTTGTTTGACTCGATTTCGGTATTCTGGTCCGATTTCGGTATTCTGGTCTACTTTCATCTTGCTCAGTACACCTTGGAGAGATTGCTATGGCTCGGAAACCTCGCTCGGAAGTCGTGGATCCTGAGTCGGATCGGTCTGGACCGTCACGGCTGGTGCGAACTTGTGCAGAAGTTCGGCAAGATCTTCAAGCGTGCCGCGGGGACGGCAGACAATCTCGCGGCTGAAGCCACACGATGTGGCCAAGGTTGGCTCTGTGCCCCGGGGAACCCGCTGCAACCGGCCGGCTGATTCAAGCCGTCACCTCTCCGCGGTCGGTAAGTCAAGTCGCTGGTGTTGGCTGCGGCGCTGCCGACGGGAAATCGCTCAATGATCGTCGGCGTATCGATGGATTGAGCTAGAAAATGGAATGTGAGTGACCTGACTGCCACTCTCCTCGCTGGGAGTTCTGGGTGGCCCCATTTGCCCGCCTGACTGATCTGGCTACAACACGATCTCGCAGTCCGGCAATTGTGCCCGTAACTGATCGCCCAACGCTTTGTCGAGTCCACCCACGTAGGCTGGGTCTGCTTCGTCGTAGGTCAAGATCTGAAGTGTCTCGTTCAATGGAGACATGTCCCAGTCGGCGTCTTTGAGCGATTCACACCCCGTCAACGCCAGGGTGCGAAGGGCACTGGCATACTGGGGCAACTCCGTGAATAAACGCTTGACGTCAAACTGGTAGCAGTCGGTCATTGAAAAATGCTGTAGCTGCGCGAGCGATGAATAGTCGAGGCTGGAACAATGCAACTTTGGGCAATGCGAGACGTTCAGGGTGACGAGGGATTCAGGCAGCCTGTCGCCCAGAGAACGCAACGAATCGCAATCCGCCAACCGCAATTCATTCAACATACTGAGCCGGTCGAGTTGCCATGGTTCGCCGGTCAAGTTTTCGCACTTTTCGATTCGCAACGATTCAAGCGACACGGGCAGTTGATTGATGCTCCTGTCGTTCAGGTTTGCCAACTCTCGTAGATCCAAACTGCGAAGCTTCGGCAAACGGTCTAGCTGCCAATTCCTGCCCGTGAGGTGACGTTGCTCGGCCAACTTCAGTGACTCCAGTCCTGTAAGTTGCGCCGCGATCTGAGAGATCAGTTCGTCTTTCAGATAGAAGCACTTGCTGAGATCGAGCGTTCGCAGTCGGTCGCCACAAGCGAAGTCCCAACCTTCACCGGTGACCACCCCCGGGTCGCTTTCATATCCACGTCCTCCATTGACCCAAGTCAGGCTGAGCGTTACCAGGCGATCAAGCCGTGACAATAGAGTCGCGATGGTGCTGTTGCTAACGGTGCAATGATGAAATGAAAGTGATTCAATGCCGGCCGGCAACGATTCAAACAGCTTATCTTCCAATGAACCGCTGGAGAACGAAAAGAATTTCAATGCTTTGAGATGTGAAAAGTTCGCTTCCGGCTTCGCAGCATCCGGATTGCTTTTCGAGAAGCCTGACAACTGAAGCGATTCTACAGAGGCGGGCAGTTTGGTAAGCACTTTCTGGGTTGCACCGAAACTGGAGAGGTCGAGACTACGCAAGTTGCTGAGGTGTGATAGATCTATGCCATCGAGTGCATTCGATGGCAGTCCACGCAGTGTCAACGATTCTAACTTTCGTAACGAAGGCAGCTCCTCAAGCGAGAGCTGAGTCTTCTCACGGGGGCCAGTGATCGACAATTCTCGTAAGTTGTTGGCCTGCGATAGATCAAAATTCAGGTCGAATGGTTCGTGCCATCCACTCAACCGAAACGACTCGAGCTGCGGTGCTGAGTGAAAGATGTCGTCCAACCTCTCCATCGCGATACCCTCGCATCTGTAGAGCTCCAGATGGCGAATCGCGGAAAGTTTGTTCGGCAACCAAGCTTCGCCGGTAAGTTGATCGCCGTACAAGCTCAATGATTCGAGGTTGGGGACTTCGCTCAGTAGTCTGTCAACCAATGAATCTTGGAGGTAGTCTTGCAGAGAAACGCTTCGCAGGTTTACAAGCGATCCCAGCGGCCAGTCGTTACCAGTAAGGGAGCCTTCTTTTCGGAAGCTCCCCGATACACTCAACTCTTCAAGGTTAGGCGTCCAGGCAAGCAACTGCGCCCATTGTTCGTCAATCGTTTCGACCCATCCGACATTGATTTCACCGGCATTCGTCGCGTTCTCCCTCCCGCCTAAACAATTCGTCAATCTTAGTTTTCGAAGGTTGGATGGGGCTGCGTTCAATTCTTCCACAGGGCCGTCGACGACGATACACGAGATCACGGACAGCTCTTGCAGATTCTCGCATTGTGTGGCCACGGCAAGGTCGCTAAGCCGGAGCGTCCAGCCATTGAGGGCGAGTGCTTCAAGTTGAGGGCAGCTGCGTAGGATTTTCGGTAACACCGACAACTGGTCGCTGATCGAGAGTTTGCCGGTTACACCAGACCCCGAATACGGTTTCAGGTTGAGTTTGCGAACATCACATTCGTTGACCTCTGCAATAAACGCCTCCAATTTGTTTGAGGACAACATCGGGCAACCAAAAAAACCGTCCTCCAGCGGAGACAACAGAACACGCGACGCGGGCTCGACCGTCTCCTTGTCCGGAGGCCTTTGCTCGGCCGCGGTCGCTTGCGGGCTCGGCACCTTTGTGTCGCGGTGACAACCGACGATGAATAGCAGGCTGGCAGCAAGAAAGCTGCCGGCGATCCACCCTCCACCGGCAGTTGGCGCGGACTGAGCGGAACGGCGGGTGGGCGGGAATTGCCGGGATTTCCAACGTTGCCCGACTTTCTGAAGTCGGATGTGCCAATGCATGATGGTCCTCCTCAAAAGACCCGTTGTTCCATCACCGAAAATTCGCGTCGACTAGACGGACCTCAGCATTTTAGACGATCGTTGACCCAACGAGGTGCAGTCAACCGAATCGATGGATGATGCATGCCACAGTTGTGGTCTGTACCTCCCGTCCGCTGCGAAACGCGCCGACGTCGCGTTAAGAAAAAATAATAGTTTGGGGGATGAAGTTGGCAGTAATGCTCTCACTGAGGCTCGCGTTCTGATAAAATTCGACGCCATGTCTACTTTCTGTCAGAAGAGGAGTTGAAATGTTTGACGTTTGTCGCATGTATTGGATCGTCGTTTGGGTCGCGTTGATTCCCGTGTCGGTTGACGGTGACGACGCACTGGAAAAGGAACAGATTGACAAATGGTCGGCCTACTACCTGAAGCAAGCGAAGAGCTATGAGTTGCGACTGACGGATCCGGGCGACGAAACCTTGACCTTGGTTCCCACTCCGGTGTTGCGCTGGCAAAACCCGCTGCGATCAACGACCCACGGAGAGTGTTTTGTTTGGACTCGCAATGGCAGGGCTTTAGCGATCGCGTCCATTTTTTCTTATCCCGTCGATAACAATCAGCGTAGGGTCGCGCACGCGTTCAATTCCTTTGCCCTGGCACCGTTGGTGGCCGAATACAACCAACAGCCGTTTTGGAACGCCCCGCCGGTGTCGAACGAGGAGTGGCAGGTGGTTCCCAATTCACCAATCGTTGCGAGTTCACCAACACGACGTCTGTCTCAAATGCGTTCTCTTGCTCGGCAGTTTACCGCGGAGCTTGGGGGTAGCGATGGAGAGGAGAAGCGAATGTTGCGATTGATGACTGCTCCGCTCTATCGCTATTCATCGCATGACGACGCGGAAAAGGACGGTGCTCTGTTTGCGTTTGTGATGGGGACCGATCCGGAAGTCATCCTGCTGCTTGAAAGCCGCAGCACCGACTCCGGACGGAAGTGGTTTTTTCTGACCGGCCGTCACAGCTACACCACCCTCGTTCTTCAACACCAAGACCGTGAGGTTTGGCGGTACACGCGCGGTGAGCGTAGTCCGCGTTACCTTTCGCAGCATGGCATCGACCTGCAGCCGGCCGTCCTTGAGTGACCGCGGCCGAAGGCCCGGCGCAGAATCGCCGAGTCATTCCTTGATTTCAAAGATCGCTTCGACCTCTACCGCGACGCCTGTCGGTAATGCGACAAAACCGACGGCGCTGCGTGCGTGATATCCGTCAGCGTCCTTTCCGTAGATTTCATGGATCAGGTCCGATGCGCCGTTGATGACCAGGTGCTGGTCGGTGAAATCAGGCGCCGAGTAGACCATTCCGAGCAGCTTGATGACGCGGAGATTGTCGAGTGTGCCGTGTACGGCATGGACGCTACGCAGGATTTTCTTCATGCAGTCCTTCGCCGCTTCGTAGCCTTGTTCGACCGTCAAGTCTTTCCCAAGCACGCCTTTCATGTCGCTGACGTGTCCCGACGTGATCAGCTGATTACCCGATCGAATACAGAGATTCAGATAGCCAGGCTCTTGGGGTTCCAGAGATACTCCCAGTTTGACGGCTCTTTGTTGTGCGCTCATCGCTGATTCAGCTCCAATGGTTGGTGATGTGAAAAAGAGAAGTTTAGCCGCGTCCGGATCGCGTGAAAGGTCACAGACGCTTCGCGAACTGCGTATGATGTGCTTTCCCACCAAGGTCCCACCGCGCGCACTTCTACGCACCAGCCCTTTGCACCATGACGCTGATCGACTGGATCATTCTGTTTCTGTACGCCGTTTCCACGATCGGATTGGGATGGTACTTCAGCAGAAATCAGCAGAACACGAGCGAGTACTTCGTCGGATCGGGAAAAATGAATCCCGTTCTGATCGGCGTATCGTTGTTTGCGACGTTGTTGAGCACGATCAGCTACCTTGCGATTCCCGGTGAGGTCCTTGGCAAGGGGCCGATTTTTCTGAGCAACTACATCGCGTACCCGTTTGTCTATCTCGTCTTAGGATTCGTCATCTTGCCGGTCTACATGCGGCAACGCGTCACCAGCGCGTACGCATTGCTGGAAGACCGGCTTGGGTTGAGCGTTCGACTACTTGGTGGAATCCTGTTTCTGACGTTGCGATTGGTTTGGATGTCATTGCTGGTGTTTCTGACGGCCAAGGCGATCGCGGTCATGATCGGTGTTGGCGATGAAATGGTGCCTTGGATTGTTTTGGTGACGGGCATCTTTGCGGTCACCTACACCTCATTGGGAGGGTTGCGTGCGGTCGTAATCACGGACCTGATGCAGACCGTTTTACTTTACGGGGGGGCGTTGTTGACGATCGGAACGGTCAGTTGGCAGATGGGCGGTTTCAGCTGGTTTCCTACCCAATGGCCCCGTGACATTTGGGATCAACAACCGATCTTCAGTCTTGATCCGGCGACTCGGGTGACGGTGGTCGGATCGATTGTCTCCGTCTTTCTCTGGATGGTCTGCACTTCGATGGGAGACCAGGTTTCTGTGCAGCGTTTTATGGCGACCGAGGATGCAAAGTCCGCTCGCTTTGCAATGGGGATGCAGCTGATCGTCTCCGTTGTCGTCGGGGCAACGCTGGGGCTCGTCGGCATCGCGTTGCTCGGTTTCTTTCAAGCCAACACGGGGATGCTGCCCGAAGAAGGCACGTTGAAGGCACAAGCGGACACCGTTTTCCCACATTTTATTGCCGCTCACCTTCCGCCCGTCGTCACCGGTCTTGTCGTGTCAGGACTTTTTGCGGCTGCGATGTCGAGTATCGACTCCGGTGTGAACTCGATCACGGCAGTGGTGATGACTGATTTTCTAGAACGATTTGGACGCAAACCGGAGACGCAGGCAAAACAACTGAGGATGGCTCGCGTGTTGGCGATTGTCATCGGTGGCGTCGTCGTCTCGCTCAGTTCGTTCATCGGTTACATCCCCGGAAATTTCATGGCGGTGACAAACAAAACGGTGAACTTGCTGACCGTCCCCATTGCGCTGCTGTTTTTCTTTGCCTTGTTCGTTCCCTTTGCCAATGCAAAAGGGGTTTGGATTGCGACCATCGCAAGCGTCAGCGTGGCAGTTCTGATCGCGTTCTCGGGTGTGATTTTTGGAAAGGTTTCCGAGGCGGCCCCCGACCCCGTCAGTTTTCAATGGATTTCGCCCGCCGCGTTGGTCGTGGGTGTGACGGTCGGGCTTGTCGCTTGTAAGTTGTTCGCAAAGAAGTAAGTTGTTCGCAAAGAAGACGACCGCATGAATCAAAGAAAACTTTTCGCCATCCTTCTGGCTGTCGCTGCATCGGCGACCGCGCGCGCCGATCAGGCATGGGAATTGATCCCGACGTTACGGCAAAAGTGCGTTGCGGTGCTTCGCCAAGGTTTGACCGGCGAAGCGTTTTGGCCCGCGATGCATGCAGCCGAATCGTTGACGTTTGCCGGACAGACGCAGGAAGTTCGCAGCTACCTCTTGGCAAAACTTGAGACCGAATCCGACGATCAACGGCGATGTGGATTGGCCAGGGAATTGGCCCGCGCGGGAGACCACCAGAAAAGCACGCTGCTCTTGGAAATCCTGCGAGAGAATGATCCCCACGGTCACGTGCACGCTGCCGAAAGTCTGTACAAAGTCGGCTGGCCGGGTGATGGCACTGAATTGCAAACGGCGTTTGCCAACAGCAGTGACATTCGGGTGCGCATCATGGCCGCGGCAGCTCTGGCAAAATACGATCAAGGGCCTGTTCGTGAGGAGTCGTTCGAGTTTCTGCGGCAAACACTTCGCGATGAAAAGGACCCTGCCCTCTTTCGACTCGCCGCGTGGATTCTGGGCCGGATTGGCGAACCGAAAGACTGCGTTCTGATCCGCTCCCGACTCGAAGATGCGAAAAACGACGCTTTGACCCATGCATTCCTGGAGCACGCGCTGGCTGCACTGGGGGATTTGCAAGCTCGGAAAGTCCTGATGCGAAACCTACAGTCAACCGATTCCGCGATTCGAACCTATGCAGCCGTCTTCGCGGGTGAGTCGGGGATGACAAACGCCGCCCCATTCCTGATCCGCCAGCTTGACGACGGAAACCTTGATGCGCGGATTCGTGCAGCAGGTGCCCTGCTTGCACTTGACCGTCAACCAAAGACCAGTTCGAAACGACGATGAGTTTGCTTGATCTTATTCGCCTGGACGGAAATCGCGCGCTCGTCACCGGGGCAGGCTGCGGCATTGGAAAAGGCTGCGCACTTGAACTGGCTCACGCCGGTGCCGACCTGATCCTCAATGACCGACCCGGCAGCGAAGAACTCGCGAAGACTGCCGCAGAAATTCGAGCGTTGGGAAGAAATTGTTGGACTGTGGAAGCCGATGTTTTCTCCGCAGCCGGTTGTGAATCGCTGGTTCGTCAGGCGATCGAACTTGCCGGCACGATCGATATCCTGGTCAGCAATCCCGCCTACGGGAAGCGATGCGGCTTTCTGGATTTTCCCGCTGATGAACTCGACAAGGTGATCGATGCGACGTTCAAATCGGGGTTTCGCATCAGCCAAGCGGTCGCACGCCACATGGTGGAATGTGAGATCTCGGGAAAGATTCTGTTTATCAGCAGCGTCGTTGGCGAGATGCCGTTTGAACGCAATGGCCCCTACGGATCGGCCAAGGCAGCTCTGAATCAGCTGACTCGGAGTATCGCGGTGGAGTTGTTCCCGCATCGCATCAACGTCAACGCGATTGCGCCCGGCTGGATCGACACGCCTACCGAGCGAAAGACATTCACCAAGGAGGTCATCGAATCACGAGGCCCCACCCTGCCTTGGGGACGCATCGGCACGCCCTCGGACATCGGTCGCGCCGCTGCGTTTTTGGTTTCCGAAGCCGCTGATTACATCACGGGAGCCGTGCTGCCGGTCGACGGCGGCTTTCGGTTCAAGGACATGCGAGCCGACGATGAGCCACAGGAAGCGGATCCGTTGTGAGCATGAACGAAGCGATGCAGCTGGAATTTCGTCGCTTTGGCGGCAGTCGTGTCGGGCCAAAACTGTTGATCACTGCGGGGGTTCACGGTGATGAGTATTTGCCGATGCTTGCCGTGGGCGAACTGATTCGCAGGTTCGATTTCGATGACAGACTTGAGCGAGAGCTGCGCGGCACGTTGACATTGATTCCGGTTGTCAATCGCTGTGCGTACCGGGCCGGACGCCGCGTCGGCGATGACGGTCGGGACCTTGCACGCACGTGTCCCGGACGCCAAGAAGGAACCATCACCGAGCGAGTCGCGTACGCGTTGAGTCGTCAGATCGCCGAAGCGGATTTCTACATCGATTTGCATTCGGGAGGAACGGAGTTGTGCGTTTTGCCGCTGGCCGGTTACATGCTCCACGCGAATGCAGCGATTCTGCAGCAGCAGCGAAAGATGGCGTGCGTCTTCGGCCTGCCAGTCGTCTGGGGCACGTCGGCGGAGTTGCAAGGACGGTCGCTTTCGGTGGCGCGTGATGCCGGAATTCCCGCCATTTACGTCGAGTATCTCGGTGCTCACCGTGAGCTTGCCGAACTGTCAAACGGCGCGTTCCCTTCAACGGACCACGATCACCCGCTTCTCGTTGGATGTCTCAACGTGATGCGGCACTTAGAGATGCTGCCGGGAGCGATCCAGGCATGCGAAGACCAGCAAGTGGCGGAAGACTGGCGCGCCGGTTCGGGGCACATGCAAGTCAGCCATCCGGCGCCCACCGGCGGGTTCTTGACGCTTAAAGTAAAGCTCGGCCAGAGAGTCTCGTGCGGCGAGTTGCTTGCCGAGATCGAGTCGCTGCTCGGAGGTGAAAAGCACGCGGTGGTCGCCGAACAGGACGGGACAGTGGTCATGCTGCGCGAGTACCCCAGAATCAATGAGGGCGACTCGTTGGCCGTCGTCGTGGAAAATGGGGAGCGATCATGAGTGTGTGGCGATGGGCGGATCGGTATTCCCCTTTGATTCCCGATGAACACTGCCTCTCGCTTGGTGAGGGGCAGACGCCTTGTATTCGTTCCAGGAGCATCGGCGCTGATCTTGGGATCCGTGATCTTTTTTTTAAGCTCGAGTCGGCCAATCCTAGCGGGTCCTACAAAGACCGATTTGCCGCCCTGGCGGTCAGCCACATGCGGGCCAACCGCGAACACACGTGCCTGGCCACGTCGAGTGGAAACACTGGCTCGGCTTTAGCAGCGTACTGCGCCGCGGCAAGAATTCGATGTCGAATCGCAGTGGTCGAATCGGCACCATCGGCCAAACTGCAGCAGATGTTGGCCCACGGAGCGGAAATCCAGCGGGTTCGAGAATTTGGTACGAACGCGAGTGTGACAGGATGTGTTTTCGAACGTCTCGAAGCGAAATCTCGGCAACGAGGTTTCGCACTGCAAATCAGCGCGTTTCGCTACAGTCCGCTCGGGATGCAGGGAGTGGAGAGCATCGCATTTGAATTGCAGGAGCAGGTGCCTGGTCAAACTGGAAACGTTTTTTGCCCGGCGGGCGGCGGTGGGCTAACACTGGCGGTGGCTCGCGGGTTTGTCAAAGCGAACGGACTTGCATCGGTCCACTGCGTGCAGCCCGAAGGGAACGACACGATCGCCAGCGCACTTCGCAAAGGCAGCGACGAGGCGCGTCACGTTCGGTGCAGCACGAAGATCAGCGGGCTGCAAGTCGCCAACGTGATTGATGGCAACGAGGTGATTGCCGCTTGCCGAGAATCAGGCGGCACCGGGCACACCGTTTCAGATCAACAGATTTTCGATGCCCAAAAGCTTCTCGCACGTGCCGAAGGAATCTTCAGTGAGCCGGCTGGTGCGGTGTCGCTCGCGGGGGCACTCCAAGCGGCGAGACGGGGCGAGCTGGATCCTGAGGTGCCCGTGGTCTGTCTGATCACCGGAAGCGGTTTCAAAGACTCGTCATCGATCGACGCCATGAATGCCGATACGGAGTGTCCAGTCGTGACCGCCGACGCAATGTTCGCTGAGGATTGAGCATCGAATTAGGAAATCCCAAGGATTTCGAATCCATCACGGAAAATCAACTTCTCAATTTCCTGTTCATTCAATCGCGGCAGATTCGTTCCCGCCACCATCTCGTTCAGTTGTCTCAATCCCGTGATCGATTCATTGACCGTCGTGAACGGGTAGTCGGAGCCAAACAACAATTTGTTCCAAACGCCATACTCCTGGACCAGCATCAGGCTGTTGTACAGCTGCCACGGTCGGTAATGCAACGCACTGATGTCGGCAAACACATTGGGGTGCTTTCGAATGGTCGCCACGCACTCACCCTCGTACGGATGACTGAGGTGCGCCAGGACGAACCGGATCTCGGGGTGTCGCGTCGCAACCGGATCGATCAATCGAGGTAACGTGTATTTCAACGGTGCTTGGCGGACAAACGTGGTTCCGGTGTGCAGCAATACCGGCAGTTGCTTTTCTTCCACGTATTTCCAGAGCGGTTCCAGCCGATCATCGTCGACACCGAAGCCCGCGTACATCGGCAGAAGCTTGACACCACAAAGCCCCAGTTGCTCGTGACCGTGCCGCATTTCGTCTTCCCATCCCGCTTGGGTCGGGTCGATGGAAAGGTATCCGGTAAGACGCACCGGATCTTGTGCGACGTAGTCGGCGATGTACTTATCATCGACCCACAAACCACTCAATCGCGCCTTCCCACCAAAGACGACGGTGCGAGTCCCCGGGGGCGCAGCATCGCGGTAGTCGTCCAATCGAATCGTCAGGTCGACGGTCTCTCCGGCCTTCGCAGCGGACGCTTGGCGAATGAAGTCTTCGCTGAACGCATCGGGAAATGGCCAGGCATGGCTGTGAATATCTGTGATCATGTTAGGTCTTGACGCAGGTGTGGTCGGATTATCGTACACTATAGGAAAAGGCGGCCGCGCGGTGGTTCTTGCCTAGCGTGAAGAATAGAAAGGATACACATCTGCAGTCATGACAGACCAACCACGTCTTCTGATCATCGGCGTCGGATCCATCGGCGAGCGACACTTGCGTTGCTTCCAGTCAACCGGACGCTGCGACGTGGCGTTTTGCGAGCCGTTGAGCGAGCGACGCAACGAAGTGGCCGAGCGATACGCTGTCAACGCATATGAATCTTGGGAGCAGGCGTTGGCGGCGGAGCGTTTCTCCGCGGCCGTCATCGCGTCTCCGGCGCCCTGGCACATCCCGACAGCCCAAGCCCTCACCGATCGCGGAGTTCACCTGCTGATCGAGAAACCCCTGAGTCTGAACACCGATGGCGTCTCCCAGTTGTCGGATTCCATTCAGCGTCATGAAACTCGCGTCTCGGTCGGGTTCGTTTATCGTTCTCTACCGGCCCTGCAGCAGATGCGTGCGTTGGTCCGTTCTGGAAAGATGGGGCGGATCGTGCAAATTCAAGTTCAATCCGGACAACACTTTCCGTTTTACCGTCCAGCCTACCGCGAAATCTACTACGCCGACGCTGCGCAAGGTGGCGGACTGATCCAGGACATGTTGCCGCATTGTTTAAACGCGGTGGAGTGGATTGTCGGACCGGCCACAAAGGTTGTCGTCGATGCAGCACACCAGGTTCTCTCCGGGGTAGAAGTGGAAGACACCGTCAATGTTCTTTCTCGGCACGGGGATGTCATGGCGAGTTTTACGACGAATCAACATCAGCCTGTGAACGAATCCGTCATGACCGTCTTGTGCCAGCACGGCGCTGCGCGATGGGAGCTCAACGGACATCGATGGTTCTTGGCCGATGAAGTCGGAGGCGATTGGACGCTGCAGACATCATTCGACCATCAACGTGATGATTTCTACATTCTTCAGGCCAATGCGTTTATGGATCTTCTTGAAGGAAAGGCAGAACCGTTATGCTCCTTCGATGAAGGATTCTCCACGCTGCGCTCAACGCTGGCGATTCTGAAATCAAGGCAGTCAGAGGCCTGGGAGACTGTTTCCTAGTGCTCCGGCAACCGTTGGTGTTTAGCCTTTAGGCGATCCCCTGTCGCTGCTAAGCAGCGACCGTGGGCGGCTAAAGCCCAATACCGCTAAGTTAAGCTTCAAAAAAAGCAGCTTTCCTGCGAGGATCGTGGTGTTGAAATACATCCCCTCAGCAAGGAAGCTGCC
>NZ_NTFY01000062.1 GCF_002289565.1 Rhodopirellula sp. SM50 | reverse complement strand
ACCTTGAAAGACCGGAGGGCTCGCGCCCTGCCGCTAACAATAGACAGAAGGTTTTAGCGGAACGGCGCGAGCCGTCCGGTTGCGCTTCAACAACAGCTTGAAAGACCGGAGGGCTCGCGCCCTGCCGCTAACAATAGACAGAAGGTTTTAGCGGAACGGCGCGAGCCGTCCGGTTGCGCTTCAAAAACAGCTTGAAAGACCGGAGGGCTCGCGCCCTGCCGCTAACAATAGACACCCCGTTTGGTGTCAACGTGGGTAGCATTGGCCGCTAGCGCCACTCGCACGGCAGCTCGATTTCGCCCTGTTCCCAGGCGGTCAGAAACGGCGGCAGACTCGGCAGCACGTCGGCGGCGTATCGGACTTCATCGCGACTCATCCAAAACACGTCGGCAACTTCGTCCGGGTTGGCGATCGGATGGTGGCCATCGTCCAAATGGGCGTGCCACCAGGCCAGATTGGTGCCCCACGACGTCACGCTGCGGTAACATAGTCCGGCCGGAGTGACGTCGATGGCGAGTTCTTCCTGCATTTCGCGAACCAGGGCCTCGGCTTCTGTTTCTCCTGGTTCAATCCCTCCGCCGGGCAAACAAAGCTTGCCGGGTGCCGTCACGGTCAGGGCGCGACGGATGATCAGCAGTTTGGCGTCGCGAAAGACGACGGCGACGACGCCTCGCTTGCGGCGCGTTCTCGGCTTGATCGGGGGAGAGTTCATAGCCCAGCTTGTAACCGAACACGGAGAAATCGACAATCGTGATCCGGTCGATTGCCCGAAACATCCTCCTTCCACGGCAAACCATTGACGAAAATTGGTCCGCTCTTTGATTCCAACAGCGATCACTCTCTGCAGACGCGCGCGTCCTTTGCCGAGGCGACTCGGATTTGTGCGCGGCTCCATGAGCGGGGACACGTCGCGTATTTTGCCGGTGGATGCGTCCGCGACGCGCTGCTCGGTCGCGAACCCAAGGACTTCGACGTGGCCACCGACGCGACGCCCGACCGTGTCCGAGAGATCTTCGGAAAACGCAAGACGCTCGCCTTCGGTGCCTCGTTCGGCGTGATCGGGGTGTTGCCCGAAAAACGAGCCGACGACTCGTGGGCGAAGCTCGATCACGTCCACCCGACCGAAGTCGCCACGTTTCGCAGCGACGGCGAGTACAGCGACGGTCGCCGCCCCGACAAGGTCCATTACGGTGACGCCAAACACGACGCCCAACGCCGCGATTTTACGATCAACGGCCTGTTCTTCGATCCCGCCGAAGAAAAAGTGATCGACTATGTCGGCGGCCAAGTCGATTTGGCGGCGCGGCGATTGCGAACGATCGGCGCCGCCGACGAACGCTTCGAAGAAGACAAATTGAGGATGCTGCGAGCGGTGCGATTCGCGACCACGCTCGGTTTCGAACTCGATGCGGCAACGAAAGCGGAGATCGTTCACCGTGCCGATGAGATCGCGGTCGTCAGCGCCGAACGGATCGGTGCGGAGATGCGACGCATCGTGGTTTCGATCCACGCCCCACGCGGCTTGGAGCTGTTGATCGAGTGCGGGCTGGACCGGTTGATCCTGCCCGAATTGCGATTCGCCGAGCCGTCGTCGTTGGTCAATTATTTGGGGCATCGCCAGTCGTTGGATTTCGAGTCTTCGATGGCGTTGATCTTGTACGTGATCGCAGAAAACCCGGCAGCCTCGCCGATCGCAACACTCGTCAAACGGATTTCGCATCAGTGGCGGCTTTCCAGCGAAGAAACACGCCGAATCACCGCGGCGGCGAAACGCTGGTCGATCATTGCCGACGCCCATCAGCAGAAGTGGTCGGCCGTGCAACCGACGCTGGTTGATCGCGACGCCGACTGCGTGTTTCACGTTGCCGCGGCGATCACCTGTGCCAAGCAGCTGCCGCAAGCCGGAGTGGACTTGTGTCGCAAGGCACTGGCGTGGCCCGCGGAGCGATTGAACCCCCAGCCGTTGCTGACCGGCGACATGCTCCGCGCCGCCGGCCACCCGCCCGGCCCCCAATTTCGAACCTGGTTGCAAGCCGCCCGCGACGCCCAGCTCGATGGCGAGATCACGACCGGTGAAGAAGCGCTGGCGATGATCACCAAGCTCTAAAGAAACGCGTCTGACACGATCGGCACGGGCATGCGTGTTGGTGTGCAGGCTTCAGCCGCTTACTGTCGCTGCATAGCAGCGACCGGGAATCGGCTAAAGGCTAGACACCAACGTGCGCCCGAATCATTCTCGCGAATTCATCGCGGTACGTTTGTTCGTTTTTGGGGAACAGTCGCTCGAATGTTGCCGGGTCGGCGGCACCGTGTTGGAAGCGGCGTTTTTGATACACCGGCATCTCGACTCCGGTCACTTGCCGGATCCCCGCGGCGACGATGTCGCCCTTGAGCGAGTAAAGTTTCTGATGGTCCCAGTTGGTCAGCGCGACGAACGGGACCGCTTCGGCGATTTCGATCACGTCGGGCACGGCGTAGGGGCTGAACCCTTTGAAACCGAATTGGGCCGCCGGCGCACTGGTGCGACTGTGTCCCCGGCTTTGCCCGCCACTGTAGACGAGTGAATGTTTGACCGCGTCGACACCCCAGCCCTCCTGATAAAGCATCCGATTGCCCAGCACGCTGCGGACGGTCAGCTCCGGGTTGTCTTCGATCGGATAGTCCTTCAAGTTCTCATCGCCGCCGTCGCCATCGATCAAGTAGTTCCAGTCCGGATAGCGTCGACGAATCTCACGGAGCAGTGCGTAGCCCATGGTCGCCGACTGCACGTCCAATGGCTTGTAGTCCTCGATCGATGCGACGGCGTCCTGCCAACGGACGTCTGACAGAGGGACCTCGATCGGCTCGAGCAACATTTCCAAATCGATCGCCTTGAGGAACTCACGTGCCTGATCGACGTCTTGCGAGCGGCCTTCCAACGACAACGCGAACGCTTTGAGTCGTGACGACGAATGCCCGCGTCGGCGAAGCAGGTAATCGACAAGCACAAGGATCGAACCGCTGTCGATTCCGCCGCTGAACATCACGCCGATCGGTTCTTGGTCGGGGATCGTGATCAAGTACTGATCGATCACTTCGGCCAGTCGTTCGATGTAGGCGGCGCCGATGGCATCGATGTCGGCGGGCAAGCGGTTGCGTTCGGGGGCAAAGTAACGCGTCAATTGTGGGTTTGGATCGGGACAGCCGACCAGCTGCAGCTCGAGCAGATAATGCGCCGGCACCATTCGGGTGTAGGAGGGATGGAATTGATCGGCGAGCCCTTCGACTTTGAGTTGATCGAGTATCTGACTCATCCGCTCGGCGATCACCAATGCCGGCCCTTCGGCGCGTTTGGCCAAAAAGTATCGCATCGGTCGACCGATCGACCGCGCCATGCGGATCGTTTTTCCTTCTTGTTGGCAGATCGCGAACTGGCCGCGGATGCGACGGACCGCTTCGGCATCGCCGCTGGCGACGGCCGCGCACGCTTGGTGGTGCGACATGTTCAGAATCACGTCCCCGTCGGGATCCATCAGGTTGACGACCCGGTCGATCAGTGCCGGGGCTTGTCCGTCAAATGCGGTGCGTGACATCGGGTCGGTTTGCTGAGACATCGCGGTTACGGGATCAAACGTGGAGAAGGGGGAGGTGTTGGCGACGGTATAGCTTAATGATCCTGTTGGGAAGCGTCAGCCAGTGTCGCGTGTTGGATGCGGTTGAATCACGCGCCGGTCGCTGACGCGTCCCGCTGGGATGGCATACCAGCACGTGGCGTCAGCCAGTGGCGCGTGGTGGATGGGTTGAATCACGCGCCGGTCGCTGACGCGTCCCGCTGGGATGGCATTGGCCGCGCGTCTCGATCAGGGCAGGGTCGCCAGGGGATCGGCGTAGATCACTTCGGGCAGCGTCTCGGGGCGATTCAGGATTTCGGCTTCGAGGATTCGGTCGGGCGGCATCACCACGGCGCCTTTCTTCTTTTCTTTGTGCGGGTCCACTCTCCGCAGGGCTCCCAAGACGTCCAGCCCCTTGGTGATTCTTCCGAACACGGTTTGCTGCTCGCTGACCGAGGGCAATGGCATGAACAGCATTGCGAATTGGGTGCCCGCCGTGTTGGGAATGAAATCTTTGTTGGGGCCGGGCAGTTTTGCCATCACGAGTGAGCCGACCAGGGGCATGCGAACGACGTCGCGGCCGTGTTCATCGGCCAGAAAGCGATCCGGTCGCGAGCTGCCGTCGCCGAGCGGGTCACCGGTCAAGGCGAGCAGTCCCTCGACGACTTGAAAGAAATCCAATCCGTCGTAGAAACCCGATTCGACCAGTTCGATGAAATGGGCGACGGTGGACGGAGCTTCGTGGATGTACAGGTCGGCAATGATCTCGCCACGCGTCGTCTTGAAGCGGACTTGGGGCAGGTCTTCGGGATCGTTGCGCAACAGTTCCTGCTCGGTCTCGAACTGTTTTTTGATGGTCTCAAACTGCACCATCAATGCCTTGTCCTTGTCTTCGATTTCATCCTCCTGAAGATTCTTGTAGAGACTTTCGGCCAGTGGGAAATCGCCGGCGCACATCGCCGCACGTGCGGCTGCCAGGGCGACGTAACGGAGCCGGATTCCGTAATCGAGCATTTTCGCTGCGCCTTCGAGCGTTTCGGCGTTGTACACGTCGTGTTTGAATCGCTGTTCCAGAACCGTCACCACGTATCGCATGGCCACCGGGTGCGGAAAGAAGTCGATCAGATCGAGTGCTTTTCGATAGGCCTGGTTCATCAGCTCGCGACTTTCGTTTCGCAGCGTCAGGTAGGTTTGGCGATCGTCGCTGAATCCGTTGACGAACAGGATGAACTGGCGCCGCATCTGCAACACCTTGTCCTTGAACTGCTGCGAAACGTCCTCAAAGGCGTCCAGGGCCGTCATCCCTTGTTCGTACAATTCTGGCGTAGCCATCTCCTTGAATTCCTTCAGGATCGCTTCCGTCTCGGCCGCAGTGTCAGGGGGGCCCGTCGCGGAATCGGCGGCCTGGGCGGCATGGTCGTGCCCGCTGTGGTCCACCGCCGGAGACCCCGCCGCTGAATCCGCCGCTGGGGCCGCCGCTGGGGCCGGCTGTGCTGAGGGTTCGGCATCCGGTTGTTGGCCCTGTGAATGCTGGACCAGACCGAGCGACAGCGCCGCGACGAGGCAGACGGGGACAAGTGTTTGGAGTGGGCTGCGGACGATCATGGGGTCTGGAAACCTGCGGTGGGAACGAAGGAGCTCAGCAGCACTACGCATCGAGCTGCGTTTCGGTTTTGGGCGGTCGCCGAGGGGCGGGGCTGGCCGATCTGCGGTCGGTTTGACGCCGGCGGGGTTCAATCGACAGGCCGCCAGCGGGGATCGCGAAAAAATGCAACCCGCGTATACTTCCCCAGATGAACCGCTCCCGCAAGCCGCGTCGACCGCGAACCGGATCTCTCGAATCGAAAGATCCACCCCCCACCCCGAAGAAACCGCAAAAACGGCGTCCGCAAAAGCTGCGGATCATCGGCGGCTCGATGCGCGGCCGGACGGTGGTTTACCACGGTGCGGAATTCACCCGGCCGATGAAAGACAGCGTGCGAGAAAGTTTGTTCAACATCATCGGCCCCCGCATCAAGGGTTCGAAGTCGTTCGATTTGTTCGCCGGCACCGGAGCGGTCGCCTTTGAATCGCTCAGCCGGGGCGCGTCGTCTGCCATCGCGATCGAAAAGAACCGGCGAGCACACGCGTTCTTGGAATCGACCGCTGAAACGCTGGGTGTGGCCTCTAAAATCAAGATCCTCTACGGAGACGCGTTCCGTTTGGGCAGCAGTCTTCTCGGGCCGGCCGATCCGGACGCCCCGCTGGACGATACCCCGCGGATTGTTTACCTGTGTCCACCCTACGCGATGTGGGAAACCGCCGCCGAGTCGCTGCAGGGGCTGATCCGTTTGGCGACCAATCACTCCCCGCCGGGCAGTCTGATTGTCGCTGAAACGGAAAAGCACTACGACGAATCCAAGTTGCCACCGGGGCAGTGGGACCACCGGCTGTACGGTGGAACACGTCTGTCGCTGCTCGAACCGCCGATGGTTTGTGGCATGCGGATGTGACGCAGGACGCCGGCCTGTCGGTCGGTGACGCGGTGCGTGACGAATGGGTGCAAGCTGATCGCGGCCCATACCGCTTACAAAGAGTTGATCGCAATGCTTGTGCGGCAGGCCGGGTCCGAGGGCTCCGGCGCGTTCTGCTTCGACACCCTCGGGGGTCGCGTCTGATGGGGGATCGGATGTCCGGAGGTGTCGCTGCGCTCACCTCCGGCTACTGGCTTTGACCCCGTTCGGGGTAGGTCACCAACGGCTACAGCGGTTTGACGCGCAGATTGCGGAAGTAGCAAACGCTTTTGGGATCGTGGGCTTGCAGCGCGATCGTGCCTTCACCCAACCGGCGCTCGAAGTTCTTGTCGAACGCGTCTTTGTGTTCCGGTTCGGTGTAGTCGACCAGCGTTTTTCCGTTGACGATCAGTTGGATCCGGCGACCGGTCACGATGATCTCTTGAGTGTACCACTGGTTGTCTTTGATCCCGTTGGCAGCGAGATCTTCGGCCGAAACGTTTTCCACCGCGTACAAGCTGCTGGTCTTTTTGGGGTCTTTGTGCGAGACGTTGACCTGGCATTCATAGCCATATTTTGGCCAGCCGGTCGGTTGGTACTTGGTGTGGAAATAGATGCCGGCGTTGCTGCCCGGCGTCGTCATGACTTCGGCCTTGAAATGAAAATCTTTCATCGGGGCCAGCGGACCGACGTAGAACGCGTGGCAGCGTTCGCCACGACACACCAGCTTTCCATCTTCGACCTGCCAGGCATCGGTGTTTTCTTCTGCCAGTTTCCAGCCCTCCATCGACTCCCCATCAAAAACCTTGACGAAACCGTCTTCTGAGGAGGGTGTTTCGGCGGGGGCGGTGCTGGTGCCGGCGATGCAGGCAGCGGCAACGGCAACGGCAACGGCAAGAGAACAGACGAACGAACGCATTTGCAACTACTCGTGTGTGGGGAGGGACGTGGGGGAGGGGACGGTCTCGGCAGGCTCAAAAAAAACGCCTGCGGCACCGGGGCGCTGCAAGCGTTTGATTTCTCGCGTCGGGAATCTCAACGACGACTATTCTTTGCCAGAATCCGTCGCGGGGACTTCGCCGTTCTTGATTTTTTCGGCAAAGGTCTTGCCGTCTTTGCTCTTCTTCTCACCGGCTTTTTCAAGCCCGGCGTAGATCTTCTTCTGAGCTTCTTCGGGGTTTTCTTTGACCCAATCTTTGGGGAAGTCTTCGGCTTTCAGGAACTCGTGGATGGCCTTGCCGTACTCGTTGCGGACCTTTTTCTTGTCTTCTTTGTTGACGTGGCAGATGTAGCAGCCGTGTTTGCGCGCTTTCTTGACGAAGGCCTCGTCGACGTCATCGCCGCTCAAGTATTTGTTTTTCCATTGTTTGCTGAATTCGCTCGTCGCCAACGCGGGGCTGGCCAGAAGAGCGAGACAACCAAATAGAATTGCGAACCGTTTCATGCATTGTCTCCGAGGAATAATCGATGCCTCGCACGCGGAGGCATGCCCAAGATAGGGGGCTGAGGTGGGTGGGGCATCGGTTTTGATCAACCGATTGACCTAATTAACGCTCAAATCGACCGAAAAGTCAAATCGGGCACGGCGTTTTTAGAGGGTTTCGAGCGGAATTGCTGCTCACAGCGGCTTCTGCCGCGGGTTCAGCGCATGCGAGACGACCCGGGCTTTCTGCCCCAAGGCACCAGCCACTCGGACTGGCACTTCGAGAAAACCCAGGTCGCTCGACTTGCTGCTGGCAGTGTTTTGACCCGGCCTGCCCCACGCACTCCGAGTCAGTTGCTGCTGCACAAACATGGATCGACTGTTCAGGGTGCTCGAATTGATTACAGCCGAGCGATTGAGGGTCAACGGACCGACAAACGATGGGAAAAACTCAGTGACACTTCCGCTGCCCTGGTGGGTGACACGGCGAAGCATTTTTTTAGCGGTAGGGCGCGAGCCCTCCGGTGTTTCGGCCACGATAAGGAACCGGAGGGCTTGCGCCCTGCCGCTAACACCTCGTAAAACACAAGAATTAACGCTTCGCGGCGTTTCTCGTGGGGGTTGCCGACTACTTCCGCACCAGTTCGCGAAAGGCTTTGTTCAGCTGCTGCGTGATCGGGCCGACTTTGCCATCGCCGATCTTGCGTCCGTCGAGCGTCACGGCGGGAATCACTTCGGCCGCGCTGCCGGTCAGAAAACACTCATCGGCGACGTAGATGTCGTGTCGTGTCATCGGCAGTTCGGTGGTTTCGATGCCCGCTTCGCGCGCCAGTTCCAACACGGCGTTGCGGGTGACGCCTTCCAGGATGCCGGCTTCGATCGGCGGCGTGTTGAGTCGACCGTTTTTGATCACGAACAAATTGTCGCCGGTGCACTCGGCCACTTCGCCTTTATGATTGAGCATCAGCGCTTCGATGCAACCGGCTTTGAGGCCCTCCATCTTGGCCAGAATATTGTTCAGGTAGTTGAGCGACTTGATCCGTGGGCTGAGCGCCGCCGGATGGTTTCGAATCGTCGACGCGGTGACCAGTTCCAAACCATTTTCGTAGTACGATTCGGGGTACAGCGTGATGGAGTCGGCGATGATGATGACTTGTGGATCGGAACACTTGAACGGATCCAGCCCCAGCGGACCGGCACCGCGCGTGACGATCAAGCGGATGTAGCCGTCGACGATCTCGTTTTTGGCAACCGTTTCGTTGGTGTCGACCGCGAGCTGTTCCAAGGAAATGGGAAGTTGCAGATTGATCGCACAGGCCGATTCGTCGAGTCGTTTCAGGTGCTCGGTCAAGCGAAACACCTTCTTGCCGTAAATCCGCATGCCTTCAAAGACGCCGTCGCCGTAGAGCAGACCGTGATCGTAGACGCTAATTTTCGCGTCTTCCGGGGCATGGAATTGGCCGTTGATATAGATCTGTCGGGACATGACGATTGAAAGCAGGGGACGCGGTAGGGAGGAACGAACTTATCCGAGTTGGGAATCGGTCACGGCACCGACGACCGAGGCGTCAAAATAGTTGATCGACATTCCAGCGTCGACAACCACTGATTGGGCCGTGATCCCACTACTTCGCGATGACAACAGGAATGCTGCCGTCTGGGCAACTTCTTCCGTTTTCACCGCCTCTTTGCGGGGGATGACCTGTTCGGCGTAAAGGTAAGAATCGACGTAGCCGGGAATGCCGGCCGAGGCACTGGTCTTGAGCAATCCGGCGGCCACGGCGTTGAAGCGGACGCGACTGAACCGGCTGAACGACTTGGTCAGAAACGCCAGCGACGATTCCAATGCCGCCTTGATCGGGGCCATGAATCCATAGCTTTCACTGGCCATGCGGGTGGTGCTGATCCCGATCGTGACGACTGACGCATCGGGGGCAAAGCGATCTTTCAAGGCATTGGACAGGTTGATCAGCGAGTAGGCGGAAATGTCGACCGCCTGCAAGAATTGTTGTCGCGTCGTTTCGTGAAACGGCCGAATGCCGTCGGGATAATCGGCAAACGCGATCGAGTGCACCATTCCCGCCAACGTGACACCTTCGTCGCCCAGCTGGTTCGCCAAGGCGTCGATCTGGTCTTGGTGTTCGACATCGCAAACCCGCACGTCGCGGTCCCGCAGCAGTTTCGCGGTGCTTTCTTTGCGGGCTTGGCTGCGGACGGCGTAGATCACCTTGCCGCCGGATTGTTCGATGATCCGTGCGATCGCGTAGGCCACACTTTTTTTGTTGGCGACGCCCAGGACCAGATAGGTCTTTCCGGACATCAGCAAAAAATCCATCACGGCCGGTTGGTTGCTTGGGTCGCTCACCGCTGCGTCTCCTCGCTCGTCGCCGGCGGTTCAGGGGCGCTGACGCTGACGGCAAAATCCAGCCGCATCGCCATTTTTCCATCGAGCAGCATTTTGCCGGTCAAATAGTAGGCGTTGCTGAGCTGATCGTTCAGCGTCACGTGGATTTCGACGGTGTCGCCGGGGCGGATCATGCGTTTGAATTTGACGCTGTCCATGCGAGTTGCCACCGGCACGCTGCCCGGTGAGCTGTCCATCTGTTGGTGCAACAACACCGCGCCGGCCTGCAGACAGCATTCGCACTGGATCACACCGGGGACGATCGGTTGCCCCGGGAAGTGGCCTTGGACGAAAAATTCATCCGCCGAAAACGACTTTTTGCAGACGATGGAGGTCTCGCTCTGCTCGCAGATTTCGTCGATCAGACGCATCGGCGGGCGGTGGGGGATCGCCTGTTCTATTGCTTCGATACTCATGAGCGTAATTGAAGTGTTGTTCGGCGCAGCGCCAAGACGGCAGGCGGATCGGATTGAGTGAGCCGCGACGCGTCAGCGGCCGGGCAATCGCGTGTTGCCCGAGGCCCGACGGCCTGCGGCTTACCCTTGACTCAGCAGATCCCGATCGCTTCACAATCCGCCCGCAAGTCCCGTTACCGCAAAACGAGGCGTTGAAAGGGCACCAGGCGAATTGCCAGCGAAGGGGGAGACCGGCGCAGCTTCAGCACCGAGGCGGGCTCTGAAGGCTCATCCGGGCGAAAACGCCGCGTGCCCCTTTCCTCGTTGGCCAGAGACGATCATCATGTCGACAGTCCGTTGTGTAGCCCCGACGCGTCTGAATCATCCCCAAAAAGCAGTGCCCTTGCCGCCGTCACCGCAGTCCGTGCCTCCCGAATCGCCTCCCGAACTGCTCGATTCGATCGGGAAGCGTTCGATTTACAACGTGCCCAACGCGTTGACCAGCATCCGGTTCGCGATGGCGATCGCCGTGATGGCGCTGATCCCGGCGGGCTATTTCCTGGCCGCGACGGTCGTCTTTTTGGTCGCCGCGTCGACCGATTGGATGGACGGCTATTGGGCACGCAAATATGGTCAAGTCACCAAGTTCGGCCGGATCTTTGACCCGTTTGTCGACAAGATCATCATTTGCGGCTCGTTCATCGCCCTGGTCGGGGTGGTCAACTCACCCGTCGCATCGTGGATGGCCACGCTGGTCGTCGGTCGCGAGTTGTTGGTGACCAGTTTGCGCGGCATGGTCGAGGGCAGCGGCAAAGATTTCTCGGCCAGCTGGCTGGGGAAATGGAAAATGGTGCTGCAGTGCGCCGCCGTGGTCGCCTCGCTGATCTTTCTGCAATACGAAACGGCTCCGTCCTGGCTGACCTTCACCACGCTGGGATTGGTCTGGGGATCGATCCTGCTGACCGTGTACTCGGGTTACGATTACACGCTGGCCGCGGCAAGGCTGATGCAGGACGAACCCGACGAACCGGAATGAACGCTCCATGCAGCGCGTGAACCTCTTTGAAATCGGCTTCATCGCCATCTCGCTGACCGTGCTCGCGCTCCTGCTTGCCGGCAGCGTGCTCTGGATCCAGTGGTGGCGTGGACGGGGCAAACGAAATCTGTGCGGAGACGTTTCGCCCGAATTGATCACCCGGCTCCCCCAGCCCCGGCCACGCTGGACCGTTTTTGATTTCCTGTTGATGTTCGGGATCATGATCCTGGTGGGGGCGTCGTTGCAGCAATCGCTGCCGACGCCGCAACAGGAGACGGACCAAACGCCACCCTCCGCCGCAGTGGTCGAGCAAGCCGTCGATGCCCCGCCGGACGACACTTCGCCGGACGACACTTCGCCGGACGACACTTCGCCGGACGACGCACCGGCCGAAGACGCGCCGCCCGCCGAAGACTCAAGTGATCGCGCCGCGAAGCTTCGCAGCCAGGTTCGAATCCACTTCATCGCCAACCTCACCGCCTTCGTACTCACCCTGATCTTCTTGCGATTGACGCAAGGGGCGACGCTGGCGCACTTGAGCTTGGTTCCCCATCGAAACGACTTCCGCCGCGGGTTGTTTGCAACCGTTTGGATCCTGGCTCCCGTCTTGTTGTTGAATCTGCTGGTTTCCAATCTGGTTCAATACGAACACACGGTGACCAACTTGCTGGCCGAAGCGAGCGGGACGCGGACGTTTCTCGCCCTGCTTGTTTCAGCGGCGTGTTTGACCCCGATCGTCGAAGAATTTCAGTTCCGGCTGCTTCTGCAAGGCGGGTTGCAACAGATCGCCGACCCGCCGCCTGATTCCGATGCCATGTCGTTTTGGAAACCCTCCACAGCCTGGCCGATCTACGTCACCAGTTTGCTATTCGCGGCGATGCATTGGGGCCAAGGGGCCGCGCCGATTCCGCTGTTTTTCCTTTCCGTCGGATTGGGGTTTCTGTACCAGCGAACCGGCCGGCTGGTTCCAGCCATCGTCGTTCACATGCTGCTCAACGCAGCGACGCTGTGCATGGAGTTTTGCCGCGTCAACGCGGGGTTGTAGCGCTTCACTCGCCCCTCCTGCCAGGCGTTGGTGTTGTGGTTCGAAATCACTCCGTCACAACCACTCGCCCCTCCCCTCGCTGCGCTCGACCCTCCCTGCCAGGGAGGGTGGCTCCAAGTGGGTAGACACCAACACTGCCAGTAGGTTGACTTGATGGCTTGCGGCGTGTGTAACTCTCAATGGTCGGCGTTTGATTTTGGCAGATTCGCAGCAATCACACTGGCGATCAATCCTGGCAAAAAGATCGCGCCGGCGTCGGCAAAGCGTCCCAGCGGCGGGCTCGACAGAATCACAAAGCCGACGTTAAAGATCGCGTACGAGATCGCGACGACCGCAAACGCGTTCCAACCACCGGGGACAACGATCGGGCCGAGCGTCGGTTGCTTGGTCGCTTTGAACAACAGCCCCAGCAATCCCATCAAGATCATCGCCAGAAAGATCGGATGCATCGCGAGGTTCGCCGCGGTACCCCATACGCTGCGACGCACCGCCAACAACAACCAGCGCACGTAGCCGCCGGGGGACTGCGAGAGGATCGCTCGGTTGAAGTCACCGATTCGTCGATGAACGGCGACTTGCGGTGCGACCAGGCCGACGGCATCTCGCTGTGCGAACTGGTCGCGGGCGAGCGGCCAGACGACGCCATAGTTGATCTGCCCCCATTGCTCCTCGATCGTCAGCGTGGGCAGCGAGCCGCCGTTTGGGCCGGGCAATTGAAACCCCTTTCTCTCCAATTCGTCGGCGACCGCTCGTCCCAGCTCGCCCGACTCGCCGGGCAGATCCCTCAGCGTCCGCGGCGAAACGGTTTGAACCAGGATCGCGGAAAGGTTCTGGTGACCGAACGGGGCGATGCCGAAATCGGACACCACCAGTTTCCGAAAGAACATCCAGCCCACGAGGACCACCGCGACCGAGACGGCGAGTTTGAATCCCAGCAATCGTGACGGCTGGGACGCTGACTGCGTGGTTTGCGCAGCCTCGTGGGGCTCGCGGTGATGCGACATCAGCCAACCGGCCACCGCCATCCACGGGATCAGGAACAGATAGGCCGGTCGTACAAAGATGGCCAAAACCGCGGCAACCGCACACGCGATCGCTTGGGGCGTCGATCCTGTGCGACTGGCGTTCATCATCAACGCCGCGGTGATCACACCCAGCGACGCCGCCGGCGCATCGGTGCTGACGGTGCTGATGTGATCCGCCGCGGTGCATCCGACCAACACGCAAATTGCCGCCGCGGTTGCCGAACGCAGCGGCATGCCACGAGCGATTAGGGCTTCGGCTAGGATCCACGACGCGGTCGCGTGCAGCAGCACGTGCAGCAGCGGAACCCAGGACAGACCGACGGTCGCATCGATGATCGACAAAGCGATCGGGTAGGCCGGGGTGCGAATCGAAAGCAGCGCATCGGTCAAGGAGTTCAGCGGATAATTGACGTAGCTGGGCGTGTCATTGACCGTGTGCACGGAGAGACGGCCCGAGACGGCGGCCAGGGCAACGCCGAGCAAGACGAACAAGATCCATCGAACTGCTGGGGCGTTCTGTTTCATCGACTTTGTGATGTGTATCGAGCGATAGACAGGAGGCATCGGCTGCAAGGGACCGTCCAGCTGAGGAACGATGCGTAAACGCGACAAAGTCTAACGGTCTCGACGTATGCTTTCCCCTGTTGGATTGACAGGCTGGAAGCCTATCCCACTGCCTAGCGATTGATCACGTCTTCTTCGTCGTTGCGGGCGCGTTTTTGCAAGTACATCTTAATCGGCACCTCGCCAAATTTTAGATGATCGCGCATCACGTTCATCAGGTAACGCTGGTAATCGTTGGAGAATGCCTTGGGGTCATTACACATCACGACGATCGTCGGCGGTTCGGTCGCGACCTGTGTGGCGTAATAGATTTTGGGGCGACGATTCTGGTACAGCGGTGGTTGGTGGGCTTCAATGGCGCTGCGGAGTAGACGGTTCAACTGTCCGGTCGAAACCCGCTCGCGAGCCTGTTTGAACAGCATCGACGAATGGTTCATCAGCGCTTTGACGTTCTTGCCCGTCTGGCCGGTGATGAACGCGATCGGCGCGTACGAGAGCGTCGGAAATTGACGGCGCAAATAACGAACCCACCGCTCGGTCGGAATCGTGTCGTGCAACAGGTCCCATTTATTGATCACAAAGATACACGGCTTGTAGTTTTCGATGACGTAACCGATGAGCTGTTTGTCAACTTTGCTGGCCGTTTCGTTGGCGTCAAAGAACATCAGCACGACGTCGGCGCGGCGGATGCTGCGTTGGGCCCGGTGCATGCCATAGTATTCCAGGTCGGTGCGTTGGCTCTTTCGTTTTCGCAAGCCCGGCGTGTCGATCGCGATGAAGGTTTGGCCATCGACTTCGAAGTGCACATCGACGCTGTCGCGGGTCGTGCCGGGCACTTCGCTGACGATCATCCGATCGGTCTCGGCCAGGGTGTTGACGAAGGTGCTTTTGCCGACGTTTCGCCGCCCGACGATCGCCAGCTTCATGGTCGCCACGTTGGCCGTCTCGTCCGAGGGCGGAAGCCGGTCGCGGATCAGTTCCAAGAGTTCGTCGCGGTTTCGATTCTGTGTCGTGCTGACCGTGATCAAATGGCCGCGGCCAAGTCGGTGAAACTCTTCGGCGTGGATGTCTTGGTGCTGCTGGTCGGATTTGTTGGCGACCAGAATCACCGGACGCTCCACCGCTCGAAGCCGCTCGACGACCAGTTCATCCAGGGGCATCAGCCCGGTCTGGACATCGACCACCAGCAGGATGACGTCTGCGGAGTTGATCGCAAATTCGATCTGGCGGCGAACGTCCGCGGTCAAATCGTCCGGATCTTCGATACCCAACCCCCCGGTGTCGGTCAGCTCAAAAAACTGGTCCTCCGTCTCGATCAGGGTCGTCATGCGATCGCGGGTGACGCCCTCGTAGTCGTCAACAATCGCCAGGCGGCGGCGGGCGAGCCAATTAAAAAGACTGCTTTTGCCGACGTTCGGACGGCCAACAATCGCAACTTGGGGGACGGGCATGGAAAAGACTGTCGGACAGGCGTGTTGCGGAACGGGATGGGAAACAAGCCTGCTATGTTAAACGCCATGGTGCAAAACAAGTAGGCCGTGTGTTATCTATGGTGCCATGCCGCAAGAAAATCAAAATCTCGAAGGGCCCGATCCAGCCGTTACCCTCGCCCAAGCCGCCGGATTGGCCGAACACCTGCAACGCGTCGGCGTCCAGTGGTTGCCGGCGGCCGACCCCGACTCCGTGACCGCTTTGGCGGAACAGTTGCGGTCGGCCGCCGACGGCGCGCCCGAGCGAAGCTCCGAGCAGGCGTCTGCGCCGCCCGCAGTTTCCCCCCCCACGGTTCAACCCGCCGTGGTTCAACCCGCCGTGGTTCAACCCGCCGTGGTTCAACCCGTTGCGGCGGGGCCCCCAGCCGTCGCCGCCGGGACCGTCCAGCCGAGCACCGCAGGACCCGCGTCCGGGTTCTCCCTGCAGGGCGATTCGGCCGACCCCGCCGAGCCCTATCCTGGACCATCGCTGGTCCCTGATGCGCGCGCCGCCGAACTGGCAAGGTTCTCCGAACAGGTGGCCGCCTGCACGCGCTGCGAAATCCTTTCCCAGTGCCGCACCAAAACTGTCTTCGGCGAAGGCAACGTGGCTCCGCGAGTCGTCTTCTTTGGCGAAGGCCCCGGTCGCGACGAAGACCTGTCGGGACGTCCGTTTGTCGGCAAAGCCGGTCAGCTGCTGACCAAGATGATTCAAGCGTGCAAGTTCGCCCGTGAGGACGTCTACATCATGAACACGGTCAAGTGTCGGCCGCCCAACAACCGAAACCCCGAGCCGACCGAGATCGAAAACTGTCGCGAGTTCTTTCAAGCACAGTTCGGAATCTTGCGACCGGAATACATCGTGTGCTTGGGGCTGGTCAGCGCCCAAGCACTGCTTTGCACCAAACTGTCCGTCGGACGATTGCGAGGAAAATTTCATCAATACTTTGATAGCAAAGTGTTGGTGACGTATCACCCTTCTTATCTCTTGCGCAATCCGGCCGCAAAAAAAGCGGCCTGGGACGATTTGCAGCTGATGCTTCGCGACGCCGGCTTGATGTAGCCGCGAAAAAAACTCGTATTGACCGGTTTTGCAATACGAGAACAATCTGTGCATCGATCGCGGATACCAAACGTAAGCGAAAGGATCGCTTACTCATTCGTGAAAGCTGAACCCCACGATGTGCACGGAGGCCATCACATGCGACACGCATTTGACGTTCGACAAAGCGTTTCTTTTCGCACTCTCCTTGACGATGACTCGGTCAACAAAGAGCTGGTTCCGCTGTCCAAAGTATCCGACACGGGAGGCCCGTCGATGACGTCGGTGACCGTGGAACGTTTTGCGGCCGAAGACGACGCGGCAGCAACTCCGATCAAGTTGGCCGCATTGTTTCCCGAGGCCAAGTTTTTCGGATGCGAAGAGCTTGCGGTTTCGAATCTCGTCGAAGACGTCGCGGATTGTGATCAAGGCGATGTGGTGCTGTATCGGATCGGTGAAGGCGATCCAAACGAATTGATTTCGGTGGCGTTGGCTCGCGGTGCCAGTGGCATTCTGACCGAACAAATGTTGCCTTGTCCGCTGCCCCAGTGCATCGTCGGCAGCGTCGATCATGCCCTGGCCCGAATCGCTTCGGCCCGTCACCGTCAGCCGGATCGGACGTTGTTGACCGTCGGCGTCCTCGGTCATAGCGGCAAGACATCGACGTGTTTGTTGGCGGCAACGTTGACCAAAGCGTTGGGAATTCGAACCGCATACCAATGTGATCTCGGATCCAGCGACGGCGTGGTCAACGAAACATCATCACAACAGGTCTGTTACGGCGCCGAGTTGATCGAGTGGATTGCCGAGTCGAGCGACTGCCTCAGTCGCATCGCGCTCATTGAGATCGATGAAACCGCCGCCCGCGACGGGCACTACGACTCGATGCAGTTTGATGTGCTGATGGTGACGGGCAAACGCGAACTGTCCGATGATTTTGGACCGTGTGGGTTGCAGTGTTTGTTGGAACAACTGACGCCGACGGGAGTCGTGATCGCCCCCGGTGACGACGCCAAGACGGTTCGATTGTTGGACGAGGCACGCTGCCAGCCGATCTATTATGGCACGTCGACCGACAGTGAGTTTGGTGCGATCATCATCGATCAATCCGGCGGCATGGCGACGCTGATGCTGACCGCCGGTGACACCAGCGCGATGATGGAAACGCCGCTGTGCGGAATCTCGATGGCATCCAACATCGCCGCCGCCGCCGCATTGGGATCGCTGTTGGGGCATTCACCCCACGAGATCGCCAAGCACTTGTCGACGCTTCGATCGATTCCCGGCCGTGGTCAGCGATTGGTCGATTTTGGCCACGCGACGGTGGTGCTGGAAACCGGCGGGACGGTGGATCGTGTCACCGAGGCGTTGCGGACGGCCAAGGCCGTCGGTGCAGGCGGTCGGGTCTGGTGCGTGTTAGCGATCGGCGAAGGCGACGACGACGATTTGTTGGCCAGCTACGGACACGCGATCGAACGCTTCGCACATCATTGCGTCGTCACGTCACGTCCCAACCAAGCCGGTTCGTTTCTGCAGCGTTCCCACCAACTGTTGGACGGAGTGAAGAAGTGCGCCGCGATTCGATTGGTCGCCGATCAAGACAAAGCCATCGAGTGGGCGATCGAATCCTCGCGAGCGCGTGACACGATCGTCGTGATCACCAACCAACGGGTTCAGTCGGCGCACGACTCACGCACCGAGATCGAGCGACTGGCGCGTCTTGTCGATGCCGCCCGGTCCAAACAGGACGCCGAAGAAGAAGCGGCGTCGGGATCCGATTCCGCCGGGGAAGTTGGTGCACCGATCAAGCTGAAGCTGTTTCGTTAGTGCTCTGTTTAAAATTTCCAGCGGTATTCCATCCGTGTGCCGTAGACGTCGTCATCGCCTTCTCGCCAGCCGTGCATGACGTCGAACCGCAGCAGCGTCGCGTTGGAGATCGGGAACTGATATCTGGCTCCGATCGCGTACTGATCGCCGCGGGCGATCGCGCGGTCACCGTGGGGCGTGAGGTAGCTCAGTTCAAGCAGTAGCTGGCGGTCCAGATCTTCGCCGATCAAATCGACGCCGACCGAACCGCCCGCCGTGTCGGCGGCGGACGTGTCCAGCGTGGCAAAGCCGTTCAGTCCGTCGGTATCGAAGTTGATTCCCGTGTTGCGCAAGATGCCGCCGGAGATCCCGGCGCGGGCGACCGATTGTGGCCGGTCCCAACCGTAGAAAAAGTTGGCATAGGGAACCACGGTCAACGGTGCGGCCGTGATCCAACTGTTCTCCACCAGCAACAATCCGCCGTCGGCCGTTCGGTCGGCCTTGGCGCGGTCCTGCCCCGCATTGACGATCACACGAACGCTGTTGCTGATGCGATCGAAATAGCGTCGCGTAAAACTGAACGTCGCGTTGTGGTAGCTCAATGAATCATCGTTGCGGTGATTCAAATAGGCATAACCGGTTTCGATGTAGCCGCCGTAGGCTTCGATGAACCAGGCGGTCCCGAACGCTTGTGCGTCGCTGTTGTCGGCAAACGCGGGGCTGTTGAGTTGATCGAACACGGCAAAGAAGCTGACGTCAAAGTTGGCCCAATTGAGCAGCCGGCTGTGTTTTGCCGGGACCGCGAACGCAATGCCGCTGACGGCGTCTTCCATCCAAATGCCGTTCTGGAACAACAGCGGCATCAGTCCCGCCGAGATCGGCAACTCAAACGGCGAGGATTGATTTCCCAAGGCCCCCAGCATGACGCCCAGATCGCCTTCGAAAAATGCGGTCGCCGGAGTCAGGTTCATTTCGTTGCGATAACGTAAATCACCGTCGATCACTTCCCAACGCGTGAATCGGTTCTGCTTGTCCAAGGGACCGACAAAGGCATGGAACCGTTCGGTGTCGGTGATCTGCAGATCCATATCCAAGTTCAAGCGATTGGCCCAGTTGTCGGCCCGCCCGCCGGCGTTGCGTCCCGCCTGGATGCCCGTTCGAAAGTCACCGTAGACATAAAACTTGGGGCGAACCAGATTCATCGGACCGAATAGATCGCGCCCCCGCGGTGTGATTCCGTCCCCATACCAGATGCGTCCCCATTCGACCCAGGGATGCTGTGTCGGGACGTCGTGTTTCGCATCGTAGACCCAGGCTTCGCGGCCGGAATCGTGGTAGCAGGCATCGGGATCCAGCGGCATCGGAGAGAAATCCATGCCGGGATCGTGCAGCACGATGGGGGCCGGTTCGGCATGCGAATCGTCGATCAACTTCTCGCTGAGTGTCGCGGTCCGGGCCTGCGCCGCGGGTTCGGCGTGTGGTCGATCATCGTCAATCAGCGGTTGGGATGTTGGAGTCGCGTTTGAAACCGGCGTGTCGCTGGCGAATAAGTCCGCAGACAATTGCGGCAGTTGCCTCTCCGTCGTGGGCAGACGACGAATCGCTATCTCAGGTTGCGATTCCAACTGCGGTGCGAGGTAGCGATCCAGTGCGGCGGTGAAGCGGTCGAGTTGCAGGTCCGTTTGTGGCCGCAGAGCGTTAGGTGGTGGAAGAACCGGTGGTAGACGGCGAGGGCGGTCTGCACCAATTGCGCACAGCGACAGCAGAGTGAGCGCGAACAAGGATGGTTTGAAACTCTTCATCAGCGCACCCAAAACGTATGGCTGGAAGGGTGCAAGTCCAGCGTGTTTTCCAGCATGCGGTGAATCATGTCCGGCGTGCTGTTGATTTGACGCATGAAGTAAATCGGTTCGGTTCGGTTTCGCATCCGCACGCTCAATCGATACGGTCCTTTCTTCGTCATCACGTGGGCGGGGATCGAGTAGCGGGCCGTTCGTGAATCGAGCGGCGCAATCGAGTGGGCTTCCATTCGGATCAAGGGCGGGTGGTTCAGCACCGAAACGGGAACGGCACCGGGGCGTAAGAATACAAGTTGGTCGAGGGAGAAATTCAACGGTAGTGCGGCTTCGCGGTCCGTCCCGCGAACGTTGTTGATCAAAAATTTGGTTTGCAGGTTGAACAGATCTTTGTCGCGTCGAACACGATGTGTCGCGACATCGACCGAGTGCATGTCGGCCAAATCGCCGTTCCGATCCAGATAACCACTTTCCCAAACGCGACAGCCATCGGGATCGATCAACGCGACGTTCAACCAAAGTTGCGGTTGAGCTCCCAGGGAACCGGTCGGCAGATTGTGGCCTTCGCTGATGTTGCAAACCGTGTAGCTGAATTTTAGGCGACGTCCGGCGGTCGGTTCGTGTTCAAAGTGCGGGCCTTCGATCTTCAATCCGCCTTCCATCGTGGCGATCGAACCGGCACGTTTTTCGGCGAGCTTGGCCAGGTTGGCGTCGATGATCTTGCGTCCGTCGCGTCGATCGTCGACGGTGTCCCACGGTTCGGGGAATGGCATCGCTGCTGTCACCGCATTTTCAAACGCGTCGGTTCCCCAACCGGCTCGATAGTCGAACGCCAGCCACTGGCGCGGCGTGTATTGTTTGGCTTTGGGGTGGTGCGGAAAGATTCCCGGGTGGGCGATCGAGAAACCCGGACCCCAAAACATGTGGTTGGACTGTTTGCGTTTTTCGCCGAACGGTTTGTCGCCCAGGTGAGCCACGAAGTCACTTTGATAGCCGTGCGGCTTGCCGGGCACCGCACCCATGTGACAGTCCTGGCAGGACACGCCGCGTTTGGCAGCGGGGCCGCTTCGATACTGTGCGTGAACGACTTCCAACCAGATGCCCGGATGGACGGCGACCTGGTGGCAGGACACACACACGTCGCTGTTGGTCAGAGGCTTAAAGAACCGACCCTGCAAGTGAATCGCTTGTCCCGGACCGGTATCGTGCGGCGAAAGTTTCAGTTTCAACGCATCGGCATTGGCGATCGCTTCACCAACCCCCGCTCCGCCGCGTCCGCCGTAGACCGGCGCGTGGATGTCGCCGGGGACGATTCGGCGGTCCCCGTTGCTGCGCCAATAGTGTTCGTTGACGCGGTGGCAGGCGATACAGGTGACGCCTTCACGGACCACCGGTGGTGCATCGAGCACGCTCGTCGAACGGGGGATTTTCAGTTGGGTTTGGACCGGAGAATGACAGCGGTTGCAAAAGCTGCCCACCGTGCCCTCGGTGAGCTCCGTCATCGCTTGTTCAAACCGATTGAACATCGGCGAGACAGTGGCGTAGGCGTGACCACTGGCCCTCCATTGTTCGTATTGAACCGGGTGGCAGGCACGACAGGATTCCGCCGAGGGATAGCAGTCTTCGGTCCACAGGTCTTCGTGGGGATCACGAGGGCCGGTGGCGTCGCGGTTTTGGATCGGGCCCAGACCGGCCAGCGGATCGGCGGACGAGCCGTCCGGCAAATCATCTTGCAGATCGTCACCGAGCAGATCGTCACCGAGCAGATCGTCACCTCCCCCGCTCAATCGATCGTTTGTCGCTGGCGGATCATGCTTGTCTCGTGCTGCGATCCGCAAGGTTTTGCGCAATTGGTCAACCGACTGCGGAGCCTGCGTGTCGCGAACGGGTGCCGGCGCGATGCGTCGGAGTTGGTAGAACGATTCTGGGTTCCAGGCCGCGGGGTGGGCGGAGCGTTGTGGGGACTGCCATGAATCTCGCCAGGAATCTCGGTCACTCGGATGCGACCAGGACTGCGGTAGCGTTTGCTGTGCCTTCGCGGGGGCTGGGCGAAGCGTCAAGATCACGGTGATGGATGCCACCAGAACGATGGATTTGGCTTGCATTGCCCGCCTGTCCGGAGCTCGGAAGGATCAAAACGGGGCCGGTCGACTGCCACCGGCCTGACTCTTCGATTCGTCCTGACAGTACCGTTGCATCCGGTCGGACTGTCATAGCTGGTTCAGGCTTCCTAATCGGAACAGCTTATTGAGGAAAAACCCTCTGCGGGGTCACCCCAGGTCACGTTGTCGGTGGTTTTTCGAGCTAGCGTTCAGTGTTCGCGCAGTCGGCGCGAAAGCTAATCAAACCGGACTGGTTCTCAGTCCAATCCCGGCAGACCCTCTCACAACGGTTGTCAGAACGATGCCAGCGTATTCCTACAAGACCTTGCCCACCGAAGGGCAAGCGAAAACGTATCGATGCAAAGTGGTCGGAGACAGCGTCGCAACACTCCAGGTCGGTCGCAAGTCACTCAAAGTCTATGTTCGTGAAACATCCGGTGGCGGTTTCACACTAGGACTTGGCCCCAAACTGGCAAAAAAGATCAAGTCAGGCAAAAGCTACGACCTTCGCTACGACGGTCGTCGCATGCAAGTCATCGCCGAAACGTTCGTCGAAACGGTTCAGGGGGAGGCTCGATTGCAAGTCGGCACGATCCGTGAATACGAACCGAAAGAGCGCTGGGCATTTCGTCTCCCCTTTACCAAAGGTTCTCGCGTGATCGGACATGACTCTGGCATCAACAGTGGTGCAGCCTACGGTGGTTTCGTGTTGGTGCTGTTTTGCGTCATGTCGCTGCCCGGCGTCGGCGACCGACTCGGCACCGCGCCTCGAATCGAATCAGCCCTGGCAATGATGAGCAAAAACATCACCGACGTGGTGCACGCAATCCGCCACTAACCCGCAAATCTTTCCTAAAGCCTCTCGTCGTCGTAACCGATACAAATGGTGTTCGCATCCGCGGACGCCATTTTTTAATGCGCCCTGGCCGTCGAACTGACACCGGCACCTGGGCCGACACTCTATCCCGCTGTGAAGTGGTGAACGAGAGCAACACGATGAGAGCTGACCGCAAACCAGACGAGCGACTGAGTCGTGTTTCACGCACGCTGATGGGGCTGGCGCTGCTCAGCTTCGCCGTGACATCCAGCACCGGTTGCCGGCTGTGTTGCGACCGCGAGGACCAGGCCTATTCAGCCTATGGTGGCAGTTGGGAGCGGACGCAGCGTGACTCGGGACGCGTCGGCAGTCTGTTCGATCCCGGCGGAGCTCGGGTCGGAGACGTTTCACCTCGCGACTCGGGGCGTGACGAGATCGAAGCCCGCGAGCGGGTCGCACCGCTCGGTGGCGTTAAATCCAGGGGCTCCGACGGCGACCCGACACCTGAACCGCCCCGGCTCGAGAAAAAGTCGGAAGAGGAAACCGAGCAGGAATTTCAGGAGCGATTGAAACGATTCCAGGAAGAGAAAATGCTCAACGCGAGTATCGTCCCTGGTGAACCGTCGCCTCCCGATTTTCGTTAACCCGCCCCGTCGCTGATGCGACCTGCGTGGCCGTGTGCTTACGGTTCGTCGACCAGGCCGACGTCATCGGGTAGCGGCAGCATCCCATGCCGGGTCAAGCGGTCCAATTCACGGTAGCGGATACGCACATAGTCGGTCGTGTTGTTCAAGGCCTGCTTCATTCCGGCTTCGATGAGCGATTGGACTTTGGCGTTGTCAATCTTGCCGCCACGTCCCGCCACCGAAGACAGCGGTACCCGGATGATTTCCAGTTCTTTGGCGGCATCAAGAAAGTGTTTTTCAATCCGCGGGTCGGAGGAGATTCGGACATGATCCAATTCGTGACGCACCACGCGGTCGTCCCAAAACTGATTGGCCGACGGCGGAGAACGCAACCAGATATCGTGTGTTGAAATCAATTTGATGGAGCGAAAGCGGACGCGGATCGACACCATCGTTTGGCTGAGCGCGTTTCGTCGACTTTCCGTCTGCCATTGCGCGCGGCTGTCGTAGCGATAACGAAACGTGAACCGTGTCTCACCGGCCAAGCGTTGACCGACGGGTAACGATGACGCATCGCCGGTCGGCTGACCGCCGGTGATCAATCGCACCGTCCCGCGGCGGATCAACGCGGCGACTTCGGGGGTCGGCTTGGGCAGGTCATCGAGTCGAATTTCAACGCTGCGGTCGGCCGTTTCTCTTTGGCCCAGCGCTGGCGCAGTGCAGATCAGTGACATCACCAACACACTGGCGATGCAAGCCAGTTGATGAGTTGATGGTGAAGGGGCACGACGTATCGGATGCATGGGATTCCTGGGGTCTTCGGTAGCGGATGCCAAGCGTCTGCACCGGTGAGCATCAACCTAAGGTTGCCCGAGCAATGTTGAAACGGTTCACCATCGCAGAAACCGAGTCAGCATTTCGATCCCCGGTTGGGTGAGAAAGCTTTCCGGGTGAAATTGCCATCCTTCCAGTTGAAAGTTCTTGTGGCGGACACCCATGATTTGGCGTTGTCCTCCGGTGTCGGTCCAGGCGGCGACTTCCAAACAGTCGGGCATGGTTTCGGGGTCGATCACCAGGCTGTGGTATCGCGTGGCGACGAACGGATTGCGAAGCCCTGCGAACAACCCTTTGTCGTCGTGATAGATTTCGTCCGTCTTGCCGTGCATCAGTTGTGGGGCTCGGATGATCGTCGCCCCATAAGCTTGACCGATCGATTGATGCCCCAGGCAGACGCCCAGCATGGGCACCTTGCCGGCGAAGCGGCGAATGCACTCGACGCTGACGCCGGCTTCGTTTGGCGTGCAGGGGCCAGGCGAAACCAAGATCCGATCCGGGGACAGCGATTCCATTTCGTCGACCGAGACTTCGTCGTTGCGAAACACCCGCAGCTTCGTCGTCGGGTCGATCTCGCCGAGTCGTTGCACGAGGTTGTAGGTGAATGAATCGTAGTTATCGATGACGATGACCATGCGGAAACCAGGTAACAACGGGGCTGTCTGTCAATGGGAATCTCAGCGCGATTGGACAAAATGCAAATCTTTCATTTTGGAGCGATAAACGCTCTTCTGTCTTGTTCGCGAGAGCATCTATAATGACGTGCATCAGGCGATTTGCCGAGAGCCTGACGCGTCACTTCGAATCGGAAAAGAGACGAAACGCTCGGCGGTTTGCGACCTCGGGTCGCGCGTTATCGTAATCTGTTGTCCATTGTCGGCAGAATCGGACCGTAGCAAGGTGGGGCGTCGCCTCGGATTTGCTGTCGGTTTCTGCCCCCTTATCATTCGTCGATCCCGGAATTTCGCCAGTGCTCTCGGTTCGCCCCAAAGTCGCCGAACTCGCGTTTCACGTTTTCAGCCGGTCGCTCCACCCTGAACTCTACCGGGTGCATCGCACCCGCCGTATTGAGCGAAGTGCGTATCACGCGCAAGTCAATATCACCAATTGCGGGCACGTGATCACCTGGAACACCACCGGCAAGACGCCGGTGACCGTGTGTGAAGTCGCCACCAGCGCCCATCAACCCCTGCCCACCAAACGCTGTCTGATCAGCCATTCGCTCAAGGGCAGTCGCACCGACAAGGCCGATTTTCATTTCGGCATCGGCTATCGAACCCACTTTCAACTGGAGCCTGTTGCACCGGACATGTTCTTCATGGTGCAGCAGCAACTTTCCAAGCAGCCCACCGAAGGCCTGTTGCACACCTTCGATGCCAGCGGCAGGATGTCGCTCGGCGCTCTTAGCTACGTCAATATCGAGACGCGACAACGATCGATGTTGGTTCAGGCGATTCACACGTTTCCCGACGATTACGCGATCGTGAAAGTGGAATCGCTGTTCTCCCTGCCTGACGCATGATGCTGCGATCGTGGGGGAAGCTTACGCCGCTTCTCGCAAGCTGGAAGCTTGCGCCGCTTCTCGCAAGCTGGAAGCTTACGCCACTTCTCGCAAGCTGGAAGCTTACGCCACTTCTCGCAAGCTGGAAGCTTACGCCACTTCGCGCAAGCTGGAAGCTTACGCCACGTTGGGGTTGAATTGGACAGCGCACTTGTTTCGCGTTTCGTCGGTGTGATCGATCTGCAGGACGGGCTCGCGGTCCACGGTGTCGGCGGGCAGCGCGATCGGTATCTGCCGGTGTCGACGTTCCACGCCGCCGGCCAGTCGTCTCTTCCAATCGATGGGGATGTGTGTCGATTGATCGACGGCTACCAAGGTGTCGGCATCGGTTCTCTCTATGTCGCCGATCTGGATGGCATTCGGTATGGCCGTTGGCAGCAGTCGTTGATCGAAACGATCGTCCATCGCGCTCCGGTGGCCAATGATTCCGATCGCCATGGAACTGTGTTCCTGGATCTGGGGCTGCGTGCGGCGGTCGCTGCAGAGGGTTGGGATTGGTTGGAATCGTTGGTTCGCAGCAACCCGCGTGTGATGGTGATCCTGGCAACCGAATGCGCCGGCGACGTGTCGTTGTTGGCTGACGTGTTGTCGCGCGTTCCTCGAAATCAAGTTGCCGTCAGCTTGGACTACCAAGGCGGACGCTGGTTGTCCGCATCGACTTCGGAAGAGGCTTGGTTTGAGGCCTGTCGCCGGGCCGCGATCGCCACGGTGATCGGACTGGATCTGGCATCCGTCGGGGGCACGTCGGTCGAGCGTACGCTTGGGTTGTGCAAGCGGGTTCGGCGTCAATTGCCACAACCGCGTTACGTGACCGGCGGCGGGGTTCGCGGCGCCAGCGATGCGCAATGTTTGCTCGATGCCGGCGCCGATCAATTGCTCGTCGCCAGTCTGTTCGCCGAGTGACCACCGGCGACGGTCAGGCGAAGCAACGCGCGGGACTCGTCACCTCGTCCACTACGAAAGCCGACGCTTACGGATCGTACATTGCTGAACAAGGCACTAGCGGCGGCGTTTGACTTTCTTGTGCATCGGATTGAGCCGTTTCCGCATCGGGTCGGCTTCTTTCTTCTCCGGTTCGGCCGCTTTCTCGGGGGCTTCGAATCCGGGGATCGAGTCACGGATCAGCAGCTTGTTGATTCGCTGTTCGATGCTGGTCAGGAAATCGCCTTGGCCGGGGACGATGAACGTGAACGCCACGCCGTCGCGGCCCATCCGCCCCGTCCGTCCGACACGGTGAACGTAGTCGTCGCTGTCTTCCGGGACGTCGTAGTTAATGATGTGTGAAATCGTGCTGATGTCGATGCCGCGTCCGACGACATCGGTGGCAACCAGGATCTCCAGGTCACGATCTCGCAAGCGTTGCAGAACACGATCGCGTTCGCGCTGAGCCATGTCGCCATGCATGGCGGCGCAGGAGGGGTGTTCTTTGCTGATCGCACGATACAGGCGATCGGTGCCGCGTTTGGTGCGACAGAAGATAATGGCTTGCTCGGGTTTCTCTCGTTTCAACAGCTCGACCAGCAGGTCTTGCTTGCGTTCTTGCGGGACCGTGAAGTAGTGCTGCTCGATCGTTTCGACCGACATCTCGTTTTTGCAGCAATCGATCACGATCGGGTCGACCATGTAGGATTCGGCCAGTCGTTGGACCGTGGGGGGCAGCGTTGCCGAAAGCAGCAGCGTTTGTCGGTCTCGCGGGCACTTACGCAAGATGCGTTCGATCTGGGGCCGAAATCCGATGTCCAGCATCCGGTCGGCTTCGTCCAGCACGACGCACCAGACGTCTTTGGTGCGTAGGGACCGTCGTTGCAGGTGGTCGTGCAGTCGTCCGGGGGTGCCGACGACGATCTGCACGCCGTTTTCCAGTTGTCGCAGCTGGGTGCGGATGTTTTTGCCGCCGGCCAGCACCGCGATTTCGGTGTGCACGCCGGCTGCCAATCGCTGCGCCTCGCGGCCGACCTGGTCGGCCAGCTCACGCGTCGGGACGACGATGATCGCTTGCGGGTCGCGGCAGTCTTCGAGTGAATCGAGCTGCTCGAGAATCGGGATCGAAAACGCGGCGGTTTTACCAGTCCCGGTGCGGGCTTGGCCGATCACATCGAGCCCTTGGAGCGCCAAGGGGATCAGTTCCGATTGAATCGGGGAAGGTTTTTCGAAGCCGGCTTTTGCGAGCGCTCGTCGCATCACCGGAGACAGGTCCAGGTCGTCGAAACTGGCTGGTGCAGGTTCGAGGGTTTCCGTTTGATTTGCATTCATGCCGCTAGCATAGCGACATCGCGCGTTTTCCACTACGACAGCTCGTCATCCTCGGGGCAACCAATTTGCCGAGGCGACGGATTGTTCCAGCCGAACACGTCCCTGGCAGCGCATTTCTTCTTCGGCAGCCGCCATTCGGATATGCACCATCACGTCGTTGCCCTCAGGGACCCGGTCCTGCCAGGCGATGGGGATGTGAATCCCATCGATGGGGGCCTGTCGAACCATGTCGCGGACCTGCTCGGGGTTAAAGTCCCAGCGTCCGATCCGAGCGTCTTGCGAGTCGTCGTCGGGATCCAGCACGACAACGGTCAGGTCCGCGTCGACATCGAAATTCTCCAGTGAGAGTGAACGGCCTTTGTCGTCGACGACCGTCACGACCAGGAACAGCCCATCGATGTCGGCGTCTTGGTCCAATTGATGCCCGCCAGACAGGCCGTCGTGTAACTCCAGTCGGTCCGGGATCGAGAGCGGTTCGGTTGTGGGAGGGTCGAACCCCATCGTTTTGGCGTCGTCTGGATTCGTCACCTTTCCCGGCGGCGATTCGGGATCCTCGTCCGGAGGCAGTGGCGGGCCGGGAATGATCTGATCGTCCATCAATTCGCCCTCGCCGGGCGGAATGAGTTCGGCCGGAGGAGGGAGTTCCAGGAAGGGGCCTTCTGCTTCGCTCGGCTTCTCAGCAGCGGGCGTTTCGGTCGGCATGCCCAGACCTTCTTGGGGAGCGCTTTCCTTGGGCGGGTCGACCAACGGCAGGGGCGAATCAGGTGTCTCGGGAACGTCTTGGTCCGGCACGTTTTCGATCGCCGGGGGCAGCGGCAGGCCCGATCCGGCGGCGGGCGCTGGCGTTGACGCCGGCGGGGGCGCTTCGGTTCCCGGTTGTTCGGTCTGGTCTGGAGTGGACGGTGAAGCCGGTTCGGTCATGCTCGGCGAATTCAGGTCCAAGATCTCGTAGTCATCCGGTGTCGTCGGGCGCTGATCGTCCAGCACTTGAGGCGGGCTTTGGTTCAGGATGCGTTCTCGGGGAACTTGATTGGAGGACTCTTCCGGGCGAAGGTCTTGGTTGCGAGACCGTTCCAGTTCATCGCGAAGCACACGGTTCTGGTAATCGGCGTCATAGAGCTGATCTTCCAGCACACGAATCTCGTTGGCCATTTTGGCACGATACAGGTCTTCGTGGGCACGGCCGCGGCAGCCTGCGGACAATCCGATCAGGCAGCAGATCGCAAGCAACGCGACGGGGGAACGCGCGCAGCGATTGCTAGCATCCCAGGCGTCGTTGGGAAGCCTGCAGTGTCGCAAGGCAGGAACGGAGTCGGCCGGTCGCGCTGTCACAAGGATCTTTAAAAAAGTCTGATGATTGGCTGAAGGAACAACAGCGAACGGCCGGTGCACCGGTTCGCTGTGTGTCGAGTACCAATCCGAGGGCGGTCAGGTCAAGTGGTCCGGGCAGGCTGTTGTCAGTTGTCCTATGGGTCGTATCTGTCCTATTGGTCCTATTTCACCCCAATGGGACCAGTGGGACCCATGAGACCCATGGGACCCATGCGACGTGGCTCCATTGCCGTGGCTGGCAAGCTGTAACGATTGCGCCGTGTTTGATGATTTTTCCGATTTTTCCGATTTTGCCTGCAGGGGACTTCGGGGGCTCGTCGATATCGCAACTGACAGGTCGTGCCCGCTGCGTGAAACGCGGCGGCACTCCGAAAACCCATGCTGCGTTTGGCCTCCCTTTGCCATGACGTCAGTCTTCCGCGAGCGTCGCGGATTCGGCCGCAGCCGGGTTTTACCCCCCCAGAGTCTCAAGTGGTGACGACCGTGCCTAACTTTCAATTATCCCGCCCGCTCGCTGTCGCCTTGTTGGCAGCCTTTTCGTTCAGCCCGCTCGGCGCACCGAGTGCCAACGCACAGACCTCATCGGGCCAGCATCGCGATGACGTCGATGCGTCCGAGCAGGTACAGGCGGCCCGTGCCAGCTGGTCTCCCACCCGAACCTCTGCGGGCGTGAAGAAACAAGTCCAGCGTCCAACGCGTCAGCCGGCGGTGCAACCCAAGAACAGTCGCCACGCCCAAGCGGTGCGGCCGACCAAGCGAACGTCGGCCGGCAAGCCGGCTTCGACGCATGCCGCGGCGGCGCGTCCGTCGGGCGTCCGACAAGCCGGACACCAAATCCCCACGCCTCCACCGATCGAAGGCGAAATCATTTACGAATCAGCGATTGTCGACGGCTCCTGTGACGCGATGGGAGCGAGCTGCGGGTGCGGTTCGGTCGGGTGCGATGGCATCGGTTGCGATTCCATGGGCAGCTGTGGGCCCAATTGCGGATGCAGCATGTGTGGCGAGCTTCCCAGCGGACGTGCTTGGCGACCGGCCATCACGCTCAGTCTTCCCCAAGACGGCTGGGTTTCATTCGAAGGCCTCGGGATCTGGTCCGACGGGATGGATCTGCCCGCCCTGGTCACACAATCACCCTCGGGAACTGCTCAAGCCGACGCCGGAGTGCTGACACGGGACACCACGACGACGCTGTTTGGTGGCCCCGGCGGCGCCCTGTTCGAAGATTCACGCACCGGTTGGAGATTGAAGTTCGGATTCTGGTTGGATCGATGCCACACGTTGGGTGTCGGTGCCGACTATTTGGAACTCGATCGCGAATCGGAAACGTTCTCGGCCACCAGCACGGGTGACCCGATCTTGGCTCGACCGTTCTTCAACACACTGACGGGCCGAGAGGACGCCGAACTGGTCGCGTTGAACAACGGTGCCGACATCCAGTTGACCGGCACGGTCGGCGTGACCGCTTACAGCGAACTTGCCGGTGGCAGCGTTTATCTGCGACGAATGATGTGCTGTGACGAGGGTTGCCGCCAATGGTTGTTCTGCGGATGTGCCGGCCACTACTGCTCGCGATCGGAATTCCGACTCGGGTACCGATTCATGCAACTGGATGAAGGGGTGGGCATCAGCGAAGACCTGACCAACAACGGAACCTTCAACATCGGTGACTTCGATATCATGGATCAGTTCGATACCGAGAACCAATTCAACGGCATCGACTTCGCTTGGAACTACCGCATCACACGCGGCTATTGGACGTGTGAAAGCCTCGTCCGCCTGGCGGTCGGCAACACGCGTCAAACCGTTCGCATCGCGGGCCAGACGGTAATCGTCGATCGCAATGACACGAGCAATCAGACCACGGACACTTACGACGCAGGTCTGTTGGCATTGGCGTCCAACAGCGGCGAGCATCAACAAGATGAGTTCTCCGTGCTGCCCGAGTTGAATCTGACGCTGGGGTACCAGTTGACCGATCACTTGAAGGCAACGTTCGGATACACCGGGATCTACTGGTCCAACGTCGTCCGTCCGGGGCAACACATCCCGACGATGATTGACACCAATCAGTTGCCGCCGGCGATCACCGGTGCCAGCGATCCCCGTCCCCTGTTCGCCTTCGACACGACCGACTACTGGGCTCATGGCTTGACCTACGGGCTGGAGTACCGGTGGTAATCGTTAAAACCTGCAGCTGGGTGAATTCTTCTCCGCCTGGGGCCGATAGCAGCGATTGAGACTGGTCTCCCCCCGAACAATTGAACGCCGATCGCATTCAGGCAGTAGATCATTCACGATCAACGCATCGTGGTGATCGGCGTTCGGATCACCCGATTACAGGAACGTCCCCATGGTCTGGCAGCGAATGATTCAGCGACTGGTGCGTCGCAAGCATCGTTCAGATACCGAAACAAGAAGCAACAACCGTCGCGTGTTGCGGCACGAGTCATTGGTCAAACGCCAATTGCTGGCCGCTGATATTGGTGCAATCTCCGGTGTCGCATTTACGGACCTGACCGGTGACGGTCTGACCGGCGATGATCCGCGTTTGGAAGGCGTGACGGTGGAGCTTTATCGCGACACCAACGCAAACAACACCTTCGATGCCGGAACGGACGCGTTGGTCGACACCGTCACGACCGACACCAGTGCGGACCCCGTGCCGGGGCAGTATCGATTTGATGACCTTTCGGTAGATACGTACTTCGTCGTCCAGGGTGCGGCGCCCGGTGATGTCGACGAGCCGTCGGCTCAACTGGTCGAAATCACCGCCGATGACGCCGATGGCGAAACCATCGTGACGATCGATGATTTCACCAGCGGTGCGCAAATCGCAACAGCCATCGCCGCTCAGACGGTCGATCAAACGGTCGCCGCGGACAATGCCCTAGGTGGATTTCGAGACGCCCGGCTGACGCATACCGGTGCGGCGGGCAACACGACGTTCCAAGTCGACACGGCCAACGCACTGATGAGTTTGAGCACCGGCGGCGGGGCGACGAGCGAAGTGACGGTCGAGTATGACGGAAACGATGGAGCCTTCGGGTTGACCGTGCCGCCCGGATTTTCGCCGGCCTCGTCGTTGGCAGGCGGAACCGCCGGCGGAGCCGTCCCGACCAACACCGGGATCGAAATCGTCGGTCGTGGAGCCAATCAAGCAGAATCGATGATCGTGACCGTCATCACGTCGGCGACCGAAGGATCGGAGATCACGATTCCGATTCAGCAGAACGCGACGCTGCAGTCGATCTTTGTCGAGTTCGACGATGCCGGTTGGGGAATCATCGCGACCGAGCCCGGATTCACCGCGCCGGCCGATTTCAACGACATCATCGCGATCCGCGCTCAAGCCACCGTCACCAACGCGGACAACGACATCTTCTTTTCAGTTGTCGAATCGCGAGGCCCAGCCCCGGTCACGAGCAACCTGCAGAACACGCAGCTGCTGACTCTCGGCGGTACCGTCTTCTCCGACTTCGGCGGTGGAGCGGACACGAATGACGGCGAACTCGACGGCGGCGAAACGGGTGTCTCCGGAGTTACCGTCGATCTGTACGCCGAACCCGGCGGCGGTGGTGCGATCGACCCGAGCACGCAAGCCGCAGTGGCAACCACAACGACTGACGGCAACGGCGACTATTCCTTCGCCCAACTCTCCGCCGGCAACTACCTCGTGGTCATTCCCGAGTCCGAGTTGGGAACCGGGCAACCTTTGTTCGGCCACATCTCCAGTACCGGAAACGACCCGGCGGCGGATCCGGATGACGACGTCAGTGGCGACGACAACGGTACTCTGGTCGCGGGCGTCGGAATCGTGACCGGCGAAATCACCTTGGTCGCCGGGTCCGAACCCACCGATGACGGTGATACCGATAACAACACCAACCTGTCCGTGGACTTCGGTGTCGTTCCGACGATCGATCTGGTGATCACCAAAACGCTCGACTCGGCCGCCTCGACCTTGCAAAGCGGTGGCGAGGCGTTCTTCGACATCGCCTTCCAAAACGACGGGCCCCTCGATGCGACCACCGTCGTGATTGACGACGTGATCCCCGCGGGCATGACCATCAATCAGGCCAATTCCAACTTTGGCAGCTACACGCCGACGATCAACGGCCAGGACGTGAGCGTCGCGATCGGCACGCTGGCAGCCGGTGCAAACGATACGATTCGGATTGCCGTCGACATCGACAACGGGCAAACCGCCGATTTGACCAACACCGCGACGATCAGTGGTGACCAGGTCGAGACCGACGACACGAACAACTCCGATGACGCGGTGGCGTCCCTGGTCACGACCGACTTGGCCATCACCAAGTCCGACAACACGACCGGATCGGTCGTCGCCGGGGAACAGTTCACCTACACCATCACGGTGACCAACAACGGTCCGGACACCGCCACCGGGATCACGGCAACGGATGATCTGCCGGCCGACCTGTCGTTCGTCAGTGCCACCTTCACCACCGGCAGCGGCACGGTGACCGAAAACCCGGCCGGCAGCGGCAGCCTGTCGATCAGCATCGATGATTTGGCCGCTTCGGCGACCGCGGTCATCGACGTCGTCGTGCTCGTCGCCGCCGACGCCGGCGACACGCTCGACAACACAGCCACCGTCGCCGGATCGCCCGACACCGATTCCGATCCGTCCAACAACTCGGCGACCGAAACCACGCCGGTGGTTCGCAACGTGGATGTCGCCGTCACCAAAACCACGACCGGAACCGCCGTCGCCGGTGAGTCATTGACTTACACCGTCGAAGTCACCAACAACGGTCCGGGCGTCGCCCGAGGTGTCGAGGTCGTCGATACGTTGGATTCGCGGTTGACCTTCGATAGTTTCGATGCCGGAACATCGGGTGTCACGGTCACCGAGAACGGCCAGATCTTGACGTTTGATGTCGGCACGTTGACCAGCGGGCAAACCGAAACGTTTACCTTCGTCGTTGACATCGCCAGTTCCGCTACGGGCACGTTGAACAACCAGGCCGACATCACGACCACTGATGTCGATACCGACGCAACCAACGACAGTGACGACGTTGACGTCGCGATTACCGTGGATACCGATTTGGTGATCACCAAAGATGTCGATGCGGCGACCGCGGTTCCCGGACAGGATACGTTGACCTACACGTTCACGATCTCCCACGATACCGACAGCGTCAGCGATTCCGGCGAAGTCACCTTCACCGACACGTTGCCGGCCGGTGTGACCGGGTTGACCATTGACGCACCCGACGCCACGTCGTCCGGGTTCGACACCGCCCAACAAACCGTCACCGTGGTCCACGACCCGATTCCCGTCGGCGAGACCCGAACGTTCACCGTCACCGCTTCGGTCAACGAAGATGCCACGGGATCGATCGTCAACACCGGCAGCATCACCGTGGCCGGTGGGGAAACCGACACGACCAACAACAGTGACACGGCGACGACCGACGTGACACCACAGTTCGATGTGACGCTGACCAAGTCCGCCGGAGATACGACTCCGGATCCGGGCAGCAACGTGACGTACACGATCGACGTGACCAATTCCGGACCGAGCACGGCCACCAACGTGGTTTTGACCGATGACGTGCCGACCGGATTGACGTTTGTCAGCGGCTCCATCGATGGACAATCGGCAACGCTGTCGGGCAGCACGGTGACCTTCCCCGCCGTCTCGTTAGACGAAAACGAGACCTTGACCGCGACGTTGGTCTTCACCGTCGGTGTCGATACCAGCGGGACGGTGACCAACACCGCCAGCGTCACCGCCGACACGGGCGAGACGGACACGACCAACAACACCGCAACCGCCGCGATCACCGCGACGCCGCAGGCCGATTTGACGGTCGAGAAAACGGTCGATGACGACATCGTCCAAACCGGAGATTCGCTCGTTTACACCGTCACGGTGACCAACAACGGTGTGTCCACGGCGTTCGACTCGGTCGCGACCGATACGCTTCCGTCCGGTGTCACCTTCGTCAGCGGTACCGACCAAGACAACAATGCCCTGTCGGCCACCGGCGGTGTGGTGACCGTCGACGCCGGTGATCTTGCACCCGGTGCATCGTTCAGTTTCACCATCAACGCAACGGTCGATAGCACGGCAAGTGGAAACCTGCAAAACGTCGTGGTTGTATCAACGACGACGAATGAATCGGACGATACTAATAACACCGACTCAGCGACGACGGCCGTCGATCCGATGATTCGGACGATCAGCGGTTCGGTCTACTTTGATCGGGACAACGATGGCGTTTTTGATTCCGATGAAGTCGGCATCGAGGGTGTTCAGATTCGTCTGACCGGAACCGACAGTTCTGGTGATGCGATCGCCGAACGGACGGTGTTGACCGACGAAAACGGCGATTACGAATTCACCCAATTGGGCGCCGGAACCTACCAGGTCGAAGAGGTTCAGCCGGATGATTTCGTCACCGGTCAGAACACCGTCGGCAGCGGAGCGACGGCCACCGTCGTCGACGACGTCTTTACCGACCTGGACCTCGGAATCGACGAAGACGCCACCGGCTTTAACTTTGGAGAACGAGCACAAGTGCTATCGAAACGACGCTTCCTCGCGTCCTCGTGATGACTGTCCCCGCGGAATGATTCTTCGTCTCGCACTTCGCCGGAGCCGGTGATGTAGCGAAATGCTGTAAGACGAACCGATCAACCGCGTCGACGCGACATTCTCACGCATTGGCGAGGAAGCTGCCAACGCACGGCCTTTCGGGGGGAAGGCCGTGCGTTTTTTTATTGTGTCTGCACTGCTTCAATCTGCCCCGCATCATTCTGTCATCCCTGCCGCGGCATCGTCCGGCAAGGCTCAAAGGTCGTTTCCTGCCAACGTTCCGCGAGGCTTGCCCGAGCACAACGGGAACACGTGTAGCAGGTCTCCGATCTCCAAAATCTTGCCCGTTGAATCCTTCACACGGAAGTTGGTCTCGCCCTCGGCTAACCGTTCAAGCATTTCGTGCCGGCCCGCGGATTCGCCGAGATCCAGCACATCGCCGGTTTTCAATTGAATCGCGCGGGTGCCCGATGGGACCATCGATCCGTAAGGCTGCTGAAAACTCTGCTTCATATGCTGACGGTAAAGTTCAATCGCCAGTCGGCAAGCATCTTCATTTGCACCGATGGCCTCGGTCTGAAAGCGTCGTCGGTCCACTCGCCAACCGCACAACGCAGCAATGCAGAGGGCCATCAACAAAATGCTCGAGAGGCGAAACTGCATTCGGGTTGGCTCCGTTCGATGTCCGGCAAGGCGACCGACCGCACACGCTGCTCTCTCTGCGTTCGTGCGCGACTGAGTCTGCGATTCTAACGTATCGTTGCAATCCCCGTGGGGCATCCCGCGCTGTTCTCATCGCTCAAGATTCAGCCTGAGCCTGTCGCGATCTCGCCATGAAGCACAGCATCTGGTACAGCATCTCGACCTTGGGCATCGGGACCCCGGCGGCCTGTGCCGTGTCGATCGGGGTCTTCAGGATCGTCTGCAACTCCATCGCTCGCCCGGCCAAATAGTCCAGACGCATGCTGCTATCATAGGGCTTCATCGTTCGCGTGTGGTCGATCGTCTTTTCGATCCACGTCGAATCGATCGACGCACCGCAGGCGCCGGCCGCGCGATGGACCTCGGTGATGATGTCCCGAATCAGGTCGACCGATGATTCGTTTCCGATCAATTTGTCGGTCGATGCATCCAACGCGACCGACAGCCCGTTGAAGGGGATGTTCCACATTAACTTTCGCCAACGCACCATGTTCAGATCGTCCGACGTTTGAACTTCGATTCCTGCCGCGCTCATCTCGGTACAAATCTGTTCGGCCTTGGACAACGTCTCCGGGGAATTTTGATAGGGGCCGAAGACGATGCGGCCGTAGTCGATGTGGCGGATGTGACCCGGCCCGACTTTGTTGCTGCATAGAAAACAGCAACCGCCGAAAACGCGCGGGCCGCCGAGCAGTTCCGCGACGGATTGTTCGACGCCGAGTCCGTTCTGCAACACCAACGCCACGCCGCCTTGCGAAGTCGGCTGGGCCAGCAGCGATGGCAGCAGATGATTGTTGACCGTTTTTAAACCGATCAACGTGACGTCGCAGGCCGGAACGGTGTCGATCGACGCGTGCGCATTGACCTGGGGCAGATCGAAATCGCCCCAGTGGCTTTCGATCTTCCATCCCTGATCGCGGACGTGTTCATAGTCGGAGCGCAGCAGAAAATGAACGTCATGTCCGGCCCGGGCGAGCATCGCCCCGTACAGTCCTCCGACGGCGCCCGACCCGAGAATCGCATAGCTTTGTTTGATCATCTTGATTGGATGGGGTGATAGGATCGCGAATGATTCGGCGGGGTCAACTTACGAAACTCGGGACGGTTTGTCGATTTGAGTCCAATACCGCTGGGTGAAGCGAAGTTTCCTCGTGCTGGTGCCCGTAGGCTCGCGCCAAACGGCTGATCACCGTTTGAGATCAGGCGGTTCGCGCCAGCGTCCGGGCCTCTCGCTGAATGAAGCTTCGTTTCCTCGTGCTGGTGCCCGTAGGCTCGCGCCAAACGGCTGATCACCGTTTGAGATCAGCCGGTTCGCGCCAGCGTCCGGGCCTCTCGCTGAATGAAGCGAAGTTTCCTCGTGCTGGTGCCCGTAGGCTCGCGCCAATCGGCTGATCACCGTTTGAGATCAGCCGGTTCGCGCCAGCGTCCGGCCCTCTCGGCTTGCCTTACGTTAGCGGTCGTCGACTTCCGCCAACGCGTACTGGCAAAACGGAGTCGACCGAGGGTACAATCTGGCACAAACGTTTGTGCTGCTGTGTTTTTCCCCACCTTGCGATGATACTCATGAGATTTTTTTCACCGCTGTTGACCTGCCTGGGCCCCCTCTTGCTCGGTTCACTTTCGCTGTTTGCCGTGTCCAGCGTCGCCGTGTCCAGTGTTTCAGCGCAGCAGGTCGAGCGCCCCGTCCAACTGATCTTTGACACCGACATCGGGAATGACTGTGACGACGTGATGGCCGTCGGTGTGATCCACTCGCTGCAGTCACGTGGTGAGTGTGAATTGATGGCCGTGACGATCACCAAAGACAACCCGTTGGCGGCCGCGTTCACCGACGCGCTCAACACGTTCTACGGACGCGGCGAGATTCCCATCGGGGTCTGCGACAGTGGCGTGACGCCCGAAAAGGGTAAATTCAATGTTTTGGCCGAACAGAAGGATGACGGTCGATTGCGTTATGAGCACGACCTCCGTTCTGGCAAAGACGCCCCGGACGCGGTCGACCTGCTGCGGCGAACGCTGGCGGCGGCCGAGGATCACAGTATCGTGATCGCCCAAGTCGGTTTCTCCACCAATCTGGCAAACTTGCTGCGCAGCGGACCGGACCAGCACAGCAAGCTGTCCGGCGTGGACCTGGTCAAGCAGAAGGTGCGTCTGTTGTCGGCGATGGCAGGTGCGTTCACCAAGATCCCGAACAACAAGGGAGAACTGTACGATCACCGTGAATACAACGTGGTCAAGGACTTGGAAAGTGCCAAGTACTTGGCCGAACATTGGCCCGTCCCGATCGTGTGGAGTGGGTTTGAGATCGGATTGAATCTTCGCTACCCGCACGAGAGCATTGAAAAGGACTTCGGCTACGTCGATCATCATCCGGTCGCCGAAGCCTATGTGCTCTACAATCCTCCGCCGCACGATCGTCCGACGTGGGACCTGACGTCGGTCTTGCATGCGGTGCGACCGGATCGAGGCTACTTTGACCTTTCACCGCCCGGCCAGGTGACGGTCGACAAAGACGGCCTGACGACGTTTGAGCCGGCCGAAGACGGACGAGACCGCTATTTGATTCTGCGAGAGGAGCAAAAAGCCAGGGCGACCGAAGCGCTCGTCGCTCTGACCAGCCAACCGCCGTCGAAGTGATTGAACGAGTGCTGTGTCAGCGAGCGGAAAAGGGGTCAGGTACCAAAAACCAAATGGCCCGCAGGGTGCTGCGTATTTCTGGTCCCTGACCCCTTTTCCGCGGCACCCCAAGTTTAAAAATTGAAGCAGCACGAGTGCGGATTAATCGTTCCACCGCCGAATGGCTTGCACGGATTTCGTTAGAATTGCGTTAGCTCAATTCCCCCTGTCCGGAGACAACCATGATATCTCGCAAGACTTTGTGCTCGATCACAGCCTGTTGGCTGTGTTGGACGGTTTCGTTGCTGCCGTCGAATTTATCGGCGCAATCCGCCGAAAAGCTTTCCGAGCAGTACATCCCGGATGACGCGGTCGCCGCCGGATTTCTCTCCCCGCGTCAAATGCTCACCTCACCGGAGTGGGAATTGGCCCCGATCGAAGTCGCGCAAGCTGCGGGCATGCAATATGTCGGCGTCGATCCGCTGAATCTCAACGAAGTCAAAGTCATCGTCGGCATGCCCGGCCCGATGGGCCCGCAGGCCGGCGCGGTGTTTGAACTCAACGTGGACACCGCCATCGGCCAACTGAACCCGATGATTCTGAACGAATTTGAAGCGAAAGAAGTCGACGGAATCCAGGTTTACGAAAGTCGGCGTCCACCGATCGTTCGGCTGCATCAGGCCGGGCCGCGCACGATCCTGGTCGGCAGCGGCGGCTATCTGACGAAAATGCTGGCCGCCGGTGAGGGTGGAACCGGCCAAGTGCCAACCCTTGTTTCACGAATCTCGCGTCGCGATGGCGTCACGTTGGTCGCCGGCATGCAGCAGATCCGTCCCCTGGTGACCGGCATGTTGCGACAAAACGCCGGGCAATTGCCACCGCCGCTCAAGGGCCTGACGGAGATCGGGGAACTGGCCGATGCGTTGTACATCAACATGGACTACGCACCGATGTCCGGATCGTTGATGATCTCGGCGATCGGGCGCGATGATGATTCCGCGGCCAAACTGGAGGAGACACTGAATCAGGCGATCGATTTCGGACGCATGATGGCGACTTCCGAGATGATGAAAAACGTCCAGGGCGACGATCCGGTCAACCAGGCGATGGCAAAGTACATCGAACGATTGGGCACAGAGATCTCCGCGATGCTTCGCCCCGAACGCAAGGGAAAGATCGTCACCGTGAGACTGTCCGGCAACGTGGGCACCACCGGCGTGCTGGTCGGGTTGCTGTTGCCTGCCGTCCAAGCCTCTCGCGAAGCGGCACGTCGGATGCAAGCCAGCAACGAGTTGAAGCAGATCGGTTTGGCGATGCATAACTATCACTCCGCGTACCGAAAGCTTCCCGATCGCGCGATCCGAGACGAAAACGGCAAGCCCCTGCTCAGTTGGCGCGTCGCCATTTTGCCCTTCATTGAACAGCAGCAACTCTACGAGCAGTTCCATCTCGATGAGCCCTGGGATAGTCCCCACAACCGGCCCCTGCTGGATCAGATGCCGAGCGTCTACACCGATCCCAGTGCGATCGTGCCGCCGGGACATACCGTGTTTCAGGTGCCCCACGGTGACGGGTTGTTGTTCCATGATGCCGGTCCAACCGCGTTCCGTGACGTGCGCGATGGCCTCTCCAATACGATCATGGCGATCGAAAGCAGTCCGGAGGCGGCGGTGCCGTGGACCAAACCGGTCGACATGGAATTTGACCTTGCCGATCCGCTGGCCAAAACCGGTGGCAACCGTCCGGGAGGTTTTCATGTGCTGATGGGCGACGGCGCGGTGCGATTCATCGCCGATTCGATCGACCCCGAAACGTTTATGAAACTGCTGACACGAGACGGAGCCGAGCCGATCGAGTTTTAGCGCGCTGTCCCCCGCTGCTGCGATGGACGAACCTGGTGGGATTCCATGGACCGTGACGACCCGACACGAATCCGCGACATCGCGACCCGTTGGAGTTTGATCCGCAAGGCGCACGCGGGTGACGACACGTCAGCAACGTCGGCGCGCCACGCCCTGGTCGACCGCTACTGCGGGGCGGCGTGGCGCTATTTGCTCGCCGTCACTGGCAACGAACAAATTGCCGAGGAGCTGTTTCAGGAGCTGGCGCTGCGAATGTTGCGTGGCGATTTGCGTCACGCCGACTCAAGCAAGGGCCGCTTTCGAGACTATTTGAAAACCGTTCTGGTCAACTTGGTCAGGGACCACTACCGCAAACGCCCCGACGGAGAATTGTCGCAGGCGTTGCCCGATTCGCTGGCCAGCAAAGACGTCTCCGCCGCGATCGACGATGAGAGCGAGTTCGTCGACTGCTGGCGTGACGAGTTGCTGCAAAAAACCTGGACGGCACTTGGTCAATCCAGTGCGACGCTGGCGGCGGTGCTGCGGGCGCACGTCGAAAACGAAGACCTGACGGCGGCTGAAAAAGGGATGATCGTCCAGGGAATGCTCGACAGTCCGTTTACGGCGAATCGCTACCGGGTGATGCTGCACCGGGCTCGTGACAAGTTTGCCAAATTGTTGGTCGATGAGGTCGCCGCTACTCTTGATTCCCCGACCGAAGCAGAGCTTCGGCAGGAGTTGCGCACGTTGCGGTTGCTAAAATACTGCCAACGCAAGACATAAGCTTTCCCGTGGCACGCTCTGTTTTGACATGTGTTTTTAATGTCATCACCGCAACCACCTCGTTCAGAAACGCAGTGGCCGTCATGCTGAGCCAAAACCCGGCCATCGCCAGCGCGATCAACACCACCAGGGTATGGCGAAATTGATCATAGCTGTCGGCGGTGAAGTGTTCCGGCCCGACCAAAATCAATAGCGTTGCGGCACCCAAGGGGGTCAGCCCGGCGATGATTTGGCAGACACGATTCTTGGCCGGAACGTCGGCGATTTCTTGCGACGCCGTTTCGCGTAGACGAAAAACGTCACGCCACAGCGAGGTGTAGACGGCTCGCAAGACGACGAACGCAACGACGTAGTAGTTCGTGACAATCCCGACGAGCCCCGTCACCACAAATGCGATGGCGGTGTGCAACATCACGCCGCGGTCGACCGGTCCGGCCAGCAGCTCCATGCCGAAGGGGATCGTGATCGCAAACGGCAGCCATCCGACGCTGCCGAGCACGAACGTCCAGAACGGCAAACTCAGCGTCCGTTGTCTGGCATCGCGGAGTTCGCTGGCACTGAGCGATCGATCGCCGCGGAGTGTTTTCCAGCTCTTCGCGGCGCGGAACAACGTCCGGTGCAGCATCACGCCCATCAGCGAGATCACCGCGACGTTGTAGCCGCCGACCATTTGAACAAACGCCGTCTGCTGCGCCGCGGTGAGATCTTTGATCACGACAAAGCCGATGTAGAGCAGATTGATGCAACTTGCGGTCACGTTCGGCACGCAGGTGAACAGCAAGATGAACCAGAGCGGGTACCGTTGGGCGATGGTGGTCAGCGTCCCCTTGGCCGGCAGCGAGCGTTCGACACGCAGCAATTCGAAACAGCCCGACAGTGCGTCGGCGAGTTCTTTGGCCGATGCGTATCGATCCTCTTTGCACGGTTGCAGACAACGACAGATGATGCGGCTCAGCGGGGCTGCGACGTCCGCTCTGCGAAGTCGGGTTGCGGGGTCGTTTGGTTCGGCGTGGCTGGAGGGCAGGTGATCGAAAAAGACGTTCGATCCGGCGAGTTCGGTTTCCTGCTCGGCGTCGGCCGCATCGGCTTTGCGGGCCACTGCGAGCCGGCCGCCGTCGTGTCCCGTGATCGCCAGATCCATCAGCACCGCGCCGAGCGAATAGAGATCACTTTGCTCGGTGACTTGATCCGGGCCGCTGGGGTGATTGGGGTTGAGGGCGTCAAAATGTTCGGGTGCCATGTAGCCGATCGTTCCGCCAAAAACCGCGTCACCGTGATCTGATACGTCCGCCGCCGGCAAAGACAAACTGAAATCCATCAACAACGGTTTCCCGTATTGATTGACCATGATGTTGCCGGGTTTGATATCCCGGTGCAGCACGCCACGGCTGTGCGCGTACGCGAGCGCTTCGGCCAACTGTTGACCGATCCAGCAGGTGGCTTCGTCGCGGTTGCATTGGGAGAGCTGTTCGCGGCTTCTCAAACTCGCCGGGTCCATGACGGCCGGATGCGAGTTGAGATGGTCAATGATGTCCAGGATCGCGTTGCCGTCCTGGTGATCGCGATCCAGAGCACTCAAGCCCTGAATCACGTCGTGCAAGGTTCCCCCAGGCACATACTGCATGCATAACAATCGGATTCCCTTATCGGAAACCACCTCTTCGGAAAAGACCGGGACGATATGGGAATGCTCCAGACGGGCCATCGTGCGTCCCTCGTGGCCCAAGTCTGCGGTAATCTTGAGTGCCACGTCGCGGTCGAGCGAGCGTTGCCGTGCCAGAAAAACTTTGCCGAATGATCCCTCACCGGCCAAGCTGATCAATTCAAAGTCGCCGATGCAACGTCCCAGCTTTGAAAACGCCGCAGCGAGCCGCTGTGATCGTGAGATCATCTTGGGCAGGCTCGGAGTGAAGCCGCTTTGCGTGTCCGATTGCACACGTGATTGGGGCGTGGTTGACTTGATTCCCGAGCGGAAAGGCTGAACCAGTTGCGTCGTCATCTAGCGCTCCAATCGGCAATGTGATCGCGAATTGAGGTTTTGACGGTGCCTGAACAGGGATTCTGAATCGTCAACCTGCATTCGAAAAACTGAATTCTTCGAGCCGCCTCGCGAATGCCCGCTGTTGAAATGATCGTGGCGTGAAAACGGATGTTGCGTGGAAAAACATGAAAAATGAATAGAACGATGCGAAACTCATTCGTTGACGCTTCGGTTTACGCGACACGCCGCGGGCCTTGCGCGTGTCGTCGTCCGCGTGTGGGATCGAGCGGCAATCTCCGCGACGCCATTGGATTCAGGGGCTATGATGCGCCGATGGCAGCGCGGACCCATGGATTTTAGCGCCCTGACATCCGTGGGTTCGCGCTGCTATCGGCGGGTATTCTTTTTGATGGTTCGTCGACGGTGACGCATGGCATGCACAGCATGCCCTACCTTTCGTCCAATTCGCTCAGCTTCAGCCGGACGCTCATGATGTAGGGCTGTTCGCCCTTGATCCAGTGACCGTAGGTGGTCGTGACGATGGTGTCATCGGGCAACACCTCGACTCCGGGGTAGGCGGTGTCGGCGCCTTTGGTGTTGTCGCCCAGCCGCACGAAGTACTGACCGTCGCGTCCGCCCGCCAGATCGTCCCAGGTTCCGACCCAGCCCACCCAATCGCCTTCAAACGGACGGTCTTTGCGGGATTGAACCGGCGATTGGCAACGATAACTGATGAACAGTCTGCCGTCGGCGGTGTACTTTCCGGTGTGGCGATCCCCGGTCAGGGCGAGCGGTAATTCCCGAGGCGACGACCAGGTTTGGCCTTCGTCATCGGAGAAGATGATGTGGGAGTTCTTCCGCCGGGCATTTTCACGCAGCAACACCGCCAGCCGCTTGCCATCGGGAGACCGGATGCAACCGGGTTCGCAAAGATGAACGTCGGAGGATTGGTAAACGGATTGGGGGGCTGACCAAGTCAGGCCGCCATCGATGGAAAATGTTTTATAGAGCGTGAAGGTCTTGGATCGTTTTCCATCGGCGGTGAAGAACCGTCCGTCGTCATGAAACATTGCCAGGTAATGGCCGGGACCGGTCTGGAGCGCTTCGACAAATCCCATCACGACGATCCCGCCCCAATCGCCGACGGGTTTCAGCGGGCTCCAATCCAGCCCGTCATTCTCCGAAACCGCCAATCGTGCGGGATACAGCCCGGACCACATGATGATGCGTTTGGTCCCGTCGGGGCCGATCACCCGGTGCAGCGTCGGGACCTCCTTGGACGTCGACCAGTTCTCCGGGGTCGGCAAGCGGTCGCTCCAAGTCCGTCCGCCATCGTCGCTACGTTTGTAAACAATGCCCCCGCGACCGTGACCTTTGGGGTAAACGCACAGCATCGTCTTGCCGTCTTCCAGCAAACACGTGGTCGGGTGTCCGAGGTATTGGCCGGGCTCGCGATCGACAATCACTTGGCGGGCGGTGTCCTGCCCCAGGTCGATCGTGGTCAACTGTGGTGACTTGGACGAACGTTGTGGTTCCAAGAAACCGTGTGACACCAGGAATCGATCCAGCTCACGAATCGTCGTTTGGTAGCTGGAATTATCGCCTCGTCCGTGATTGAAAAAGCCGTGCCCCTGGCCGTCAAATCCGATCAGCTCGCATGCATTGCCGGCCTTCTTCATCGCCTGGCAGAAGGATTCGGCCGTCCAGTACGGCACTGTCGCGTCCGCTTTCCCGTGGAACAGAATGGTCGGCGGGGCGTTTGAATCGACGTGGTGGACCGGCGAGAGGGCTCGGGGATCGGTTCCCATTCGTTCGGCGAGTCCTTTTAGTTTTTCCGGATCCAGGGGCGGCCGGTCATCGACTTTCGCTAACACGACCGCCGGATTAAACAGGGCCATCGCATTGGGGCGACTGCTGACCGAAGTGTCTTCACCGGATTCGTCCAATCCCTCGATCACGCCGGTGCAGGCGGCGACGTGGCCGCCCGCCGAACCTCCGCCGGCGACGATGCGATCGGGATCGACACCCAAACGATCGGCCTGCTCGCGGATCCAACGGACCGCCGACTTGCCGTCTGCGACACATTTGAGCGCCTTGGTCCCTTGGCGATTCAGCACGCGATAGTCGGCGGTCATCGCGACCATGCCGCGTGAGGCGAGGTACTTGCAATGCTCGAGGAACTGGTTCGGTGTGCCGTTTTTCCATCCACCGCCGAAGAAGAACACGATAGCCGACCGCCGATCGGTCGGCTTGTGATCGGCGGGGTAGAACACGTACAGCTTTAACGACACCGGGGCTCCCTCGGTGTCCTCGGTGGTCTTGTAAACCTCGACCGCCGCTCCGGCGTCGCGCATCTTTGTTTCGGTTTCTTGATCCTGGGCGTGCAGGCCGACGTTCGGGATCGCCATCAGTGCGGTCAGCACCAGGAGAACGGGAAATCTGTGGGACATGAAGGCCACCAAAACGGGAGGGAATTCGGAAGGGGCGTGGAACACGCCGGAGGCAGGAATGGATTAGAGTATAGCCCCACCCGCAGCCTCGTGTCTTCGAGTGCGGTCCCGTGATCGAGCATCTTGCTCGGCACGCCAGCCCTCCTGACAAGCCGCGTTTCCATCCCCCTTCCCAACGAACGCATCCACTCATGATTCGATTCAAGTGTTGTCCGTTACTGGTCCTTCTTTTAACGTCGTCGGTTGGTCTCCATACAGCCCGCGCCGAAGATGCGAGACCTGGCGATCAGCGATCCGGCGAAACGCTCGATTTTGCCGCTGCGGAGTTTTGGGAGACGCTTGACGGAAAGCCGGTGACCGACAGCTGGGAATTCGCCGACGGAGAGGTTCGTCTGGTCCAACCACGTGGCGGCAACGGCAGTCTCGTCAGCGGACCGCTGCCGCCGAATTTTGAATTGTCGTGGCAATGGAAGATCGATGAAAAAACGAACACGGGATTGAAGTACCGGGTTCGCCGATTCGGCAAGCACCTGTTCAGCAACAATTATTTGGGAATTGAGTATCAGATCATTGACGACAAACCGACCAGTCTGGCCAAAGGCAGCACGGCTTCGATCTACGATCTGGTGGCGCCCGAGAACGAGAAAGTGCTGCACCCGGCCGGCCAGTGGAATCAATCCCGTGTTGTCGCCAGCGGCCATCGATTGGAACATTATTTGAATGGTAAACTCGTTGCCGCTGCCAAGACGACCGGCCCGAGTTGGGACAAGACGATCGCGCTGAGCAAGTTTTATGGTTCGCAGGATTTCGGCAGCCCCAAGCCCGGCGATCGAATCATGTTGACCGACCACGGCGGAAAAGCGGTCTATCGGAAGTTTCAGTTCACCGCGATCGACGCCGCTCCCGCGGATCTCGAAACGCCGCTCGCGACAGCGCCGTTCCTCGGCAACGCGATGCGCAACAGTTGGGCGGATCAAGATTCGATCGTGGTTTGGACTCGCACCACCGCACGGCCCGATTTCGTCGCCGACGGCAAAGCGTTTGTTTCGGTCTCCAGGAATAACGCCAGGAAACTTGCCGACGAAACCGATGCCGACAAATTGCTCCGTGTGCAATTGCCCGAGGGTGCCGAATTGTCCGAAATGCTGGGAGCATGTCCTGGGGCACCCGGCCGCGTTCGGCTGATGTATTTTCCGGGCAAGCAACGCTATGCGCTGAAAACCACCGAGTGGATCACAACGAAACCGGAAAGTGACTTTACCGCCCAGTGGAAACTCGAAGGGCTCAAGCCTGACACGCAATACGCTGCGATTATCGAAGCACAGTCGCTTGATCGCGACGAAACAACGGCGGTCGTCCGTGGCGCCTTCCGAACCGCACCGAAAGTAAACGCGCGAAAAGACGTGAAGTTTTGCATCACGACTTGTCACGACTTCATCCGCCGCGACGACGGGATGAAGGGGCACAAGATCTACCCGACGATGACCAAGATGCAGCCGGATTTCGTCGTGCACGCCGGTGACATCGAATACTACGACAAACCCGATCCCTGGGCGATGACGATCGAACTGATGCGTTTCAAGTGGGGGCGGATCTTTGCGTTGCCCAGCAACCGTGACTTTTACAGCCACACCACCAGCTACTTTTTGAAGGACGACCACGACACGTTGAAGAACGATTGTTGGGCCGGGCAAACCTATGGATCGGTCAGTTTTGAGCAAGGCGTCCAATTGTTCAACGAAGAACAATTCCCTGCGTTGACCCCACGCTACACCAACGTTCGCTGGGGGCGTGATCTGGAAGTCTGGTTCTTGGAGGGACGCGACTACCGCAGCCCCAACTCGATGCCGGATGGACCGGAGAAAACGATCTTGGGCAACCAACAGAAGGCTTGGTTGTTCAAGACGCTCGATGAGTCGACCGCGAAATTCAAAGTGATCTGTAGCCCCACGCCGGTCGTCGGACCCGACCGGACGAACAAGAAAGACAATCACGCCAACGAGATCTTTGCCCATGAAGGCGACGAGATTCGGGCCAAACTGGCGACGATCGACAATGTGATCGTGTTGTGCGGCGACCGACATTGGCAATACGCTTCGTTCGATTCCGAAGCCGACCTCTGGGAGTTCGGCTGTGGACCGGGGAGCGAGGAACATGAATTGGGTTGGAAACCGGGCGACGAACGGCCGCAACACCGGTTCCTACGCGTCGCGGGCGGATTTCTGTCCGGTGAATTGCAATACACGGGCGAAGAAAAAGAGCCGCGATTGACGCTCCGCCATCACAAGGTCGACGGAGAAGCCGTCAGCGAGTTTGTGTTTCCTGTCGAGGACGAGTAGGGCATGCTGTGCATGCCGGTCCGCTGGTGTTTAGCCCTTGGGCGATTCCCGGTCGCTGCGGAGCAGCGACAGTGGGCGGCTGAAGCCCAATACCGCTAAGTTAAGCGTGGTTTCCTCAACTCGGTGCCCGTAGGCTCGCGCCAAACGGCTGATATTCGTTTGACATCAGCCGGTTCGCGCCAGCGTCCGGGCCTCTTCATTCATGTTAACTTAGCGGTATTGGGCTGAAGCCTGCACACCAACACTGATGCCCGTTGCATGCTCCCTGCTCAACCGTCCAAGCGTTCTCGGATGAAGGTCGGATTGGGGGTTCCGCGTCCCTTGCGGTCACAGCGAAAGAATTCTGACACGTAGCGCACCGGGGACTTCTTTTCGGGGACTTTGAATCGGTCGCCTTTTTGCAGCACGGGACGTGTTTCGTCCATGCGTCCGAATTGGCGGGTTCCGGCAGCCTGACAGGGGTACCAGTGTCCGTTGCCATCGGCGTCTTCGAGATAGAACTCGGGATAACAGTGATCGGGAATCCAGACGACCCGTGCGGGGATTTTTAGGTTGCGGCAGATCGCGACAAACAAACTGGTCATTTCTTCGCAATCGCCCTTGCCCTCCTGCAGGGCCTGTGACGCGTTTTTCAAATCGCCTTCGACGTACTGCACTTTGTCGCGAACGTAGTCATAGATTAATTCCACGCGCCGCCAATCATTGTCCGCTTCCATCTCCGCGACTTCTTTGGACGCTTCGCGGATCGAACGGTGCGAGGCATCGATGAAGGGACTGTTGCCGGTGTAGAGTTTGACTTCGCGTGGTAGTCGTTTGGGGATCACGAGCGTCGACGTGTCATCCGGCGGTAGGATTCGCGACCGCTGAATGTCGACATCGATCGTGAATTCGGCGGTGGATCCGGCAGCGACACGCGCCATTTGCAAAACGACCTGTTTTGTTCCTCCTCCCAACTCGCGGATTTCCCAACGCGTGACTTGGGGGGCGATGTTCTGATTCCGCACCGTGACCGTTTGTTCGGGCCAGTCGGTGGGCACGGGAAAGGTGGCCAGGACGTTGGTGCAGGTCACCGGTGTGGTCAAGACCAGACCGATCCGCCAGTGCGTCACCGGCTGTTCTTCGTAGACCAATGATTGAGCGTTGGCCGGTGATGAAACAAGCGACTCGATCGAACCGACCGCCGCGGCGCCCAGCAGTGCCGAGCGTTTCATCCAATCTCGTCGAAGGATCGAATCGTTAAATCGCATGGAATTGCCTGAGGGATGTGGCGGCCAGAAATGGATGTCGGCCTACTTAGAGTAGTCTGAACGATGAAAAGCACGAAACGCAAACGAGTGAGTCTCCCCGTGCCTGTCTCACCCGCTTGCGTCTCGTGCGTTAGGGAATGCTGGATCAGTTGACCGCTCTGGCACCGGCCGGCAACGGTTCTTCATAGATGATTCGGTCGCCATCGGCGTCGACTCGGTAGCCGATGTCGGGGTACCCGTAGTAGTTCGCCCGGTAGCCTTGGGCATCGGTCGGTGCGGGTTGCCAAACGCCGCTATACGGTTGAATGTAGCCCTGGCCGTCGACGATTCCACCCTGTGCCACGCCGTTGGCGGGAGTGCAGCAGTACGGATCGGCCGGGTAGGCGCTCATCGTGCGGGCCGCCGGGGCATAGCCGGTGGCGCAGGGATCGGGGTTGCATCCATAGCCGGCCGCCGGCGGGGCGTATCGGGGCTGGGCCGCCAGGGGCTGGTTGCAGGTCGGCTGGGCCGCCGCCAGGGGCGCTTGCCGACGCAGCGGAGTGGCCAATCGCGTGCACAGACCGCATTTGGCGCCGCGACCGAAAAAGAAGTTTCGGAACGGGGTGCAGCCCGAAGTCGTCGTTACGACAGCGGCAGTCATTGCGACTAGAATAATACGATTGTTCATTGGAGATTCCGCGATATGCACAGGGAGCGTATTCGTTGGTCTCGGATCGAGAACCACACAAAACTAGGACGCTCTGAATGATGTGCAAACGCAACATCGTTTTTTTTCAGCAACAATTTGTTGCGTCCTGTCAGACGCTAGCTCTCACCCACCCGCCTTTGATCCCACCTCAAGCCATATGATGCGGATGTTCCCGTCAATCCGAATCTTCGTGTCGCTCGTGTGCGTTGCACTGCCGGTTGCGTGCATGGACGATCATGCCGCGGCAACCGACCACGAAGTGATGGTCGATGTCGTCGAGTCCTCGGTCGACCTGTCCGAACTGAACGGTGTCGAGGCGAACGAATCGGAAACGTTCGCCGCGATCGCCGCGAACTGTGATAGCGATGAAGCGGCGGTGGCCGACTTTCTCGCCGCCAGTGATTGTTGCGTTTGTGATGACGATCGCGTCTTTCTCGTCTCGACCCGTCACCTCACCGCGGATTGCTGTCGGGCCTCGCTGGTCGAGATTCCCTTTCGGATGTGGCGCATCGATGGTGGAACGGTCTGCGAGATCACTCAGGAGGACTACCTGGCATCCGTTTCGCCCGAACGCCCCGTCGTGTTTTATGTCCACGGCAACCGCATGCCGGTGTGCGAAGTCGTCAACCGATCGTCCATGATTCGAAATCGGATTCGGATGCGTGGGGTTCGCGGTCCGATCGATTGGATGATCTACAGTTGGCCCAGTGAAAAGGAATTGATCGGCGTCAAAGATTTTCGACTCAAGGCAGATCGCTGTGACGCACAAGGGTTGTACTTGGCTTCGTTTCTGCGTCAGCATGTCCAGGCTTCGGTGCCGATGGCGATGATCGGGTACAGCTTCGGGGCACGAGTGACCACCGGGGCACTGCATGCGTTGGCCGGGGGCACACTTTCAGGGCGACAATTGCCGGAGCCTCCGTTGACCGGTGCGAACGTTCGTGTCGGTTTGGTCGCGCCCGCGATCGAGTCGAAATGGCTTGGCGACCACGGCTACCACGCGTTCGCGACCAAGAACATGGACGAACTCGTGTTGCTCTACAACCGACGCGACGTGGTGTTGAAACGCTATTGGTTGTTGGAGAAAATTCGCCGCGACACCGCATTGGGTTACAGCGGACCGACCATTTTTGCGAATCGTGTCGACGGCACGCGATTGCCGGTTCGCTCGCGCGACTGTGCCTCGATCGTCAAACTTCGCCACTCGGAACTGGACTACTATCAAGGCGGTTGCAACGCCGGAGTCGATATGGCGAGGCTGATCAATGGAATCCGACGAATCAGTTTCTGATTCCCCGCGTCCGGTCGATTCAGGCGACACGCGTCTGGCATATCACAACGGATCATGGATCAACGCGGATGACGTGTGTTTGTCGTCGCGAGACCCCGCGGTCACCCAAGCCGTGACGGCCGTCGAACGCATCCGCGCCTACAACGGTCGGCTGTTCGAACTCGACCGGCACCTGGATCGTTGGCAACGCACGACCGAGGCGCTTGATCTGACCGGACTCCCGTCCCGCCAATCGCTGTCGCAATTGATTGACGAAGTCATTCAGCGGAACGGGGCCTGGTTAACGACGCAAAAAGAATTCGGCGCGCTGTGGTTCGCGACACCCGGCACGACGGATTCCCCGACCCTGGTGATCGATCTGTACCCGATCGACTCGGCATTGATCGAGCGGCGAACACGATCGGGCAGCCCCCTGGTCGTCACGTCCGTCCAGCAGCCGCCGAGCGCCTGTTGGTCACGCGACATCAAGGTTCGCTGTCGATTGCACTACTACCTGGCCGATCGGCAGGCCCGTCAGACGGACCCCGACGCGATCGGCATTTTGGTCGATTCCGACGGTACGGTGACCGAGTCGGGCATCGCAAACCTGCTGATCGTCGAAGCGGGCGGCGTGGTGTGTCCGCCGAGCGATCAAATTCTCAGCGGTGTTTCGCTGCAAGTGGTCCGCGAACTGGCGTCCGAAACCGGGATCACTTGGCGGGAGCAACGGATCTCGCGCGAACGACTTACCGCCGCAGAAGAAGTCTTGCTGACGGGAACGAGCTGCGGGATCTGGTTCGCCAACTCGATCGACCGCTCCCCGCTGCGAGTGGCCGGGCCCGTCTATCAGCGTCTCCGATCGGCATTCGTGGGCCGTGTCGGGTAGTGGATGATGCGGCGCCGGCGCGAGGGTCCTGCTCCGGCCGGTAGCCTCCCCTGCAGTTGTGCATGGCCGTTGGCCAAATTGAACCTCATTGCGATAAGGTTCCTGGGGCGGCGCAACCCTCGCAAATGCTCGGTTTGCTTGCCCCAGGCTAGGGATATGCATGCCCTTTGGGCAAAAAACGCGGCGGTAATCGGTGCTGTCCTCGTGGACGGTTACAATGGACCGCTGCTCGCCTTCCTCTCCCACCCTTCGCCGACGAAATGAAGCCGACGAAATGAAACTGCGAACCCTCGTTGCTGCGATCGTCTTTGTGTTGTGTAGCGGTCCTTCGCCTGCGCCGGCGGCCGAGCCGGCTGACTTTCAACGCGATGTCTATCCGATCCTGGAAAAGTACTGCGTCGGCTGTCACAACGCCGACGACCCACAAGGAGGCTTGGTGATGGAGGATTTCGTCGGTCTGATGAAAGGGGGCGAAACCGGTGTCGCCATCACACCGGGCGTCCCAGCCAGCAGCCGATTGTTGATGATGGTCCGCGGCGAAGTCGAACCCGTGATGCCGCCCGATGACGTTGACGGCCCCGATGAACGTGAGCTGGAAATCCTGACGCGATGGATCGAACAGGGCGCCGCCGGACCACAGGGCGAAATGCCGGTCAAACGGGAGTTGCGCACGCCCTCGATCAAGCCGTCTCCAGGCCTGGTCGCCCCGATCACTGCGATTGCCCGTGCTGCCGATGGGCGGATGACCGCACGCGCGTCGTATGGACGCATCGAAATCCGGCCCGCTGCCGGCGACCGTGACTCAAGTCCGAGGACAGAAATTTCCGATGACCAGCTGGGCAAAATCAACTCGCTCGCGTTCTCGTCGGATGCGACGCGTTTGCTGGTCGCGTCCGGGCTGACGGGGGCATACGGTCGCGCGGCGATTTACGACACCGAATCGGGAGCCCTGATTCGAGAATTTGTCGGACACCAGGACACGCTGTACGCCGCCGTCTTCTCGCCTGACGATACGATGCTGGCGACGGCGGGCTATGACCGAACGATCATGCTGTGGGATACCGAATCCGGCGATGTGGTTCGACGCTTGACCGGACACAATGGCGCCATCTTTGACTTGGCGTTCTCGCCCGATGGATCGGTGTTGGTCAGCGCTTGTGCCGATGAGACGGTGAAGGTTTGGAATGTCGAGCAAGGCATCCGACTGGACACGCTTAGCCAGCCCGAAGGCGAAGTGTTTGCCGTGGCCGTGACCCACGACGGACGACACATCGTGGCGGTCAGTGCCGACAATCGACTTCGCGCCTGGCGATTGCGATCGACCCGCACGCCGCGTATCAACCCGCTGGTGGCCACGCGATTCATGGACGAGACGCCGATCGTCAACTTCGCGATCGCCCCGGACGACCAAACGCTCGTCGCAATCTCGGAATCCGGTAGCGTCAAACGCGTCCGCATGTCCGATTGGCAACCGGTGGCGTCGTTGGAGTCGCTGCCTGAATCGGGCACCGATCTTTTCATCACCGCAGACAGCCGACGGGTGGCGATCTCAATGATGAACGGACAAGTCGTCACCCGTCCCTTGCCGCCGATCGAATCGGAGAACGCGAGTCGCTCGGAACATGAACTGCAGCCTGTCTGGATGGACCTGGGCGACGCGATTTCGCTTGACGAATCAACGTTACGTCAAACGCTGACAAAGACCGAGGCCTCGGCAGATTCCGCCGGCATCCTGGACGTCGACCGCAACGTGTCGATCAAGGGACAAATCGGCCAGGCCGGTGAGGTGGATCTGTATCGCTGGCCGGCACACAAGGGCGAAGTCTGGGCGATCGACGCGGACGCCGAAATGGAAAGCCGTCTCGACCCGATCGTCACCGTGCTGGACGCCGCTGGCGAGCCCGTGCTGAGGGTTCGGTTGCAAGCCGTGCGTGATTCGTACTTCACCTTTCGAGGTAAAAACAGCGAGCAGATCAGCGACTTTCGCGTGTTCAATTGGGAAGAGATGCAGCTCGGCGAGTACCTGTACGCGGCCGGCGAAGTGACGCGTCTGCAAATGCATCCACGCGGTCCCGATTCGGGATTCAACGTGTATCCTGGCGAAGGAAATCGTTGGACGTATTTCGGAACCAGTGGCACAACCCACGCGCTCGGAGAACCGGCCTACATCGTTCGACCGTTGCCGTCCGCTGCCGAACCATTGGCCAACGGATTGCCCGTGTTTGATGTGTACTATGAAAACGACGATGATCCGCGACGGCTGGCGGGCAAGAATAGTCGGCTGTTGTTTACCGCACCGGCAGATGGACTGTACACCGTTCGTCTCGGTGACACGCGGGGCGAAGGCGGTTCGGCGTACGGCTATCGGTTGGCCATCCGCCCGGCACAACCGGGATTTCGACCGACGACCAAAGCCATCGGCAAACCGCTGCATCCAGGCACCGGACGCGAATTCCAAGTCCAGATTGATCGGCTGGATGGATTCGACGGCGCCGTGACGTTCGTTATCGACGGGCTGCCGGATCGGTTGGTCAGCAATTTTCCCCTCACGATTGAAGCCGGTCAACGATTCGCGACGGCAGTGATTTGGGCGGATCCCAACGAAGAAGGCTGGGATGGTGAGATCGAACCGACGCTGACCGCCTCGGCAATGATCAACGCAACTCGCGTTGAGCGGCAGGCGGGATCGCCGGGGAAATTAAAATTCGATCCCAAGGCGGCACAGGTCATCCCGATCATTAAACCCGTCGATGCCGAGATCGCCGCGCACGAGAATTGGACGCTGCAAGTTCGGCGGGGCGAAACGGTTTCGGCACGCGTGTCGGTTCAGCGTCGAGACGGATTTGAGAATGAAGTTTCGTTCGGCAAAGAGCAATCCGGTCGCAACGCCAGTCAGGGCGTTTACGTCGACAACATCGGACTCAACGGATTGTTGATCGTTGCCGGCGCGTCGCAGCGAGAATTCTTTGTGACCGCCGATCCCACCGCCGTCCCCGGCAAACGGTCGTTCTTTCTGACCGCCGGCGTCGACGGCGGATTGGCCTCGCACCCGATCACCGTGGAAGTGCTGCCGTAGGGCATGCTGTGCATGCCGGCATCACTGCTTTTCATCCGTGGGTACGCTCTGCTATCCGTGGGTTTATTCCCAACGCACATCGCAGAAAGTGCTGTGACACCGTCGGGGTCAAACCGTTACTTGGTCGAGGTTTCCGGTGGTGCGCTATCGCGACCACCGGCTACTCGCTTTCACCCCTGCCGGGGTAAAGCATGGCATTTAGCGCTAGACCGACCACTGCATCCCCTACGCCAGCACTTCGTCGACGACGCGTCCGTGGACATCGGTCAGACGGAAATCGCGTCCGGCGTAACGGTAGGTCAATCGTTTGTGGTCCAAGCCCATCAGCCGCAACAAGGTCGCGTGCAGGTCGTGGACATGGACGCGATTTTCGACCGCCTGGAATCCGATCTCGTCGGTCGCCCCGACGGTTTGTCCGCCTTTGACGCCGCCACCGGCCATCCACACGGTAAAGCCGTAGTGGTTGTGATCGCGGCCGTTCATTTTGCCTTGGTTGGTGCCTTTGCGAGGCATCTCGACGACGGGGGTGCGGCCGAATTCACCTCCCCAGATCACGATCGTCTCGTCGAGCAGCCCGGTGCGTTTGAGGTCGGCCAACAAAGCCGCGATCGGCTGGTCGACCTGCTGGGCCAGTTTGCGGTGCTGCCTTTCCAGATCGTCGTGATTGTCCCACGGTTGTCCCGCGCCGGTGTAGAGCTGCACGTAGCGAACGCCGCGTTCGACCAACCGTCTCGCGATCAGGGTCTGCCGCGCAAAATCACCGTCGCCGTACTCGTCACGGACCGACTGGGGTTCGCGCGTGACGTCGAATGCATCGGCCGCTTCGCTCTGCATCCGATGGGCCAATTCGAACGATTCGATCCGCGACTGCAACCGTTCGTCATGGGGCCGGGACGCGGCATGTTGGCGATTCAGGTTTGCCAGCAGGTCCAGTTGTTGACGTTGGTCGGTCGCCGCAACCAACTCGCTGCGAATGTTCTCCAGCAACCGGTCGACTTGACGGTGGCTGGTGTCGACATAGGTCGCTTGGTATTTGCCGGGCAAAAACGCGTTCTGCCAGTTTTGCGATTCCTTGATCGGATAGCCGCCCGGGCACATGGTCACAAACGACGGCAGGTTGCTGTTTTCGCTGCCCAGCCCATAGGTCAGCCAAGATCCGACGCTGGGGCGAACCAAACGCGATTCGCCCGTGTTCATCAGCATCAGTGACGGTTCGTGGTTGGGGACATCGGCGCGCATCGAATGAATCAAGCAGATGTCGTCAATGTGTTCGGCCGTTTTGGCGAACAACTCGCTGACGTGAATCCCCGACTGTCCATACGGTTTGAACTTGAACGGCGTGCCCAGGACATTGCCGGTCGGGCGTTCGGTTTTCAGCGTTCCCGTCGGCGCGGTCTTGCCGGCGAACTCGTTCAGACGCGGTTTGTAGTCGAACGTATCGACTTGGCTGGGGCCACCATTCATGAACAAATGAATGACGTGTTTGGCTTTGGCCGGAAAATGCAATCCGTCCGCCGCAGCATCTCGGGCCAGCAGATCCGAGAGCGCCAAGGATCCCAGTCCGGTGCCGCAGCTTGCCAGCAGTTGTCGTCGTGTCAGCATCGTGTCGGTGTCGCGGGCGGAGTCAAAATAACCAGAAGCGTTTCTTCGAGACGTCTTTGCGATGGACGTCCAAGACTTCGTTGTAGCCGGCCTTGTCAAAACGTTTCAACAGACTTTCGGTGCCGTATTTTAGTTTGAAATCCATTTCGTTCTGCAGCAACGGGATCGCGGCGAGGAAGTAGATCGATTTTTCGTCAGAGATCTTCAGTCGAATGAACTCTTCATTGGTCGTCGATGGGAACGTCAGCAACCAGCCGATAAAGTCGACGCTCGGGTCGAGCGGGTCGGCGGGGTCTCCGTTGGGGATCGTGTGACCATCAAACAACCAGGTCTCGTATTCGTGCGGAAACCGGGCCAAGAATTTTAGCCACTGGATCGGCCAGTAGTTGGTCGTGTCGCTCAACGATTGTTCGTCCAGTTTCCAATCCGGCGGCAGGCAGAGCATCAACTCGGCGTACGCTAATTCTTCGGCACCCTCGGGCGGTGACATCGGACGATCGCTCATGCCGGTGGTGATCAGCGTGTGGAAGGGGCGCTCCGGAGACGGTTTGACCCAGTGCACGTCGATGTGCACCAGATCAGAAATCAGCTCATGCCAGACGCTGTCGACCTCGCCGAGGTGTTCGGCGATATGGGCCTCGACACGTTCAATGTTCTCGCTGTCGCCGATCGCTAATTCAAACTCGCGTGATCGTGCTTCATGGCGATAAACCGTGCTGCCGCCGTCGGTCACTTCGTCCGGGATCTCCAGCGGCGGAAAAGGGACTTCGATCGTTTCGCCACAGCCGCCGCATCGGGTTTTCTTTCCCGAATGCGCGTCGCTGGTCTTATAGCGTTTGGCACATTTGGGGCACCGGAATTCTACGTCCACCTCGATTCACCGCTCACGTTTGCGTCGCTCAGATTTCAACCAACGCAACAGTTTAACAGTTGTTCAGCGGCGGAATTCCGGATGCCTCTTTCAGCTGCCTATTTTTCGGCCAATTCCTTTGCCGTCTCGCCCCGTCCCGCCGCGGCGATGACTTCGGGATGATCCAGGACCAAGTAGTGACCGTGATCGGCGCTGACGATCACCGCGGTATGGTCCCAGGCGTTGTTCTCGTCGACCCAGTCCATCACTTTGACAAATGCTGCTTCACCGCTCAGCACGGCGCCGATGCTGTTGTCCAGGTTATTGGCGTGGTTGGCCCAGTCCACATCGCCGACTTCGATCATCAACCAAAACCCGTCGATCGACTGTTCCAGCACCAGCAAGGCCGCTTCGGTCATCTCGGCGAGCGTCGGGTTCTCGTCGATGTCGGCTGCGGAATAGATTTCCGCGTCTCCAACATCGGCGGCCGGGTCATAGCCACCGTCGGCGGTCGCATACGGCAGATGGCCGCCCCGGGTTCCAAAGAATCCGAGCAATCGTTCCTGGTTGTCCGCCGCGGCTTGGGCGGCACGGCGCAGCGACCTGCGACCCGATTTCCCCGCGGCGCGCTCGACGACTCGGTATCGTCCGCCGTGACGCAGATCGACCGTCCGCAGGTCTTCTTCATGCAAGTACCGGTTGCCCTTGGCAAAGTTGGTTCCTTGCAGCGCGTCTTCGTCTTTGTGCTCACCCCAGCCGGCGCCCAACAGCACATCGACCCCTGGTAGCGGATCCGTGCGATGGGCCGCCGAAGGCAACCCGACCAGGTCACGGGCGAGGTCTTGATAGTCTTTGCGTGAAACGTTGTTCGCGTAGGCCGCCGCGGGTGTCGCGTGGCTGACGGGAACATTGGTCACCACGCCGATCATGAAGTCCTGGTCGCGTTGCAACTCACGGGCGAGGGGGACGACCTGCGATCCGTCGGGCGCGACGTTGATCGAACCGTTGTACGTCTTGATGCCGCTGCACAGGCTGGTCCCCGAAGCGGCGGAGTCGGTGACGCTGTGCGGCCGCGAAAGATCTTCACCGATCAAGTACCCGCTACCGTTACGTTCATTCCACGGTGTTCGGCCGCCGAGTCTGACATCATAACCGAAATACGGTTGCTCGCTGACGCTGAGAACCCGTTGCGCATCGACATCGATCGTTGCCTCATCGGCGGCCGAACTGGTGCAAATCAATCCATAGTCGGTGAGCGTGCGTCGGTCGGTTTGAAACGCCAACCCTGTGCCGCGGCCCGATTCATAATCGATGTGTCCGGTCTTGTAGATGGCCGCGGCCCGTGCCGTTTGCCAATCCATTCCATCGAACACTAAAACGATGATGTTGCTGTACCCGGCGTCGATGGCTGCTCGCTGCAATTGATAGACATCGGTCTGATCAAAGTACATCGCGGTCGGATTGATCGAACTCGCTGCCGAAGACCGCTCCAATGTTTTCAATCGCTTTGCGTCGGCGTACAGGCTGCCCCGGTCACGCCAGTCCGAAAGTGTCAGACCGAAGGTGTAAACCGGTACCAAGCGGTTGCTGTGTTCGTTCCAACTGCTGTACTTGGTCGCGTCCACGCCCCAATGACCGTACACGGGTGTTTGTGTCTCGGCCGCCCGCTGCTGCAACGCACGCATCGTGTCCCCCCGGCGCGTCGCCGGCGGTTGCGATCTGGCCGGCTGTGATTTTGCCGTTCCGCCAGTCGTCGGCTGCTCGGCCGAGGCGACGGCGGTCAACGTGACCAATGACGCCAGCAAGGCCATCAACAGTCCCAGGGCAGGTCCGAAACGCCGATCCGAGTTTGCTTGGCGAGGATCCATGGTCGTTAAGATTTCATGAAGAAACGGGGCTCGTGCGATCGCGTCCGCAAGCAGCATCACATGCCGCGTCCAATGCGGAGACGAATCGTGGTTGGAGGGCGGACAGAATAGTCGCTGTCGAGCCGTTCTCCGAGTGGGGCTCACGCCAATTCTCGAATGCTGACCGACCCCTCCGAGGCAACGACGATATGGTCCAGCACCGTGATCCCCAACAGCTTTCCGACTTCGGTCATCCGATCGGTAACTTGGTGGTCCTCGCGACTCGGTGTCGCATCCCCTGAGGGATGATTGTGGACCAGAATGACGGCCGAAGCGGAATCGCGGATGGCCGGCCGAAAGACCTCTCGCGGATGCACCAGACTCGCGTCCAACGTGCCGCGTGTGATCAAGTGAGTGTTGATCGGCAGGTGTTTGGTGCTCAACGTGACGATATGAAACTCCTCTTGGACCCCGCTGATCGCCAGCCCGCTGAACGCATCGTCACAAAACTCCACCGCCGCGCTGGTGCTCGTGATCGGAGCGTGTGCCTGCCGATGCCGTTGTTCATGTCGCGCCACGCGGCGTCCCAGTTCGATGCCGGCCATGATCGCGGCATAGCTGGTCACCGTGATCGCCGGGCTGATGTTTCGCAGCTCGTCTTTCCCGCTGCGTCGCAGATCGGACAGCTTGTCGGAAAATGTCTTGGACAACCGCTTTCCGGCTTCGATCGCAGATTCGCCTTTCACCCCGACCCGGATCAAGATCGCCAACAGGTCGGCATTACTGAGCGTCTCGGCGCCGGACGACAGCAACCGTTCCCGCGGTCGTTCCTGTTCCGGTTGCGCCGTGACTTGGTTGCCGCTGACTTGGCGTTCGATCCAATGCGACGGATCGACGCGGACCTGTGCATTCCGCCAGGCATAGGTCTCCTGATCGGACGATTCATAACGATCCAAAATCCCTTCGCGGACCAGGTCTTTGAGTGCCAAAGAGACGAATTGCGGGGTCAGTTCGGCACACCGCTCCCGCGCCTGTTGTTTCGAAAATGCACTGATGGGCGAGAGTGTTTTGAAGAGTTGGAGAAGTTTTTCTTTGCGTTTCTTCTGTTGCCCCATGGCCGTATCCCGCTGATTCCCTGCGTGATTGGTTCGATTGGATACGCAGATCGTAACGAACTTGAACTCGTTCGTGGGGTGCGTGGTCCCACCTGTGGAGAACCGCGTCTGGATGGAACGCCGCACGACGAGCGGTGCGTCCGTTTCCTGGCGGGCGAGCCACCGACTCAACCATTGCCAATTGGGTGGCTTCTTGGTCTTGGCCAGGCTTTGGTGAACCGTGCGATCGGTCTTCGGCGACGCGACCGCCACTGTTCGAGTTGCTAAACTGGCACGCAGATCGTTGCTGAATCAACAAAGCTGCGGTTCTTCGGCGGCAAGTAGGTGTTTCACACTTGCGGAGAGAACACCGTCGCGGGATCGGCTCGATCTGACCGGGCGTACTGAGTGTCAAACCGCCCCATTTCTCCCAGACGAACGAATAATACGAAGATGAAGTCTGCCTACGATTGTGTTGTCATTGGTGCAGGGCCGGCGGGCGGTTCGGCGGCTTCCATTACCGCCGAAGCCGGGCTGGAAACGCTGTTGATCGAGCGGGAACGTGTGCCCCGATTTCACGTCGGCGAGTCGCTGATGCCGGAAACCTTTTGGCCACTGCAGCGATTGGGGCTGACCGACAGGATTCGTTCGGCGGGATGGCAGGTCAAGAAGAGTGTGCAATTCGTCTCCCACCGCGGCAACGAATCTGCACCGTTTTTCTTTCGCGAGCATGACGAGCGCGAGTGCAGTGACACGTGGCAGGTTGAACGCAGTGAATTCGACAAGATGTTGTTCGATCGGGCAGCTGAGCTGGGTGCCGATTGTTACGACGAGACCCGTTTAACCGATGTGCGTTTTGATGATGCCGGCAAGGCGATCGGCGTCGTCGTCAAAGATCAATCCGGCCAATCCAAGCCGATCGATTGCAAGGTCGTCATCGATGCTACCGGGCAACAATCTTTCATCGCCAACAAGCTGGGGTTGAAAGAGGTCAATCCTGATCTGAAGAAAGCGGCGATATGGGGCTACTACCGTGACGCCGTGCGGGACGGTGGCGACAACGAAGGGGCGACGATTATTCTGCAAACCGAATCCAAAGACGCCTGGTTCTGGTTCATCCCGCTCTCCCGCGGCATCACCAGTATCGGCTGTGTCGCCGACAACGACTATTTGCTCAAGGGCCGTGGGACTCCCGAACAGGTCTACGCTGAGGAACTGGATCGCTGTCCGGGACTGAAGCCCCGATTGGAACCGGCGACTCGCCTGGGCGGATTGCGGACCGCGAAAGAGTTTTCTTACATGACCAAGCAACACGCCGGTGACGGTTGGGTGCTGGTCGGCGACGCCTTCGGGTTCATCGACCCGGTCTATTCATCCGGCGTCTATTTTGCGCTCGACATGGGGGTACGAGCCGGTGACGCCGTCGTGCAAGGCTTCCGAGAAAACGACCTGTCCGGCGAACGACTGGCCGCTTGGGCCGACGAATTTAAACAGGGGGCGATGTGGGTGCGTAAGCTGGTTCATGCGTTCTACACCAAAGAATTCAGCATCGGCCACTTCATGAAAGAACACCCCGAGCATCGCGGGACGCTGACCGATTTGCTGATCGGACGTGTTTTTGAAGAGGGCGCCGAAAAGATGTTCGACGACATGGAAAAATCGATCCAACAGGCCAAAATGTCCATGGCAACGTAAATGTTCAACAAACCTCTCGTTGTGGTGGCGTACTTGTTGGCGATCCCCTTCGTTGCACCGGCGTTGCCAGCCCAGGTCGCTCCGCCGGAGATCCAACCGGTGCTGCTGCAAATGGTACGCGATGACGCGATTCATCAAGAATTGAACCTTTCCGAAGATCAGGTCCGCCAGGTTTTTGCCGCACTGGAGCAGATCGATGGGCCTTGGTTTCGCGTCCGTATCCGCCCAGCCCAAGAACGGATCGAGACGATCGATCGATTGTCCGAACAATTGAGCGATGCCTTGGCCGAGATCCTCGATTCAAAACAGTTGAACCGTCTCGACCAGTTGCACAACCAGGCTCTCGGGACCCGAATGATTGTTCGCGACAAAACCGCCACCGCGTTGGGGTTGTCGCCGACGACCCGAGAATCGCTGTACGAGGTGTTTGCGAAAACGGACAGCGTCGTCGCGGACGTCCAGCAACAGTCGCAGACGCAGTCGTTGGACGCGGCCGCCGCGGCGAAGCAAATCGACAAGGCGAAAGCCGCGGAGAAGAAGTCGCTTGTCGATGCGTTGACGAACCAGCAGAAACGCACACTCAGTGCATTGACGGGGCCATCGTTCAACTTTGCAGCCGTCAAACGCATGTATCCCGCCGCGCCGGAGCTGACCGGCGAAGGAGCGAGCTGGTTGCAGGGTGACCCGTTGACGCTCGATGGCTTAAAAGGCAAGGTCGTTGTCGTCCATTTCTACGCGTTTCAATGCATCAACTGCCGACGCAATCTGCCCCATTACAACCGCTGGCACGCCGACTACGCCGACGACGGCTTGGTGGTGATCGGAATCCAGACGCCGGAAACCGCCGCCGAACGATCGGCCGATCGCGTCGCCGCGGCACTCCAGACCGAGCAGATTCAGTACCCGGTGTTGATGGACGCCCAGTCGGCCAACTGGAAACAGTGGTCCAACACCATGTGGCCGACCGTTTATCTGGTCGACAAGAAAGGGTTCCTGCGGCGTTGGTGGCAGGGGGAGATGAACTGGAAGGGAACGCCGGGCGAGGCCCAGATGCGGGAGACGATCGAGCAGTTGCTAGCGGAAGAGTGAGGAGAGAGGGAGAGGGGGAGAGGGGGAGAGGGGGAGAGGGGGAGAAGAGGAGAGGGGGAGAAGAGGAGAGGGGGAGAGGGGGAGAGGGGGAGAAAAATGGGAGGAAGACAAGAAAATGGGTGACAGGAAAATTGGATTGTGGGATTCGGCCAGCTAACAGCTAACAGCTAACAGCTAACAGTCTGGCCTTTCAATGGTTCGGCGATCTTGGGTAGGATTTGCTGATGCCGACGAGGTGCCGTTGAGGGGTGTTCGTCGGCGGGCCGGGTAGGGAAAACCGGCTGAACCACGCTTTTGGGAAGGATCCACGTGTCTGCTGCACTGCCATTGCCGCCAGATCGCACCCCGGGACAGTCAACTTCTGACGAATTTGGCGTGCCGCCGAAGGTGCCACGAACACTGTTGGAGCGACTCCGGTCGATTCGCGAAATCATCTCCCGGGAGGCGACTGCACTGACGCAGGCTGCCCAAGCCATCGGGCCTTCGTCGGTCGCGGCGGCTGAATTGACCGCTGCTTGTACGGGCAACGTCGTCGTCACCGGCGTGGGCAAGGCGGGATTGGTGGGGAAAAAGTTGGTGGCCACGCTGGCCAGCACGGGAACACCCGCCCACTTTCTGCACCCGACCGAAGCCATCCATGGGGACTTTGGCCGCGTCAAAAGCGACGATCTGGTCTGGGCGTTCTCCAATTCCGGCCGCAGCGAAGAAATCACACGGATCGCGTCTCAATTGCGACAGCAGGGATCCGGATTGATTTCGTTTACCGCCGACGATGACAACCCATTGGCCGCGGCGGCGACGTGCAGGGTGGTCTACGGACGCCATGCCGAGGCGTGTCCACACGGTCTGGCCCCGACCAGCAGCACGACGGTGATGATGGCCGTCGGAGACGCGGTGGCGCTTTTGGCCAGTCAGTTGCGTGAATTTTCCGCCCGCGATTTCGCCAAGTTCCATCCCGGTGGCGCGCTCGGCCGAAAACTATCCAACGTCGGCCAGTTGATGCGGCCGCTGACGTGTTGTCGCGTCGCAAACCAGTCCGTCTCGATTCGCCAGTGCATGGTTTCGTGTTCGATCTCCGGTCGCCGCAGCGGCGCGGTGATGTTGACCAACGATGCCGGCCAGCTGAGCGGGATTTTTACCGACAGCGACCTGGCGCGGTTGTTGGAGGCGCGATGCGAAGAAGCGTTGGACGGTCCGATCCAGGCCAAGATGACACTCGACCCCCACTGTGTTGCACCGCAAACACTGCTCAGTGATGCGATCGCACTGCTCAGTCAGCTTCGGATCAGCGAGCTGCCGGTCGTGGATTCTGATCGCAAGCCGATCGGGATGGTCGACATCACCGACTTGATCACGCTCGGCGAAATCAGCGACCAATCCGGCTTCCAAACCTCGCCGTCGACGATTCCTTTTCGCGGTTAAACCCTAGGCCGGCCGTTTCGAATGCCCGATCCATCTGACAGCGATGTTTCCGTTGCCCAGCCGATTCGATGCATCCTGTCGGATGTCGACGGAGTGATGACCGATGGACGGATCATCTATGATTCGGCCGGTGCGGAAACCAAACAATTTCACGTCCGCGATGGGCTGGGCATCAAGCTCTGGATGCAAGCCGGGTTTCCGTTCGGAATCATCACCGCCCGAAACAGCCCCATGGTTGAGCGACGTGCCGTGGAGCTCGGCATCAGCCACGTCAGTCAAGGCAGCGGTGACAAGCTGCAGCGGGCGCTGCAGATTCTTCCGGAGTGGGGCTGCGAACTCGATTCGGTGTGCTACATCGGCGACGACCTGCCGGACCTGCCCGTGATGCGGCGTGTCGGTCTTGCCGTCGCCCCGGCGGACGCTGCGGCCGACGTACGTGACGTCGCCGATTGGGTGCTCTCCAGCGGCGGCGGACACGGCGCCGTACGCGAGACGATCGAGCGACTTCTGCGTGCCAAGAATCTTTGGTCGGCGACAGGGGCAACAGCGTGAAGTGGATCAGTCGTAATGTTCGAAATTATTTGATCGCTTTGACGGTGCTGTCGATCGCTGCCGGCCTGTATCGCGCCGCGGCGCAGCGGCTGTTGACGGTTCCCGACGTCGCCCGCGTGGAACCGCGACCGCCGACCCAACGCGTCGATCTGAAGGAGGATCTGGCGGATCTCTTTCCCGCCGACGCGTGGCAACTGGGAGATTGTAAACGGTTGCTGACCAGCAACGGTGCATTGCTGTTCGAGAAGTGGCGCCAGATCTCCGAAGACCAGTGGAAATTGGAGCCGTTGACCATCGTCGTCGGACGCGGTCTTTCCGACAATGCCGCCGCAACGCCGATCGTCTTGACCGCGAAAGAGGGTGCGGAAATTCAATTCGCACAGTCATTGGACATGATGGGAGGCAGCGCGCCGCAGATCAAAGTGGGACGGATGATCGGCGACGTCGAAATCGAGCGGAGGGGCACGACCAAACGCACCGACACGCTGGCCGTGCGAACCCGCAACGTTCGAATCGATAACCGAAAGGTCTGGACGACCGAGCGGATCGCCATGCAGGTCGCCGGCGCCGAATTGGTGGGCAGCGACTTGACCATCTATCTGGCCGCTTCGGCAACCTCCGCGACCAAGGCCGAAGTCCCCTCGACGCTGTTGGATCGCATGGATTTGGTCTATCTGGAAGAACTGCGTATTCCGCTTAATGACCCCGCCCAGAACGCGAATCGACCGCGACGGATCGGAACCAAAGAAGCGGAGGACGATCAGGGCGAGATCTCGGTCAAATGCAAAAATGGGCTGGTCTACGACTTTGCCCTCGATCGGCTGTCCTTGCGAGATTCGATCACCATGGTTCGGACCGTGCGAGGACAACCCATCGACACGTTCACCTGTGACACGGTGGATCTGATTTTGCGTGATCCGTCCAACCGCTCCGTCGTTCGACGCGGGCCGCTCGATTGGATTGACCGCGTGCATGCCACCGGTCGTCCTGCCCGGATCCGACTGACGTCCTATGACTTTCAACTTGCCGCAGACGAAATTGAATTCGACGCCGTCGGAGGGCTGTTGATTGCCGATGCCGCCCCCGAACCCGAGAGCGCCCACCCGGTCGTGATTCGTCGCGGAAACCTGCAAGCCACGCTCGACCGTTTCGCCTACCAGTTCAACCCCGAAACGCCGGAAACCATCGGTGTGATCGATGTCCGCGGCCAAGGGCATGTTTCGATCAACGATGCCGGAATCATGCTCCGCGATGTCCGTTGGACCGAAAGCTTCAAGCTGCAGCCGACGGGTCAGGCCACGGTGACGGCGGTCAAGGAAAAACGAGAGCAGAGCAAGTTGCGGTTTCAGATCGACGGTGACATCCAAGCCCGATTGTCCGACGGCGGCATCGCCCGTGCCGGGGCGGTCGAAGGCATCTTGAAGCCGCATTACGTCGATCAACCCGTCGACTCCTTCGGTGACTCCTCATCGATCGGTCAATCGAAATCGTCCGGGTCAATCGTTCAGCCGGCTCAGCAATTCAAACGCACCATGACCTTGCTTCCGGAAAGCTTTCATGCCTTGGAATCAGTCACGATCGATTCGAACGAATTGCTCGCCAACATGAACCGGTTGAGTCTGTTTTTCCAGCCGTCTGCTGATTTTGGAAAACGAGCGACAGCTGCAAAGACCAGTGGTGCGATTCTGCCGGCACCTGGCCAAGAGGGCGCACGTCCGGCGGCGGCTTCGCCCGCTGGACTCGCCAGTTTTGTCAATCAGCCTGACCCTTCCCGTCAGCCTGACCTGTCGAGCCAATTGCGTTCTCCCGTCGCTCGCCCACGACCCAAGCTGTCCGGAGATCACGTCAGTGCAGAACTGTTGATCACGCCGGCCGGGGTTCAACCGAAAGACGTCAGCATGGTCGGGGACGTGTTGGTCGAACACCAAGTCAACGCCGGCACGACCACGTTGCCGATCCAGATGTCCGGCCAAACGATGCGGATGCAACGCAGCGCCGTTGCCCAAGCCTCCGGGCAGGACTATCTGCAACTCGGCAGCGGCCCCAACGCACCGGCCCGGTTGCGAATGGGAGACGGGTACTTTGTCGGCCCGATGATCAAGGTTTGGCCGGGTGAAAATGTCGTTCAAGTGACCGGTGCCGGCGAGATGAAGGTTCCCGCGGAACTGCTCGCGCGTGATGCATCGTCGCAACCCGCCGAATCGCAGGTTGCCGAGTCGCTCGCGGCGGAGGCGTCTGCGGGTGGTGACGCGCTTTCGGTCTCGTCCATCGACTGGACGTCACCGCCGATTTGCCGTTGGGGCGGCAACATGCAATTTGATGGTCGAGCTGCGTTGTTCACCGGCGGCGTTCAAATCGACTCGGAATTGGTCAGTGGCTCCGATCCTTGGCTGGCCCGCATGAACGGTGGCGAAATGCAGATCACGTTGGCCAATCCGGTTCAGTTCATGGATCGAGCTTCCATGGCGACGGCGGAGCTTGCCAGCGTCAGTCTGGTTCAGACCGATCAGCACGCGGTCGTCGTTCGGGCGGAACAGCGCTCATCCGATTTGGCCACCCAATCCGTCCATGTCATCACCGCAGCCCGGTTGGACTTTTCGCCCGGCGACGGCGGCCGATTGTTAGGCACGGGGCCGGGATGGTATCGCGGTTGGATGTTGATGGATCAGGACAGTTCGATCCTGGCTCCGGAGGCTGCCCAGTCAGACCATCTCGGCGGCTTGGTGCTGCAAGGCGTTCACCTGACGTTCCGCGAAGCGATGCACGGCGACCTGAAACACGAGACGTTGGAATTCTCCGGCGGAGTGCGTACCGGCGTTCGCAAGGTCTCGTCCTGGGACGAAGTCGTCGATGTGGCGCAAATGGAACGGTTGGCCGTCGGCGAGATGACGATGGATTGCCGACAATTAAAATTTGGCGTTTCGCCAGGAACCCCCGCCGACTTGCGAAGCATTCCCGGCATGCCGACGCCATGGGAAATGATCGCCGATGGCGGTGTGGTCGTACGGACGAACACCGAAAAGCGGGGATTGATCGAAGGCACCGCGGCGCGGGTCTCTTACGAGTCGAAGAAATCCTGGCTGAACGTGCAAGGGACCCAAGGTCAAAGCGCCTTCGTGCGGCAAACCTGGCCGGACGGTCGCAAGGGGTTCCAAACGCATTCCCCGAGGATGCTGTTGAATCTGAAGACGTTTGAATTCCAGACGGTCATGCAAGACGCCCAGTTCAACAACGTGACATTGCCCAAGTGATCCGCGCCCACGCGGGGAAATAGGACCAATGGGACAGATACGACACATGGGTCCCCTGCGTCCCATAGGTCCCAATCCACCGCAGGCCCACGCGGGGACACGGCACACGCGGTTGAAATAGGACCAATGGGACAGATACGACACATAGGTCCCATGGGTCCCATAGGTCCCATCCCCACCGGGGACAGACCCCGGCGGCTGGCGAGATTGGCCTGGAACAGCGGGCCCCCGACGTGCTACTACGTTTTTGGGTCTGTCTTTCCGTCCGCCGTTTGGGTCCTGTTTCGCATGCCGATCCCCTCCAGCCGTCTTGATCGCCGCTTGTTTTTCGTTGTGGCCGTGTCGTGCTTCTGCTTGGCGTCGTCAGGCTGTGTCCGTCGGCGGATGACGGTTCGCACCAATCCTCCCGGTGCGATGGTGTCGGTCGACAACCAGGTGATCGGTGCGTCACCGGCTTCGACCCCGTTTGTCTATTACGGGACGCGCGAATTCCGCATCGAGGCCGACGGGTATCGCACCGAAACGATCCGTCGCCGATTCAACCCGCCCTGGTACCAGTGGCCGGGCATCGACTTCGTCGCCGAAACGCTCTGGCCTGGAGAGATTCGTGACGAACGCATCATCGACGTGACGTTGGTCCCCAAGACGCTACCGGCGTCGGAGGAGATCATCGCCAGGGCCGACGGGCTGCGCCAGCAATCCAATTCGGGCATCGTGACTGCGCCGCGGCAATGATCGCAGGCGCAAAAGGCCCGGTGTCATCTTGAAGGTGTTAGCGGAACGGCGCGAGCCGTCCGGTCGCGCTTCAAAAATACCGTGAAAGACCGGAGGGCTCGCGCCCTACCGCTAGCAAGAAACTTGAAGGTGTTAGCGGAACGGCGCGAGCCGTCCGGTCGCGCTTCAAAAATACCGTGAAAAACCGGAGGGCTCGCGCCCTACCGCTAGCAAGAAACTTGAAGGTGTCAGCGGAACGGCGCGAGCCGTCCGGTCGCGCTTCAAAAATACCGTGAAAGACCGGAGGGCTCGCGCCCTACCGCTAACAAGAAACTTGAAGGTGTTAGCGGAACGGCGCGAGCCGTCCGGTCGCGCTTCAAAAATACCGTGAAAAAACGGAGGGCTCGCGCCCTACCGCTAACAAGAAACACCCGGTTCGGTGTCAAAGTAGATGGCATCGGGGAAATGCCACCGATCACATCACCGAGAAGTAGTTGTCGCAGGCGAAGTCGAAGTACTCGTTCTTCAGTTCGACTTCCAAGTCGTTATAGAGACAGAAGTTGCGAACTTGCAGCAACAGGTCACGGGGCTGGCAGTTTCGGAACGGGCGGCCGACGGGCAAATAGTGGGTCTTGATCAAGTAGTCGATCGCGTCGGCGTTGTAAGGCACCTTGGTGATCCGGCACATGATTTCGAACAGTTTGCGAAAGTCCTGCTCCGGCGGGTTTTCGACTTCGATCTTGTAGGGAATCCGTCGCAAGAACGCGTCGTCGACCAGATCCTTGGGCTCCAGGTTGGTGCTGAAAATCACCAGCTGGTCGAAGGGGACTTGGATCTTTTTTCCGCTGGCCATGTTGAGAAAGTCGTAGCGTTTTTCCAGCGGAATGATCCAGCGGTTGAGCAACTCGTCGACGCGCATTTTTTGACGGCCGAAGTCATCGATGACCAGCGTGCCGCAGTTGCTTTTCAGTTGCAGGGGGGATTCGCTGATGTTGGTGTCGGAGTTGCATAGCACTTCGAGCATTTCCATCGTCAATTCACCACCGGCGATGATCGTGGGGCGTTCGATTCGCACCCAGCGTTTGTCGAAACCGCCGATGTCCAGCAACCCGGTGTTTTCTTCGGGCATCGCCAGCACGTGGTTCATCGGGTCAAAGACCCGTAGCACGTCGCCGTCGATGTCGACGCTGCGCGGGATCCAGATGTACTTGCCAAACGCCCCGGTGACCCGCTCGGCGATCGATGTCTTTCCGTTCCCCGGGAAGCCGAACAAAAACATCCCCCGCCCGCTGGCGATCGCCGGTCCCAGGCGGTTGAGCATCTTGGGGTTGATCAACAGGTCGCTGAACGCGCGAACCAAATCCGCCTTTTTCGGATACTGTCCCTCGATCGTCTGGTAGCGAACGCTCTTGATGTAATCCTCCAGCCGAACCGGGCAGGCCCCGAAATAGGTGCAATCGGAGGCGTGGTTGCGGGCGATTTGTCGTCCGGTTTCGGTCAGGATGTAGACGTAATCGTTGGTCGCCGTCGCGTTCTTGTAGGCGATGTTCTGTTCCATCTTCATGCGGGTCAGAATCGGTTCGACCAGACGGAACGGCACCTTGACTTGATCGGCGATCTTACGGCCTTCGGATTCACCAGCAGTCAGCAGAAAGCGATACATGATCGCCTCCAGGATCGATTCATTGATCCCAGCTTTTTCCATCGATTCCGGCTCGACCGGCCGCCAGGCTTCGTCGCGTGAGGGTTCGAACCCGAGCGGGCCCGGAGGGATGTCGACGCCTCCGCCGAGCGACTGCTTCGGCCCACCGGCGGCTTCTTTGGCGGGCGGGTTGGCAGGTTGCGGGCGCGTGCGTTGGGGCGGCTTGGCGCCGCCCGGTGCTCCGGCCTGGGGAGGTCCCGGCCGTTGGGTTCTTGGGCCGCCCTGCGGCGTCACAGGCGCGTCTCCGGCCGCTGGCGTCAGATTCTGGGAGGCCGGTCGCTGCGGCACGGTCGGCCGTTGAGCCGGCTGCGGTCCGCCGGAGAGTCCCGCCGGCGGGGCCGCCTGTCCCGGGGCCGATTGGTTCGTCGCCATCGGGCCCGGCCCGCTCGCGGCTTGGGCGGGCCGTGGCTGTTGTTTGGCAGCCGGAGCGACCGATTCGCCACCGGTGAGGGATTGGATTCGAGAGATCAGGGCATCAAGTTGGCGATCTGCATCCGCGCCGTTGCCGGCAGAAGGAGGCGTAAGTGACATCGAGAATCGACCTTCGAAATGAGAGTGGGCGGTGGGGGGGACCAACGGAGCATGCCGCTTCTTCGGTATCGGACTGACGCGATCGCGACTCTTCCAATCATCGGACCTTTCGGGTTAAACAAGTCAGTCCGCGTGGGGGTCGCCGCGATGGCGGAGTTCCCTCCGCCATCGCGTATCTGGAGAGCCGCCGAAGCGTATCTGGAGAGGCATTGGAGCGGGCATTTGCGGGAAAGCCGGCTCAGAGGGTCTGCCGGGAGAGCGCGGCCGGATGGTGGCCGATGCGGGGGCGGACGCGGCGGGCAGGGCAATTAGCCTGCCAAAAAACGCTCCTCGCAATTAATTTTCAGAAATTTCACCGATGCCTCTTGCCAATCAGCGAACCCGCCCCTATCTTTCCGCCTCCTTGGTGAGGGCGAGCGACGCAAGTCGCTTCTCCCCGAGCCAACTGATCATTGACAATTTGGTGGTGAAACTTCTGTTGAGTTCAGCATTTGCGAGATCGCTTTGCTGGGAAGCTGGATGCCCCTTGGGGTGTTTTTCCCGGCAGCAAAATGGCGAATCGCTGGGTCGTTAACCGAACGGCCCGGAGCAGCATTGAACTTTCGGTTTAACTTTGATTTTCCCGAGTGGCCTTGGCCGCTCGTGATGCAATACAAAATTGAAGGGTTTGATCCTGGCTCAGAATGAACGTTGGCGGCGTGGATTAGGCATGCAAGTCGTGCGAGAAGAGTTTTTTGCTTGCATTAAACTCGGACAGCGGCGAAAGGGAGAGTAACGTGTGGTTACATGCCCAGGGGTCCAGGATAGCGTCGGGAAACTGGCGGTAATACTGGATGACATCTTCGGATCAAAGGTGAGATTCCGCCCTTGGATTGGACCGCATACTATTAGCTTGTTGGTGAGGTAATGGCTCACCAAGGCAGCGATGGTTACCGGGTGTGAGAGCATGGCCCGGCTCACTGGGACTGAGACACTGCCCAGACACCTACGGGTGGCTGCAGTCGAGAATCTTCGGCAATGGACGAAAGTCTGACCGAGCGACGCCGCGTGCGGGATGAAGGCCCTCGGGTTGTAAACCGCTGTCAGTTGGAAGGAAGGGCCTGTGCAGAGCAGGTCTTGACCGATCTTCAGAGGAAGGACGGGCTAAGTTCGTGCCAGCAGCCGCGGTAAGACGAACCGTCCAAACGTTATTCGGTATCACTGGGCTTAAAGCGTGCGTAGGCGGCTTGGTAGGTGTGATGTGAAAGCCCACGGCTCAACCGTGGAATTGCGTCGCAAACCCTCAAGCTTGAGGAAGACAGGGGTGTTGGGAACTTATGGTGGAGCGGTGAAATGCGTTGATATCATAGGGAACACCGGTGGCGAAGGCGCAACACTGGGTCTTTTCTGACGCTGAGGCACGAAAGCTAGGGTAGCGAACGGGATTAGATACCCCGGTAGTCCTAGCCGTAAACGATGAACACTGGGTTGAGGGGACTTCCACATCCTCTCGGCCGTAGCGAAAGCGTTAAGTGTTCCGCCTGGGGAGTATGGTCGCAAGGCTGAAACTCAAAGGAATTGACGGGGGCTCACACAAGCGGTGGAGGATGTGGCTTAATTCGAGGATACGCGAAGAACCTTATCCTAGATTTGACATGCTTGAGAGTCTCTATGAAAGTAGAGAGTGCCCTTCGGGGAGCTCTTGCACAGGTGCTGCATGGCTGTCGTCAGCTCGTGTCGTGAGATGTCGGGTTAAGTCCCTTAACGAGCGAAACCCTTATCTCTAGTTGCCAGCGGGTCAAGCCGGGGACTCTAGAGAGACTGCCGGTGTCAAACCGGAGGAAGGTGGGGATGACGTCAAGTCCTCATGGCCTTTATGTCTAGGGCTGCACACGTCCTACAATGGTACGGACAAATGGACGCTAAGCCGCGAGGTGGAGCAAATCCCAAAAACCGTGCCTCAGTTCGGATTGCAGGCTGCAACTCGCCTGCATGAAGCCGGAATCGCTAGTAATCGTAGGTCAGCATACTACGGTGAATGTGTTCCTGAGCCTTGTACACACCGCCCGTCAAGCCACGAAAGTTGGGAGGGCCCGAAGTCGCTGAGCGAACAGTTTACTGACGCAGGCGCCGAAGGTCAGCTCGACGATTGGGACTAAGTCGTAACAAGGTAGCCGTAGGGGAACCTGCGGCTGGATCACCTCCTTTCTAAGGATTCTTAGAAATAGGTTTTCACTGGTGACAGTGGGAATCGAATCCGTGGAAGTGATCTCGCGAAGAGAACTCAACAGGGAAGCTTGCTTCCATTTCACCACCAAAAAATCACGAAGACCCGCGTTGGACTGTCGCCAGCCAACGCGGGTTTTTTCGTGCGCAGTTGACAGTTGACAGTTGACAGTTGGCAGTGGGCGGTTGGCAGTTGGCAGTGGGCCTGCGGTGGCGACGGGGCGGGTGGGGAAATAGGACCAATAGGACCTAGGGGACGCATAGGTCCTATCAGTCCCATTGGTCCCATTCTCAACGCCCGCCCGAGAGAGGCGATTGGGGACAGAGAGGCGATTGGGGACAGACCCCAGGTGGTTGGAGAGATGGGACCAATAGGACCTAGACGACCCATGTGTCGTATCTGTCACATTGGTCCTATTTTCAATGGCGACCGCGGTGGGGACAGGCGACCGCGGTGGGGACAGGCGACCGCGGTGGGGACAGGCGACCGCGGTGGGGACAGACCCCGCAGGGGGAGACGCGGCGGCGGACCGCTGGACGTTGCTGACTTGCAATGGTTGGATCCAACAATCGAGTTTATCGATTAGGCAAGCATTAACGATTAGGTGGCTGGTAGCCGATAAATGGATTCGAGGAAGTTGTGTGCGTGCAACTCGTTCCCTACGTCGATGACGCTGAGTCTGCAAAATGTCGTTTCTATCGCTGCTGCGAAACCCTTGGACTGCCGCCGTTGCTGGCGGTGTGTGGATCACTTTCGCTTCCACCCTCGATTCGCTACCCGCCGCCGAGGGGCGTTCAGCTGCGGAAACAACGATCGGGGCGCAGTCGGAGCAGGATTCGCCGCTGATGACCTGGCGACCCGTCTCGACAGGCACGGTCGACGCCAGACGAAAACGAGAATTTCGTCCCCGGAACCATCAACGGCCATCGGTCGCTACGGTGTCGCACGAGTACCTCCCCGCCGAATCGTTCGACGCCCAATGTGACACCCTGGGCTGCGACGGACTCGGTTGTGACAGCATGGGCGCGACGAGAGGTCATCGAACACCATTTTCTATCCACGCCGAGTACCTGCTGTGGTCACTCGATGCGGTCGAGCTACCAGTCTTGGTCACGACCAGCCCCGCCGGGACGGCGCCGGAAGACACGGGGCGTCTGGATCAATCCGGGACGTCGATTTTGTTTGGCGGAACCGGGGTCGGAGACGAATTGCGTTCGGGCGCCCGTGTCACGTTGAGTTGGGGCATCAATGCGTGCGGCGATGGGTTTGAATTGAGCGGCCTGGGCGTCTTTGAGGACAGCGAGAGTTTTCGCGACGGCCGCGCCTTGTTGGCCCGCCCCGTCTTTGACACCGGGTCGAACAGCGAAAGCGCAATGCTGATCGCCCATCCGGACTTCTTGACCGGCAGCGTTTCCGTGCAGGTCGAGAGTGAGTTGTATGCCTTTGACGCCATGCGTCGTCAACGACTTTGCACCTCATCGTGCGATCAGCTGGACCTGTTGGTCGGCTACCGTCATGGGCGCCTCGATGAATCGCTGCGGATCGACCAAGTCGGCGCATTCACTGCCGCCCAGGGGCAAATCATCTCGGGAACAACCCAAACCCTGTTTGACGAGTTTCAGGCCGAAAACCGATTCCACGGAGCTCAGATCGGACTGCATTACCTGCGCCGGTGCCGCAGCTCCTCGACCTTCAACGCGATGGCCAAGCTCGGCTTCGGCGTCAATCAGGCCGAAGCGCGGATCAACGGTCAAACCACCAACAGCGTTCCCGGCGCGGGATCGAGCACCTTCACCGGCGGGCTGCTGGCTCAATCGACCAACCTCGGCAGCTATGATGAATCGGAATTCAGTGTGATCCCCGAGTTGGGTGTGATGTTCACGACGCGTTTGGATCGCTACATCGAATTATCGGTCGGCTACAACGTGATCATCTGGTCCAACACGTTGCGTGTTGCGGACATGATTGATCGCAACGTCTCGCAGTTCCCTCCGGAGGTCCCGTCGGGAACGCTTGACCCGTCGTTTGAATTCGAAACCGATACCTTCATCGCTCACGGGCTGAGCTTTGGTGCCATGGTTTCGTTCTAGCGTACGCTTCCAGCTTGGCAACGCTCGGTCAATTGCAGGCGTAGTGGACGAGGTTACGAGTCCTATCGCGAGGGACTCGTAACCTCGTCCACTACCAAGAACGACACTGATTGATCGTGCGTTGCTTACGCTGGTGGAATCGCAAGCTGGAAGCTTACGCCACTTGTTTTTCCGATGGACCTTAGGACGACTGGACGGTGATCGTCAGCGTTTGCTCGACCGTCAGGCCGTAGCGATCTTGCGCGAGCACACGAATGCTGAAGGAGTTGGGCGATCCGGAATCGATGGGCACCGCGGACTTCAGTTGATCGCCGTCGATCGTGAAGGAGGCGTTATCGGTATCGCCTGATCCGGCTACCAAGCTGAAGCTATGGACGTCGGTTGAATTGGAATCGGTCGCCGTCAACGTTCCGACGACGGTGCCCGATGGGTCGCCGTCGTTGAGCGTCGAATTGCTGAGTGCCACCGCTGAGGGTGCAACGTTCGCTTCGGTCACGTCGATGCTGAAGACCTGTTCGGTGAACAGCCCTTGCGAATCTTCGACTCGCACCCGAACCGAATACAGGGATTGGATCGCATCGTCGACCGCTTCGGTGATCACCAATTGATTGTTCTCGATCTTAAAGTCGGCGTTGTCGGCGTCGCCGTCACCGGAGACGAGTGACAGCGTCAGCGTATCACCGCCGTCGGGGTCGTCGGCGAACAGGTCTCCGATCACCGTGTCGGCTGGTTGCTCGTCGGCGACCGACGCGAAACTGAGGCTCAGGTTCTCCGGCGCTTCATTGACGTCGGTCACCGAGATCGTGAACACGTCTTCGACAAACAACCCGAACGGATCGGTGCTGCGAACACGAACGCTGTAGCTGGACTGGGTTTCGAAATCCAGGGTGGTATTGAGTGTCAGCGTGTCGCCGTCGATGGCGAACGACGCGTTGTCGGTATCGCCGGTGCCGGAGACGAGGGTGTAGACAAACACGTCCGAGCTGTTCGCGTCGGTGGTGGTCAATGTTCCGATGGACGAATCCAAGGCAGCGTCTTCGGCGATCGTCGAATTACTCAGCGCGACCGCGGTTGGAGCGACGTTTTCGCTGGTGATGTCGATCGTGAAGGTGTTTTCGACGGAGAGGCCGTCGGCATCGGTGACCTGTACCCGAATCGAGTAACTGGATTTGGTGCTTTGGTCCGCTGCGAACGCCGTGATCAGTTCGTCGCCGGAAATCGTGAAGGATGCGTTGTCATCGTCACCGGTTCCGGACACCAGGGTGTACGTCAGCGTGTCGCCGCTGTCGGGGTCATCGCTGGAGAGCGTTCCCACGACGGTGCCGCTGGGTTGGCCGTCGGCGACGCTGGAATGATTGAGTGAAACCGCGGTTGCTGACTCATTGACGTTGGTGATGGAGATCGCCAGCACCTGCTCGACAAACAAGCCACTCGAATCGGTGCTGCGGACGCGGATGGAGTAGGAATTTTGCGACTCAAAATCGAACGACTCCGCGGTCAAAAGTTGACCGGCCGAGATCGTAAAGGATGCGTTGTCGTCGTCACCGTCGCCGGAAACAAGCGTGTAAGTGTGCGTGTCACTGGGGTTGGAATCGGTGGTTTCCAGGTCACCGACCACGGTCGCGGTCGCGCTGTTTTCGACAACCGTGTCGCTACTGAGTGTGACTTCCGAGGGTGCCGAATCACCTTGCGTGATCGTCAAGGCCTGTTCGAAGGATTCACCGCCGGCATCGGTCGTCCGCACCCGCACGCTATAGCTGGATTGCGAACTGAAATCCAACGTCGCGGCGGTCTGCAATTCGTCGCCGGAGATGGAGAACGAGGTGTTGTCATCGTCTCCGGTTCCACTGACGAGCGAGTACGTGAACGTATCGCCGGAATCGACATCGGTGGTGGAAAGTGTGCCGACCGTTGTGCCGACCGCCGCATCGGCACCGACGGTGGCATTGCTAAGAGCCAGCGCGGTCGGTGTTTCGTTGACGTCCGAAACGGTGATGGTAAACGTTTGGTCGACTGACAATCCACCCGCATCGGTGCTTCGGACGACGACGCTGTAGCTGGATTTGGTTTCAAAGTCCAACGCCGTTGCGACCAGCAGAGAGTTTCCGGAAATGGTGAACGCGGTGCTGGTGGTGCTACCGTCGATGGAAACGATGCTGTAGGTGTGGGTGTCACCACTGTCCGCATCGGTGGTGCTGAAGGTACCGACGGATGTTCCGCTGGAAACGTTTTCATCAACCGTCGTGCTGCTGATCGCCAGTGCCGTCGGTGCGGCGTTGACATGTTCGACGGTCAACGTCAGCACACGCTCGACGAAACGTCCGGTCGAATCGGTGGATCGCACGCGGATCGTGACCGAGTTCTGGGCCGAGGCATCGAAGGTCTGCGCGGTGACGAGCGAGTTGCCGTTGATGGTGAAGGACGCATTGTCGCTGTCGCCGGTACCACTGACAAGCGTGTAAGTGTGCGTGTCACCGGAATCGGGGTCGGAGGTCGTGAAGGTTCCCACGGTCGTGCCGACGGCGGACGAGTCATCGATGCTGTCGGATGACAAACTGATTCCCGTGGGAGCTTGAGCATCGGGTAGGTCGGGGATGTTCGGTGTCGACAGCCCCACCACTCGGCGTAGCACATCGCTGGCATCCAACGGGCTCACTCCGTCGACACCGGTCACGTCGCCCAACAGAACCGGATCAATGTTGGGGAACAAGCGAGTCGACGCGGTGGTGCCGGTCGGGTTGGTGAATACGAATCCTGAATCCAGATCCACACCGACCCGGGCGATCAGTCGCGCGTCTTCGGCGTCGTAGCGTCGGTTCCGATTGACGTCGCCGGGGAACGCTACGACATGCAACGCATCATCCGCGGCCGCGTCCATGGCACCCGCATTGACTTCGATCGCCGTCATGCGGACTGATTGGCTGGTGCCATACGGAGCGTCTTCGGGGACCGTGGCGATGATGTCGACTAGATCGGCGGCGCCGGCGGCCAAGGGAGCGAGGCTGAAAAAGGAAATGGTGGCGACACCGGAGACCGTCAAATTGACGTCGACTTGACTGTTTGCCGGGGCATCACTGCCCAATTGAACGCCACTGATGTCCAGCAACGTCGGATCGTATTGGATCGTCAACGTCAACGACGTGACGCCGTCGGCATCGCTCAATTGAATCGGCAATCCCGGCGGCAGGTCCTGTCCGCTGCCGGCGGCCGGAACCTGAATCGCTTGCGTCGGGCCGCGCACGAAGTCCGGCAAGCTGACGACGAGCGCCGGTCCGCTGGCAACCGTAAAAGTGTCCACAAAATCTCCGCCCGCCACGGAATCATCGTCGCCGTCCAATAATTCGCCGTCGGCCAGATCCTTGAACCCGTCGGTCGCACTGCGCAGCGTCACGGTGTAGGTGTCGGCCGCCAGCGGTCCACCGCTGGCGATGAACGTCAGCGACGTTCCATCAATGATCAACGACCCCGCAACGTCTCCGCTGCTCGCCCCGGTCAAGGTGACATCGGCGGCACCGGCCAGCCCGTTTTCGGAGTCGTAAAGGTTGATGACGGACGTGTCAATTTCTTCGCTCAGTTCGGCCACAAACCCGCTGGACGTGGGGCTAAACGAAGCGATCGAGGCGGCCAACACACGTCGCGATTCAAGTGTTTCCAATCGACTTCGTCGCCCGAATTGCTTCCGCGAACGGTTTCCGGAAGGCTTGGCGGACCAGCGGCGTGACGCGAGACGCGAGAAAAATCCCTTGGTGTGTTGACGCATATTGACGTGTGACCTTGTCCGGGGCATGCCGGTGCAAAAAAGCGGTGTGGGGCAGTCCATCGCGGAAGATCAATCGCCGTCGAAAAATCCATTTTGCGGCGTTCGGCTAATAGGGCAGATCCGCCGACACCGACGATCCGCCCGTGCTTGTCAGGCGGAATCGTCAGCAGGGATGTCACACCGCAAAAAAAGTTTTTTGGGGACAACCATTCGACCCTCCCCGCGCTGCGCCAGACCTACCCTGCCAGGGAGGGTGACTTAGGATGTGTAGTGACCAATGCCTTCTAGGAAGAGTCGAGCATGGTTTTCTTCGAAATCTCTGTGACACCAGGGGCTGCGAATCCGCCTAGTGCTTCATCCAGATTTAATTTCCGGGTTGCGTTTGTCGCGCGGAAAAGGGGTCAGGTACCAAAAACCAAATGGCCCGCAGGGTGCTTCGCAGTTTTGGTACCTGACCCCTTTTCCGCGGCACCCCAAGTTTAAAAGTTGACGAAGCACTCTTCCCTGAGCACCTACCCGAATCCCCGCCTGACAGCCCCATGAAATTGATTCCCAGAATCAGACGACGACGCCCGACGATCGAGAATCTTTCGGCCCGTCGGTTGCTCGCCGCGGTCGACATTGCCGATGATTTGACGGCGGCGGCGGCCTCGATCGTTTCCGTTCCCGTCAACATCGATGACGCCGATGGAGTCCGCGGTGCCGAGATTCGGCTCAGCTACGACAGCGACCTGTTGGATCTGGAACAAGCCGATGTCACCGCAGGCTCGGTCTGGGACAGTGGCAATGACACCCAGCTGACCGTGAATGTCGACGATGCAACCGGCACCATTGTCATCTTCGTCTCGTCGTCATCCGAACTAACCGCGACCGCGGGAAGCCTGGTCGAGTTGCAGTTCACCGTCGACGGGGATGCAACGGTCGGGACGTCGACGGTGCTCGACCTGACCTCCGTCGTTTTAAACGAAGGCCAGCTCAGCGTCACGCCGTCACCGATCGCGGGGGACGACGAAACTGACGGGACCCTGACGATTGTCGCAAGCGGCTCGGAGACGATCTCCGGTTTCGTGTTCGCAGACGCCAATGCCAACGGCAGCTTGGATGCCGGAGAGGCAATTTCGGGGGTCACGATCACGTTGGTCAACACGACGTCCGGCGCGCAGCAGCAGACCGTGACAGCAGCCGATGGAAGCTACCAGTTCACCGAACTTCCGGTGGGGACGTACACGATCACTCAACAACAACCCGTCGCCTACTTGGATGGCGGGGACAATGAATTGACCGCGACGCTGACGGCCGGCGACGCGTTACAAGATCAGAATTTCACCGAACTCGGCCTGCTTCCATCATTTTTGTACAACCGACTGCTGACGACACTTGTAATGCCGGTCGGTTCGGATGCCTGGTCCGACGAAATCGGTCGAATCAACGACGACGCAGAATCTGGCAGCGTCGCGATGGCACCCACGATCACCTCCGCCGCGGTCTCCTCGGCGTCTCTGAGTTCGTCGGATGCGGCGAATGAATCGGTGACGGCTGCTGCTGCGACCTCCGAATCGTTGCTGAGTGCTTCAGTTGGCGAGGGGGAGAGGGTTGCCGCTGCCGGCGACGCGATCAATGACACGTTCCGTTCGCCCGCAGCAATTAGCGCTGTATTGCCTGAAAACAAAACCCAAGACGAAGACGAAGCCCTCGATCAGGTCTACGCGACGACGCAGCTTTGGTAGGCGGCCGGCGGGGAAGCGGCACCATCGGCATTGCGGCTTGCTCAATCGTCCAAATGGCTCGCGCACTTCACCAACCTCCATCGGTTGGTCTTGTTCGATGGGGCCGACAATCGGTACAGCACAGATCGTGGCGCACCGTGGCGGGACGCCACGCTTCTCGATCAGTGGTACCAGGATGGCAGTTCAGACACGCAGGCTTGCCGCGGAGCGGTTGGAATCCAGGCGATTGTTGGCAACCGTTTCCGTCACGCAATCGTTCGACGAATCGGCGCGCGAGCTTCGTTTGCCGCTACGCGTTGAAAACGCCCATGACATCCGCGCCGCGGAAATCCGAATCGAATACGACCCCACCGTGGTCCGCGCCGAAGCATGGACCGTCGAACCGGGCGAGTTTTGGAACGGGAGAGTCTCCATGTCCGTCAATATCGATCAGGATGCCGGGACGATCACCGCGTTCTTGTTCACTGCAGAGCCGGTTGAGGCGAGCGGCGGCGATCTGATCAGCATCGGATTCCAAGAGGAGGCCTGTGTGAGCCAACCCGGTTCGGCAGCGATCACCGTCAGCCACGTGCATTTCGATGAACGTGCCGCCGCATTGTCGGTCACCACGCCGGTCACCGCGCCGGTCGATCGCCAGCCGGTCCCACAACCCCTGTCGGAACTCGCCGGTCCTGCGTCCCGTCGAGTCCATCATACAATCGATCCGCCGATGGGGCCGTTGCGCCCCGATCGAGTGGACGTGTTGATGTCCGGTTGGTGACCAGAGACCGTGAGCGTCGGAATTCGGCCGGAGAACAATCGTTCCATCGTTTGAACACGCTGCTGAACGATGACGGAGATTCGTAGCCGACTTGGGTGGCGATGTGTGAAATTTCGACGTCGGTTTCGCGAAGCAAACGACGCGCTTTTTGCATCCGCAACTCGGTCAAGTATTGCAGCGGCGCGCGTCCGAGAAAATTTCGAAATCGGTCGGAAAACGCGGACTTGGAAACCCTTGCCCGCTGAGCCATCGTGGGGACGGTCCAGGGAGACTCGGGGGTTTCGATCATCGTCTTCAGCACCGGACCGATGACGCTGTCGGTCATCGCCCGCAGCAATCCCGATTGATCCACTTCGTCGACCGACTGAGTGTTGCGATGCAGTTGCGTCGCAATGGTTTGAATCAAAACCAGCTCGGACAACTTGCGGACCGTCAACTGCCAACCCGGCGCCGCATCGCGGATCACCTGGTGCGTTAGATCCAGAAGCGGCAGACACGTTTTTAATTCACGGTCCCGGCGATGATTGAGGTGGATCAGGGACGGCAATCCGATCGCCAAGGGGTTGATCGACAATCCTGTCAGCTCAAATTGTCCGTACAGCACGGTGGTCGAATCGTGCGGGCCCGGCAAGATCGGCCAGATGCAATCGGAGAGTCGTTCGGCGACCGGTTCGGTGTCGCTGCCGAGTTCCCGCACCAACTGGTGTTGACCGCCGTCGGTGGTAATCAGGTGGTCACCGGCGATAACGCGGATCGGTTTGGCGGGCGGTGCATCGGATGTCCTGCCTGCCAAGCCGTTGCCTGAAATGGTGCCGCTGGTGCCGTTGCCACCGGGAACAAACCAGCCTCCGCCACGCGTGATGACGTACATGCTGACGATGCCGGCGGGGACTTCCAGGCCCCAACGAGTGGGCAGATGCCAATAGGCGGCCTGCCACCGGGGCAGGTACAGCTTTGACAAGAGTTCTGTGACCGGATCGGATTCCAAGGGATTCATCAGATAAACGTTCATTGGCGTAGTGGGCCGCAGCTGCGGGTACCGATCGACGCAAATGAAATGTCAATCCAATACCGCTGGGACCTGATGCGGTAACGCCAAACAAGACGCTGCCGATCTGGTTCCAGGCGGAAACCCCGCTGCAAGTGTCACGGCATGCAGAACGTTTTTCCAGAAAAGATCACGCACCGGTCAGGATCGAGCGGAAAACAGGTGTCGGATCGGTTGGAGTGGGATAGGCTTCCAGCCTGTCAATTCCGCGGCACACTCAGTTTGAGAGTTGACGTACCACTACTGCGAACGCGCGGCGTTGGCCGGTTCGCTGCGGCCGGCGATTTCGCCACTCAACAGGGCGCTTCCCGAGACCACCGATGGCGTGTTCGTGACGGAACGGGGAAATCCAAGGACCCCCATGGATTTCCGTTTGATTCGATTCTTGTCGACCGAATCGCCTTGCGTCCATCGGCTGACCAAGGTGGCGGAGCTTTCAGAATCGCGTTCTGAATTTAGCCCCGGCGTTTCGGCGATTCGAAAGTTTCGATAGTGCCCCGTGCTGGGCGCAAGTTCGATTCGAATCTTGGACGACAATGCCGTCGGTCCCAACGTGGGAAGCGCGGTGCTGTAGACGCGGATCATGCCACCCTCGGCACTGCCGGAGGCGGCCGGTGGCTGCACCGGATTTTCGACCAACGGCTTCACCGGGTTTTCAACCAGCGGCCGAATCGGGCTGTCCGCCAGCGGGGGCACCGATTGCGTGTTCGACGGCGCCGATGCCGTGACGGCCGATTGCGACAGGTTCGACGATCGAAGGGTTGCCGGCGAATCCGCAGGCGTCCGCTGAACATCGCTCATGTCGGATTCAACGGTCAGGAACTGCATTCCCAAATCGGCGGTGAAATCAAAAGCGGCCAGTTCGTCGGCGTGATCGGAGGGCAATTCTGGACTCCGTACCGCAATCATGCCTCCTTCATCATCCGTCGGCGGCTTGTCCGACGGTGATGCGTCATCGGTCGATGGGACCGACAGGCCGGTTTTGCGTTTTTTGTCCGACGGTTCTTGCGGCAGATCATCATCCGGGGCGTCGGACGCTTGACGGTTCGCGGTTCGAGCCAGGGGATCAGGCGATGTCGGCCGTATGGACTCCAGCCGAATTGTGGGCGCGGTTGACGAAGCTGTCGCCCCGGCTCGCGGCGAAAAAACCTGTGCCGCGGGCAGCCGCACTGCATCGTCCGTTTCGACGTCCATCACAGGTCCCCCATCGACATCACCGGCCAGCATCGTCCGGCACTCCAGTCTTTCGACCGTGAAGCGCATGGTTCGACGGGCGGCGTCGCGGCGGGGGCGTGGGGAACGGTTCACGGAGTCGTGTCTCATGGGGGGCGTCTGGATCGGTTGAACAAGAAACCGCGTTGAAGATTAGTTTGTCATGTTTCGTCGAGAGGTTGCTTTTGCAGCAATTCCGCGAACTCTGGACGATCGAGCAAGTCGGTGTCGTCTCGATAGCCTGCCTGGATCGCCAACCGTAGCGTCTCGTTGGCATAGTCGACACAATCAGACTTCGTCAGCTGGCCCTCTGGCGTGGCACCCCTGCGATCGATCAGCAACGCGGTCGTCAAAAACTCTTCGGCGACACCGGCCAGACGTTCACCGTCGTCGAGCCACAATTGGCGTCGACGGAGCGCGAACTCGATCGCATCGCGGAAGTTTCGGCCCTCCCGCAACAGCCTGCCGCAATTGAAAAAATGCTTACTCAGGTAGTCGCGATAGCGTGGGACTTCCGGGGCCACCAGATGGGCCAAGTGTTGATGCTCGACTGCCAGTCGATAGGAGTTCAGTGCTTGATGCGGACGCCCCAATTGCTCCAACACAAAGGCGTGGTTGTTGTAGATTCCGCCCAGGGTACTTTGCAGCTCTGCGTCATCGTCGAACACTTCGGTCAAGCCGACTTGGTACTTCAATGCATGGTCAAAGGCCTGCCTCGCCGCGTCGAATTGGTCTTGTGAGGCCAACGCCATGCCGAGGTTGTTTTGCGTGACGGCCAAGTCGCGTTGGTAGGTCAACTCGTCCGGCCAGCGCTCGATCAATTGTTGCTGGATCTGAGCGGCTTGGCGGTAGGATTCGATCGCGGCGTCTAAGTTTCCGCTGGCCGATTGGGCCGCGCCTAAACTGTTCATCGTCAACGCGACACGGCCGGCTGACGTGGGACTGGCGTGGTCGTCGGACAGTTCCTGCATCTGATGCTCCAGGGCGGCTCGGGCATAGCCGACCGCCCGCTGCGGATCGCGTTCGGCCAACAATCCGCTGAGATTCTGGTAGGTCGACGCAAGTTGCTTGACCAACACCTCGTTTTGCGGTTCGTCTTGAGCAATCATCAAACTGCGTTGAAACATCGCTTCGGCTTGGTCCAAGCGATCGGTCTTGCTCAACAACAATGCAAAGTTGCCGAGCGACATCGCCAATCCCGCGCGGGTTTCCACGTCCTGGGGGGCGTCGTCGACAAGCGATTGCCAACGCTGGATTGCGGATTCGTAGTGCAGTTGGGCGTCTCGGTATTGGCCGGCGCGTTCCAACGCCAATGCCAAATTGTTTTCGCTGGTCGCCAGCTGGTGATTGATCGACCGGCTGTCTTGGTCGCTGACCGACAACTGTTGAAACAACCGCATCGACTCTTGTAATGACTCGATCGCTTCGCCGGGCGAGCCGATTTCGTTTTGTAACGATCCGATCTTGCCGTAGGTGATCGCCAAGTCTTTGGTCAAGCTGACATCGTCGTCGGCCTGGTTGGCGAACGCCTGGTAATAGTTCAGCGTCTCGCGGAGCAGTTGTTGGCGCACGGAACTGGCCGCAGGGATCTCGGACAGCAGTTCTGCCATTTGCGCGCCCAGGCGATCGACCGTCGCGCGGGCGAGGGCGTCGCTGCGTTTGGCCAGCACCGCGTTGGCGTCAGATTCCTGTTTCGCCGCGGCAACCATCGCGATGCTGACCGAGAGCCCGAGGACGGAAAGCAGTCCAAATACAAACGTCGTGGCGACCATCTTGCGATGGGCGTGTGCCCAATGAGACAACCGGTCGATCATCGTCGGCGGTCGTGCGACGGTGGGTTCGCCACGCAAGACGCGCTGCATGTCTTCGGCGAATTGCAACGCGGTTTCGTACCGGTTGTCACGGGACTTGGACATCGCTTTGGCAACCACGGTTTCCAGGTCCCCGGGAATGTCTTTGCGGATCGTCCGCAGCGGGGCGGGCGAGCGTTCACCGATTTGGCGCAGCACCGCCGGCGTGTCGTTGCCATCATGTGCCGGACGCAAGCACAGCATCTCGTACACCGTCGCACCCAACGAATAGACGTCGGTCCGTCCGTCGATGATTGCCGATTCGCCACGAGCCTGTTCGGGACTCATGTACTTCATCGTTCCGACGATGTCACCCGTCTTCGTCATGCTGGCGTCGGTCTGACAACGTGCCAATCCGAAATCGGTCACCCAGATTTTATCGTCGTTGTCCAAGATCAAATTGGACGGTTTCACATCCCGGTGCACGACGCCAAACTCGTGGGCAGCGTGCAGTGCATGGGCGACGTCGATCGCTCGTTGCAACGTGACGTCGATGTCAGGCATCTGCCCACGGTCGGATTGTTTTGCAATCACCGCATCGAGTGAGTGTCCCTCGATGTACTGCATCGCGTAGTAGTGGACGCCACGCTGAACGCCGACGGTGTAGACCGGCACGATGTGGGGATGATTCAGCTGCGCCGCCGCGTGAGCTTCGTTTTTGAAGCGAGCAATTTGACGAGCGTCCAGGACGGCCGCAAAAGGCAATAATTTGATCGCAACGGTTCGGTCCAACGACAACTGTCGCGCACGATAGACGACTCCCATGCCACCGCGGCCGACTTCCTCCAGTAATCGAAAATCGCCCAACAAGCGTTCGTCGTCGCAACCTCCATCGATTGCGTCGCCGCGATCGGCATCGGATTGCGGCGTGAACCCGGCTGCGATCTGATGCAGATCTTCCAGCCCATTGATGTAGCAACGCAGCGGATGAACCAGCTCCGGATCGTCGACCGCCAGATCCTCCAGTGGCGGCGGAACACCCTGTTCCAATGCCGACAGGTAACGGTCCAGCAACAACGTCATCCGATCCTTTTGGGCTTCGGACAGGTGCCGTGTCGCCGCAGGTTCGACGCTTAAATCGGAAATCGAAGAATAGTCCAACACGTCGCTTGGTCGTTACGCTCGGGGATGGTCGTAAGTCTGTTTGAACTTGTCCATCGCCCGCAACCACAGCATGCGAACCGTGCCGGGGCGACGATCGAGTCGGTCGGCGATTTCGTTGAACGAGAGTCCCTGCAAATTGCGTAGCACGATCACGTCGCGGTACTCCGGGCGAAGCTTTGCCAGTTGATCGGCCAGCTCGACCGCACGCTCGCGCCGCCTGGCCGGCTCGCTCGGCGAGGGCCCGCGATCGGCCAGCACGTTGGCGAGCTGACAGGCACTTTTGTCCAGCGTGGCGCCGACCTGTTCAATCGACACTTCGCGCCGCATGTCGCGTTTTTGCGCGTTCAAATGCATGTCGACGGCATCACGCAGACAGTTCACCAAGATTTGTCTTAACCAACACAGCAACTCCGGCTCGCTGACCCCTCGAAAGGACCGGAAATCGCGATGGGCCGCCAGCATGGTGTCCTGGACCAGATCGGACGGACTCATCCGCCGCCGCAGCCGGCGATCGAGTTGTGTGGTCGCCAGAATCGTCAGATAATTGCGGTACAGCTGCAGCAGTTGCCCGAGTGCCTCCGCGTCAACGACGTCGGCCTCCTGACCGGCCGCATCCTGACGAGCCGCATCCTGACGAGCCGCGCACAGCAATTGCGGGACGTCGATTTCGGTCGTGTCGGTTCGGTCGATGGAAATACTGGTCATGCTTTGCCTCTCAATGTCCGTGCACGCGTGATCACCGTCTCATCTTAGCCGCGACGTTGCTTCGCTGACCTCTGGCGAGCACCGCTTGATCATGGATCGGTACGAACGGCTGGAAAACTCTGCTACTCTAACAATCGCCGCACAGAAACCCACTCTCTGCACAAGATAGGACGCAATTTGACGACAGTGGCAGCTGGACAGTTCCATCGGGTCGTTGGAATGCCTCCCGGACCGTGCGATTTCGATTGCCGCGACGCGTTCGCTCTGGCCTGGACAACAGGCCGGAGACTGGGCTGGACAAACCGACAACCGCAACGGTCAAATTCGAAATCGATCGGCGTGTTTACGACCGCAAAATGATTCCCACCGTTCCTATGGAGATACCACGATGGCGAAAACGGAACAGAGTCGTCAAAAGAAGCTGGCGAAAAAACGCAGCAAAGAAATCGCCAAACGGAAGCGATTGGCGGCGGAGAAGAATGCGATGAGTTCCGTGGCGGGCCAGATTGCGATCGCAGCACGATCCAAGATCAGCCAATGCTATGTTTCCGGCTCGATTCTTGACGACAACCTCTCAGAACAGGACCTGGACGCTGGCATCGGTGGTGTCTTGGTCACCCGCCCGATCCCGGATGGGAGGCTGGTGTTCGCCTGTTTCTTGGTCGACATGTATTGCATGGGCGTCAAAGACTCGTTTGCAAACTTGGTCACGCCAAGCCAATTTTCCGATCATCTTCGCCGGTTGCGGTCGGCGGGGAACGTCGCCAAGTGCGATCCCGTGGTGGGCAAGAAATTGGTGACCGACTCGGTCGAATGGGCGAAACAGTTCGGACTGGCCCCCCATCGCGACTACGAGCGAATCAGTGGCATCTGGCACGATGTCGACGAATCGCAGTGCACCCGCACGTTTCAATTCGGTCGCGATGGCAGGCCCTGTTTCATTCAAGGCCCCAACGACAGCCCCGAATTCGCTCGTCGCGTGATGGACACGATTGCCGGCCATTTAGTTGAAGGCGACGAGCAGGTCATCGTTTGGGACGAGGGAGTCGACGATTTGAGGATCGATGCTGTAAATGAGTAGGCAGTAGGCAGTGATTTATCGCGGATGCGTGGACCACCGCTGCACCCTATTTTCTTGTCACCAATTTTCTTGTCGCCCCTCTCCCAACGGTCCCGCCCCATTTTTTTGCCCCACAGTTTTTCTGCCATCTCCCACCGTTACCAAACGGCCCCGCCGAGCACCTCGAGGCTGAACACCAACGGTAGCTGAACCGGTTTCGCTGCAGACCATCCGATGGACTGCGATTATCCCAGCAGGTCTTGCAGGTCTTGGGCCGTCAGTTGTCCGATCAGCGATTTGTTTTGGCTGACGATGGCATCGGCCAGATTGCATTTGGACTTTTGCAACTCGACGATCTTCTCTTCCACGGTCTCGCTGCAGATCATTCGATAGGCGTTCACGCTCTGGGTCTGTCCCATGCGATGGGCACGATCGATCGCCTGGGCTTCCACGGCCGGGTTCCACCAGGGATCCAAGATGAACACGTACTCGGCCGCCGTCAGGTTCAAACCGTTGCCGCCGGCCTTCAAGCTGATCAAAAACAATTGGCATTCGGGATCGTTTTGGAAACGCCGCACCTTCTCGGCACGTTTTCGCGTTTTGCCGTCCAGGTATTCGTAGTTCCAGCCCCGTTGATCCAGATCTTGTTTCAGCAGCCCCAACAGCGAAGTGAATTGCGAAAACACGAGTGCCTTGCGGCCTTCGCGATGAAGCTCGTCCAAGCGTTCGAGCAGTTCTTCGATTTTGGCCCCTCGCACGCCGCAATCGGGATGGATCAACCGCGGATCACACGCGGCCTGGCGCAATCGCAACAACGCTTCGAGCACATGGATCTTGGCTTTCTTCAAACCGAGTTCCTTCACCTTGTTGCTCAGGTGGACGCGATAGTGCTCCCGCAGTTCGTCGTATAGTTTGCGTTGTTTCTTGTCGATCGAGCACGCCAAGGTCTGCTCGACCTTCTCCGGCAGTTCCGTCAAGACTTCCGACTTGGTGCGACGCAGGATGAACGGTTGCAGCGACTTCCCCAGACGTTCGACGTGCCGGCGTTGCGCCTCGTCTTCCAGGTCAGGCAACTGACCCGACGAGGGCTTGGCGTTGGCAAGCATTCCCGGATTCAGAAAATCGAACAAGGACCACAAGTCGCCCAAGTGGTTTTCGATCGGAGTCCCCGTCATCGCCAAGCGGTGTTCGGCGGGCAGCAATCGTGACGCCCTGGCGACCAGACTCTTCGGGTTCTTGATCGCTTGGGCCTCGTCCAAGATGGCGTAGTCGAATTGCATCTGCGCCAACAGCGGCGCGTCGATACGCATCGTGCCGTACGTGGTCAACAGGACATCGATCGAATCGGGGGACTCGGCAAAGGCGTCCCAATCGGATTTTCGATCGGTTCCGGTGTGATTGCGGACGCGCAATTTAGGCGTGAACTTTGATGCTTCGTCCAGCCAATTGAACACCAAGCTTTTTGGAACCACGACGATCGACGGGTTGCGCGTTTGTCCCTTGGGCAGACGCCGTTTTCGACGCGCCTCAAGCAGCGCCAGCACTTGAATCGTTTTCCCCAGTCCCATGTCGTCGGCCAGGCAACCGCCGAAGCCGAATTTTTGCAGAAACCGCAACCATCCCAATCCGGTCCGTTGATAATCACGCAACTCGCCCGCAAAGGTCTTCGGCGGGGCGGCCGGCTTGATGCCGTCGAACGATTTCACCTGACGCAGGAACTTTGAAAAGTCGCGGTCGCGTTTGACACCGCCTTGTTCTTCCAACAACAGGTCCAACAACAGGCCTTGGGATCGGTGAAAGCGAATCGAACCGTCGTGTTCTTGTCCCGATTCGCGAATCCCGACGAATTTGGACAACCAATCTTTAGGCAACATCCCGACCGTGCCGTCGTCCAGTTGGATGGTGGGTGCACCCGTTTGAAGCGCTTCCAACAACTTGGGCAGCGAAGCGTTGATCGTCTCGAAGCTCACTTCCGCGTCCAGGTCAAACCAGTCGACACCGCTGGTGATTTGAATGTCGATGTCGGATGCGATCCGCAGCGGCGCGCCGTTGGCCGTCACGCTCCATCCCGATTCACGCAACGATTCGACGACCGTCAGGAACCGATCGGGAGCCAGACTTACATTGGACGAATAGCGATCGATTGAAAAGTCCAGCACGTCGTGGTCCAGCTTTGACAACCAATTCCGTTCGGCGTCCCAGTTGCGAAGCTGCACGGCGCCGGCATCATCGTCGAACCACCACCGTGCCGTGGAGTCTAACGCCAAGTCTCGATTCGGATACTGGATCGACATCGAAACGGTGAAGTCGGTCGCCTTGGGTTCGCGCTGTTCCAGCAAGCAGTGCGCCGACGGTTCGTCGATGCGTGTTGGAATTTCCAGGGAATCATCCAAGACCAGATCAACGTCGCCGTGGTGTGTGGATAGTTCTGCCAACAGGCTTTTCAAACTTTTGCGCGGCACCCGGATCGATGGCGTCTGTTGCCACGCCCGAATCCGACGACAATCATTGGGAGTGATCCGAACCAGGCGGGTACGGAGCGTCTCTTGCGGATCGCTGGATTCCGCGTCGTCATCAACAGCCGTCGGCTCCGAGTCGATTTGCAGCAGCGCGCAACCGATCGTCGACGACCACATCAGTTGCTCGATCGAACAGACCCCGACGTCGGGAACGACCAATTCTGGCGTGACGATCAACTTGGACGGTTGATCGGGATCGGGCGCGACTCGCAACCGCATCGTCGTCGACTCCGCAACCGAAGCGTCGTCGACCGGGCGGGCGTCTTCAAAGTGTTGTTTGGAATCACCGAGTTTCCAGGCCAGCCGTCCGGTGGCATGCAAGGCTTCGAGCGATTCCCGCACCAACAGCGGCTCGACGGAGAACAATCGATGGCCCTGGCGATAATTCCCGTAGAAGCGATAGCCGTTGGTTTCCCTGACAGGTTCCAGCATGGCCAACGCGTGCCGTTCTTGGGGGTCGCTTAGATCGGCGATGTCCGAGTCCAGCAGTTCGACAGAGGTCGGCCGGCTCCAATCGCCGTCTGCCTTGCGGTAACTCTGCATCGAGGCGACGCGCAGCGCGTCGGTATTGGCGGGATCAGAGATGGAAAAAACAAACCAGTGTTGAGCTTGTTGAATCGAATCGGGCTGATGTTTGGAGGGCAAGCCCAACGGGCAGGGGCGGGGCGAAGCGGTCAGCGAACTCGCGATGCCGACCAGTTGTGACTTCCAGTCTCGCGGCTGGGTTTTGCGCGGTGGCTGGGTTTTCGAACCGGACACCGCTTTTTTCGCACCCCTCACAGCCCCAGACACGCGGCTCGCGATTCTCGACGTCAATGCGTCTCCGATCAATACGTCGTCGACCTCGAATAGATCCAGCGTGTCGATGTCCACGAAGGGGCTGGGGTAGAGCAGATCGAACTTTGCGATCGTCGCCCAAAGGTGTTTGCAGTTGAACCCATCGGCAAACCTCGGGCAGTCGCACGAGACGCCCAGAGAGGAATCGACGAGTTCACTGAAATCGAGCAGGACCTCGTAGGTGCCGCCCATCGATCCCTCGACTTCGGCACGCACCCCCAGTTTTCCGACATCGACCAATTGAACCTTTCCGATCATCTCCACCGTGTCACCGCGGCGACGATCACCAGAATCAAATTCGTTCCTTGTGGCCGCTGTCAACGTCATGTTGTTAACCAATCCATTCGGGGGCAGGTTCAATTCATCGTGGAATCGCCGATCGTGGTGCCAATTGTAGCGATGCCAGGAAAATGATCGAGGCCAGATCACGCGCCGAAACACACACACCAGCGGGACGCGTCAGCGAGCGGCGCGTCTTCCAGCGGGACGCGTCAGCGAGCGGCGCGTCTTCCAGCGGGACGCGTCAGCGAGCGGCGCGTGGTTTTGACGTCAAGCAATGCAACCGCAGATGATTGCGATCGGCGTGCCGGCCAGATATGCTCAACCCCCCCGCTTCAACTCTCCGCATGCTACTACTCCGCCAACTTCTCGATGAAGAAACGATCACCGCGAAGGTTTCAAACGCTTGAAGATCGCCGCCTGCTGGCAGGCGACGTCGCGCCGGTTGACTTTGGGTGGGCTCCGATGGATCAATCCGCCGCGCACGTGCGTGTGGAGGCGACGCTCGGCGAGGTCGGCGGAAACTTGGTTCCGACCCAGGATCAGATGCTCCAGCAACTTTTTGACGTCCCCAGTGATCACGGAGACTTTTCGTTGGGAGAGGCGGCACGAAGTACACGTGTCGCAGACGTCAATGGCGACGGCCTTTCCGACATCGTCAGCCTGTCGTACACGACACTGATGACGCGTCTGCAACAGCCCGACGGTTCGTTGGGACCCAGGACGTATAGCAATCTCGTCGACCTGTCACCGTACGGTACATGCGCAAACGAAGACTTTGCCCTGGCCGACACCAATGGCGATACGGCGTCGGAAGTGGTGTTCGCCTGTCTGGACCGCGTGCTAGTTCTGGAATTTGATGCGCAGCAGGGATTTGACCGCGTTCTCTATCAATCCGAGGAGCTTCGTTTTAGCGCTGATATGGCAGCAACGTCAGACCTCAATGGCGACGGGATTGCCGATTTCGTGTTCGTGTCCAACCAGCGACATAGCGAAACGCGGGTTCTATTGGGAACGGGAACCGGAACGTTGGTACCGCAGCCGACGTCGCAAAACAACGATTCGTATGTAAGACACTTTGACTTGGGTGATGTCGACGATGACGGCAAGGATGACCTTGTTTTCGTGTTGGATGATACCGATCTGGTTTGGGTCCAGCGCGGAAACGGGGACGGCACCTTTGGCGACCTCGAAAGCCTGGTCGGTATCGATAGCAACAGGAGTTTTCTTGCCATCGGTGCGGCGGATTTCAATGGCGACGGGACGACCGATCTGGTCACATCCGATTATCACCGGCACCTCATCGTCTGGTACAAAGACTCATCGGGTTATCGGCCTGAGGCGATTGCGATGCCGGACTTTGTCCTCGACGTGGACGTGGCAGACGCACCAACCGACGGTGGACCGCTGGTGTACGTCATGATGCAAAACACCAGCAACTTTCCCGGCCGGCGGATCGATCTGCTTCAAATTGTTGACGAATCGTCTGTGAGGCGATTGGACACGATCAACGTACCCGACGGTTCCAGTTTGCGACTGGCCGACATCAATGCCGATGCGATCGACGATGTCGTGATCCAGCACTCGACGGTTGCCAGCGTGTTGGACGTCGATGAAGCGTATTCTTTTTCGCGGCTTCGCGACGTGACGTTGTTTGACAGTCCGCCTCCCATTTCTCAGGTCGCCGCAGACTTTGACGGTGATCGGGTCGACGATGTCGTTTATTTTCATCGGCGTGCCGACCATTTTTCGATGATCATGGGGGCGCGTGGTTTGGAGAACAGCAGCCAATTTGAGGTGATTCGGCACGACTTGCCCGGCAGCCTTGCGATTGGCCACGCGTTCGCAGCGGATTACAACAGCGACGGGTTCGCCGATCTGATCGGAGTCCCCGAGGACGGATCGGCGGCAATGGTGCGGATGACCGGACGCGGAGACGGAACCTTCGCGCCGCCCGAGCACCTGGTTATCCAGGCCGGCGCGACGCTCGACGGTTTCGTTGTCGATGACGTCACCGGCGACGGCAACGTGGACGTGGTGGCGATCACCGAACGGGCGGGCGAGGAGCGGTTGCAGATTTGGCGCGGAGACGGGAACGGCGACTTTGTCTATGATTCTGACCAAAGCGTGTTCCCCTCGAGGACCTTGTTCGCCTCCGAGCGTTTGCTGGATGATCGATTGTTGAGCCTCCATGCCGACGGGATCGTACGAAGCATTGAATTGACGACGGACGGTCCGACCGCGACAACCGAGGTCCTGTTTGCGATCGATGCGCCCGAAGAGATCCACCGGTTTCTTGCAGTCAATCTCAATGGCGATGGCATCGCCGACTTCGTCGTCAGTCGCAAAGTCTATAATGCACCCCAAGAAGTCTACGTGAGTGACGGATCGGGAGGATACGAACTCGTCGAACTGGAGTTTTCTGGTTATGCCGTACAACTCAGTGCGGATGATTCAAGCGGAGATGGCGTTGACGAAGTTTTGATCGAGGGTGATCGAAGCACGCTTTTGGTTTATGCGTTGCATGGTACCATCGTCGCCGACGAAGCGTTCAGCGCCGGTCGAAGCGTGAGGTCGAATGCCGCTGTTCGAGTCGACCTGAATGACGATGGCCGACACGACTTGATCTCTATCGGCTCGGGGATCAACGCTGAAATTAGCTCACGATGGGGACGTTCCAGCGACGACGGAAGCTCGCTAAAAACGTCTAAGTGGCTTGTTCGTGGCCAGGCGAATTACTTCGACGTCGATGTTCGTGGTGCGGATGGCGTAGATTTGTTCGTGAACGCCTGGATCGACTTCAATCAAGATGGGATCTGGTCCGACTCGGAACAAGTCGTCGTCGCCGCACTGGTCAGCGAGATCGATTCTCAACTGTTCAGCTTTGATGTTCCGACCGATGCGGTCCTGGGAAAGACGTGGGCGCGAATCCGATTGAGTGACTCACCAGACGTCGGCGTCGAGGGGATCGCGTTGGACGGCGAAGTCGAAGATTACTCGGTCGAGGTCATCGATTTCGGTTTGATGGATTTCGGCGATGCCCCCGCCGATTTTCAAAGTGATTTGCTGTCCAGCTATCCGACAAAATTGGCTGACAACGGTGCCAGGCACCTGACGGGCGGGCCGCGAATGTCCACCCTTGTGGATCCTGATGATGATGCGATGCCCAACCGGTTCGCATCGTCGGAAGAAATCAACGATGGATATGTCATTGGCACTGATTTTGTCGCCGGCGAGACAAGTGTTTTGAACGTTCCGATTCGCGGCGAGAGTGGGTTCGTCAACGCCTGGTTGGATTTCAACCGCGATGGTGACTGGGACGATCCGGGGGAGCAGATCGTACGCGGTCATTGGCTGAATCTTCGTTCTTGGGAGAGTGTCGCCGAGTACTCGATCCCTGTCTCTCTCCCAGAGACATTGGCGGGACAAATCACGTTTCTGCGGACCCGTGTCAGTTCCGAGAGGGATTTGGGACCAACCGGCCTGGCGCCTGACGGAGAGGTCATCGATTCGGGCGTCTTTGTTGCAGAACCATCGACCTCCTCCACGCCGGAAATCGTGGTCGGAACGGCCGCCCACGCCCTTTCCACCGATCATCCAGATTCATCCGTCCGTTTCGCGGTTCATCTGAGCCGGCAGCCGGATTCCGATCACACCGTCCATATCGATCATCCTTTCCAAGACTTCTTGTCGCTGTCCAGCCAATCGCTGGTGTTCGATACCGACAATTGGAACGATCCCCAATTCGTGACGGTGCAGCAGATTGCGACTGCCGGCGAGACCACGGTCGCCGAACTGTCGTTGGTCGCAGTCGACCAGAGCGGACAAACCGTCGATTCGGAAACCGTCTCGGTCTACACGGCTCGATTGCAAGGAAGTCGTGCTTCGGAATCACAGGTGACCCTCGCGGCGGGCGAAACACTGATTGCCGGACCGCAGTGGATCACGGGGCCATTGGTTTGGATCGAAGGTGCCTTCCATCGCCAGATTGTTCGAGGGGAGGATCGAGTCATCGTGAGTGGCGCGTCCCTTTGGCAAAACCCCATCGATCGCTACAACGTTGATCGGTCCGAGTCGGCTTCACCATTGGACGCACTGATTGTCATCAATGAAATCGCACGCCGGGGGGACGACGAATTGGCGCTGGGGACGCCGAGTGCGTTCCAGCAGGCGAACCCGAGCTTTGTCGATGTCTCCGGCGACTCGATGCTCAGCCCGATCGACGCGTTGATGGTGATCAACTATCTCGGACGCCAAGCAGCCGATGCAGAAACGGAGGCGTTTGATGATCGCGACGATGCGGCGCCAACTTCGAGCCACGTGCTGATGGAGCCGATCGGTCCGCACGTCCATGAACCAGACGAATCTCAGCAGGCGATTGACCTCGCAATCGCAGGTTTGTTTTAGCTGCTGCCGGCTGGGCAATGACCTGTCATCCCGGTCGCTCCCAGCGGGACGCGTCAGCGAGCTGTCGATTTAATCAGCCGTTTGGCGCCAGCCGATGGGCCTTCGCTGCTGGCGAGGCCCGAACGCTTGCGCGAATCGGCTGATGTCAATCGTGTTTTTGATACCCAGCCGCTCCACACTCATCGATGGTCAATCGAAGAATCAATTCGGCAGAATTTAACAATGGCGCGAGACGGTGATTTTGCGCAGCCCAGGCACCGTCTGTTGATTATCCCCCTTGGTCTGGCGGCCGATGCATCGATCCGTCAGGGACGTTTGCGCGGGGGCCGGGCACGCTTCGCTTTCGGGAGGTGCGGCTGAAGCCTGGACACCAACGGGGCGGATACGGGTTAGATCTGTGGCGCCGGCAAGGTTTCCATCGGCAGGGTGTCGCTCGGTGAGTGCGTTGATTCGTCGGCGGTTTCAACTCGCTGTTGCAGCAGTCGTCGGGTCGCTTCGAATCCCGGCGCGGTGGCGATCGATTTCAGCGCCGGACTGTTGAGGATCCCGTCGTAGTGCGAAAGCAGTTCTCGCAGCTCGGGTGAATCACCCTGGGCGATCAAGTTGTCGACTTGATCCGGGGCCAAAAACTCGATCCAAGCTTCTCCGTCCTCCATCGCCGACAGGCTGGCGGCCAATCGCTCCGGAGCCGACTCGGTCTGCGACAGACTGCGTGACGAGGGATGCCGCAACGCTTCCGGGCTGCCTTTGTACAGCCAGGGGTTTCGCGGTGACGGAGTTGCGAATTTTGCCTGTGGCGTCTGCATCACCAAGGGCGGCTTCCGCCGACCCGGGAAATGACTGTCGTATCGATGTCGTTCGCGAAAGTAGGGATCGTTCAACAGATCCGGTGCTTCGAAACTGCCGAATCGATAGGGATCGTAAACGTAGTTGTCGAACCGGTAGGGATCAAACGCCCCGGGACGCGGGTAGTTGTAGTCCGGATAGCTGAACACACCGATGCTGATGCCGCGCGTCGTGGTCGGATACGGTGTCTGATACTTATTGGGCACGTTGGCACTGGCGTGTCCCCTGGTGGCGCGACCGGAACGCATCGCGCGAGAGCGATTGCCAAACCATTGCGCCTGGGCAAGACCACAATCGACGAACAGAAACGCGACCAGGATGACGGATAGACGACTCATGGGAACCCCGCAGGTGTACGTTGCAAACATCTGCGGAAGCATAGATCGCTCGTTGCCCGGTCAGAGCGACGATGGAGGCATGAGTGCGTCGATTCTTGGTTGTTCGCTAGAACCAACGGCCTCCATCGGGACGACCAGATCTTCGCAAAAAAGATTCAAGAGGAGGTCGCGGCCAACCGACCGTCGAGCAATTGACGGACTTGTGCGGCCAACGTCGCCGGAAGAAACGGCTTTTTTAAACAGGGCACGTCGAGTTCGTCCATCGCCTGATCGGAGCCACTGTCGGCGTGACCGGTCATCAGCATGATCGGCAAATTCGGACGCGTCTTGCGGATCCACTTCAACAACGCCGTCCCGGTCATTCCAGGCATCAGCACGTCTGAAATCACCAGATCAAACTCGCCACCGGTTTCGATCTTGTGTTTGGCATCCAAACCGTCAATGGCGCCGACCACGCGGTACCCGTAATGTCGCAACGAGTTGCACGCCAGATCACGGATCGCCTGTTCGTCTTCGACCAACAAGATCGTCTCGTTGCCTTGGGTGGGATCCTGGCCGGCGGATTCAGTCGTCGGCTCGTCACTGTGTTCTTTCGTGGCTGGAAGGAAAATCTTGAACCGCGTCCCGCGACCGGGCCGGCTGTCCACCGAGATCTGGCCGCGGAACTGTCGGACGATGCCGTAGACGATTGCCAGCCCCAGTCCGGTTCCTTGGCCGTGCGGTTTGGTCGTGAAGAAAGGATCAAAGATTCGTTCACAGGTCGCCGCGTCCATGCCGTGCCCGGTGTCGACGACTTCGATGACGACGTAGGGACCGGGAACATCGAGATACAGTTCCGGCAATTGTTCTTCGGTAACGTCCGCGTTGGACGCATGGATGCTCAGGGTTCCGCCACCGGGCATCGCGTGGGAGGCGTTGATCGCCAGGTTGACGAAGATCTGTTCCAGTTGGCTGACGTCGGCGCGAATGTTGTCAAGACCGTCGGCGACGTGATACTCCACCGCGACCGACGAATCGACGACGCCTTGCAGCAGCGGTTCGATGCCCGCGAGCACCTTGTCCGTCTTGACGATGTCCATCTTGTTCGTCGACGCGCGACTGAAAGTTTGGATCTGGCCGGTCAAGTTTCGTCCACGTTCGGCGGCTTCCAAGATCATCTGTACGCCTTGATCCACCGCCGGGTCGCCCTTGGCACTGATGCGGACAAACTCGGCGCCGTACATCACGACCGCCAGGAAGTTGTTGAAGTCATGTGCGATGCCACCGGCCATGCGGCCGACCGCTTCCATCTTCTTGGTCTCCGCGAGCTGTTGCTGGAGATCGACGAGCGTGGAGATGTCGCGAATGATGACTTGATGCCCGGTCTGCTTGCCGCCGGCGTCGGTTCGCGTGTTGACCGACACGATCGCGTCAAAGGGTTTCCCAGCGAGGGTTTGCATTCGAAAGCGGCTGCCGCGCAGATGATTGGTTTTTCGCAACTCCGTCTCAAACCGATCCGCTTCGACTGGGTCCACAAACAGTGTCCGCAGATGAGCGCTCTGGTGCTCTTTGTTGCCCAACAGTTCTGTCCCGGCACCGTTGCAACTTTGCAACCTCCCATCATCGGCGAACAAACAAATCGCGTCCTGTGAGTCTTCGAACAGCAGCCGGAATTCTCGCTCGCTGGCGACCACTCGATTGGTCTTCAGGGCAACTTGACGCTCCAGATCGCGAGCCATGTTTCCAACCCTGGCCCAATTGAAGAACGCCAACAGTGCCAAGGCGAGCATGGACCCAAAACCGATGGCCACGACCGGTTTGAACCAGGCTCTTGATTGCAGCGGCACCGGTAGAACGCTGAAACGGAACACGGCGGGTGTCGGATCGGTTTGCCCCGCGGCATCCTGAACCCGCACCTGAACGTGGTGTTCGCCCAGCGGCAGGGCCGGAAAGACGATCTCTTCATCGAGCGTTTCAAAGGACGTCCAATCATGGTCGTCGAGGCGAGTGGAGACACGGAAATACCGTTTCTGTTGCTTCGGTTTGAACCGTTCCAAACCACGGACACGCAACCGCAACGTTTCGTCTTCACCGAGCGTTCGATCGCCGTCAATGATTTCAGTTTCCGGTGCATCGGCATCGGACTGGTAGCGATAGCAACGCGTGCCTACCCCCACCCACAACTCACCGGAGTCACCCGCGACGACGCTTGACACGCGTGTTTCAAACGGCGTGGTGGCGATCGGCGGCGGCAGTTCTTCCACGCCCGCGGTCAACACTTCGATTTTGCCTTGTGACGACGCGAACAGTTGTTTCCTGCCGTTTTGACCGACGATCTTGCCTTGACGATCGAACATCATTTCCCACTCGCCGTCGCGGAACCGCGACAACGCGGCTTGACCGCCCAAGTCGCCGCGACATTGCACCCACGCTTCTCCGCCGAGCACGCGAATCTTGCCCAAGGCCGATGAGGGCATCGGGACTTCGGACCAGCTCGCGCCGCGATCGGTCGTCCGCATCAGCCCAAAGAATCCCGACACAAAAACCGTGCCGTCGGCCAACGCGGTCACATTCGGCGGATGACTGATCTGAGCCCGGTCCGGCAACGCAATGGGGTTGATCGATTCGGGATCACAGTGCACCAGTTGAAACGGCGGAAAGTTGTTCGCGCCCAGGACTGCCCAAATCCCTGAACGCGGATCGGCGAAGGAGCGACTGACACGAACGCGATCTTGAAAATGCGAACTATCTTTGACGTGCAACTGATCGCCGGCGATCCCGATCACGAATCGGTTTCGATCGGTGTCTGTTGCTGAGACCCAGACGACATCGCGGCCGTCGATTCCCAGCAGCTTTGGCTTGATGTGGTCTGCCAGATCCACCTGTTGGAGACGACCGTGATCCCATCGATAAAGTCCCGTTTCGGACGCCGCCCAGAGCACGCCTTGGGAGTCTTCGTAAATCGGTTCGGAAAGGTCGCGGTAGTGCGTCGCTTGATCCGAGGCCCAACGCACCAAACCGCCCTGAATCTGTTTGAACCAGACTCCGCCCTGTAAGTCTCGATGGACCGGTCCGCTGACATCTTGATGCAGCTGCCACTCCGGCTCACCTCGGTTCCAGCGGAGCAGGCGCTCCGGGCCGGCGATCCAGACCGCACCCTGGTTGTCTTCGAACAGGTAGTGGTTGCCACCGGTGACGTCGGTCAACTGGCGCGACGTTTTCTCCCAACCGTCGTCGACCCAACGGTAGATCGCCGGTCCCCGTCCCGGCGTGCAGGTAAAGACTTCGCCGTCCCGGGTGGCTACCAGTTTCGGCTGTTCCAGGTCCGCGATCTGATTGGGGATGCGACGCCACGATCCGTCTTTGAATTGAAAGAAATGGGCGTCGGTGGAGACGATCAATCCATGTCGGGCACTTTCAACCAAGGACCAGATGTAGGTGTCTTGTTCCCACAGCCCGGCCTCCTTGAGCGGTTGCCGGAAGCCGTCGTCGGTGAATTCGGCAAGGCCTCGGTTGGTCAAGACGAATTGTTGACCGCTGGAGACTCGGACGTAGTCGGACGTGTAGCTGCTGGGCAACCCGTCGCTCTGGCGCCAGGTGGTGAACCGCCCGTCTTTCATGCGTGTCAGGCCGGCGGAGACATCGCCCTTGGGCCACTGGTCGCAACAAAACCACAGAGACCCATCACTGTCTTGGACGATGCGGCGGATGCTGGGGCCGGCCAATTGGCCATGCAGCATGCTGCCATCAAAGGTTTCACCGTCAAACCGTCCTGCGCCACGGTCGGTCCCGACCCAGAGTGCGCCATCGTCGGTAACCAAAACACAGCGCACGTAGTTGCTGGGAAGTCCGTCTGCGGTGGTGTAACGTTTCCAGCGATACCCGTCGTAATGATACAGCCCGTCGGAAACGGCAAGCCAAACCGATCCATCGGCCGCGACGTCGGCATGCGTGACCGACTTCTCCGCCAACTGGGCGTCATCAAAGTACGAGACGACTTGCCATTGTCGCGCGATCGGAGCCGGTTGCTGCGCAAGTCCGCTGATCGCGAATAGGGACGCGAGAAGCGAAAACAAAGAAAGTCGGTGAAAGCGACGCATTTTCTGGCGACCCTACGGGGACGGGGCAAGCCATGTTGTAGTGAACCATGCCGGCCAAAACCACCTCAGCGGTCGCGTTGCCCCACTCGCCCCCGCACCAGAACCGTTCGCGTCCCCCCAACGCAACGCTGGGGCTCGGTCGGGGCGGGTGTTCCCCCCGCATCGATGCTCGTTGTCCTACGGGTTATTCACATTTTGGTGGAAACGCTAACCCGGCGCGGTGAGGCTGGCCCCTATTTTTGACCCTTTGCGAATGGAAGTGGTGAAGCGATGACCTAATTGAAGCCATACCCGCTGTTTTTCCGATCCATTGCTTTTCCGAAGCACTGCTTCTCCGATGCACTGGCGTCAGAACAGCAACGCGGCCCGATGAACACCGAATCAACTTGGATGAGCGCTCCGATGGACGATGTAGCTGAGCTTCTAAAAAACTTAAATGTGTGCCAGTCGCTGGTGCGGAAGACCGATGAGCGTCCGGCGACGGCCATTCGTCTGCTGACGACCGGTTTTGAAATCCATGCCGATTGCGACTTGGGCGGGCGCCGGATGTCCGACGTGATGAACCAGTCGATCAGCGGTTACATGGAATGCACCAACGCCAGCCTGTATCGCCGCGGACAAGCGATCGATCACGTCGACAGCGTCAAGGTCCGCAAACCCGAGATCATGATTGCGGGGATCGCGGGCAACCATCACGAAGCCGCTGAGAAACGGATCGGCAGTCGGCGTGCGCTGCAACTGTTCCAAGCCGTTGTGGCCATCGATCGCTGGATCGTCCGGGGGCGGCTGCACATGACCAGTAACAAAACCGTCAAAGAGTTCTTGCATGCCAACCGCGACTTCTTCCCCGTGGCCGATGCCAACGTCATCGATGCCGAGTCGCCCGAAAGCCCGCAACAGATGAGTGTGGCCATTGTCAATCGCGCCCGCGTGTCGTTCATGGAGATCACGGAATTCGAAGCGTCCGAGTCGGCGAGCGAGGCATCGCCGGTTGCTCGATTGCTGCAGGAAGATGCGGTTGGGGGGTAGCTGTTAGCTGTTAGCTGTTAGCTTTTAGCTTTTAGCGATGCGCAGACGATGGGGATGGCGGAAGGATGGGGAAGGCGGAAGGATAGGGAAGGCGGAAGGATGGGAGCCGTTTGGGGATTGGCTCGGCGATTTGGAGCGGTCAGAACATGATTCTGCCCCGTATCATTCTGCCAATTCAAACCATCCTGAACGTCCACGCTCTGGCGAGCGTCGCTACTTTAGAATTCCTAGCTGCCAGGGAATGTCGCCGTAATTGCCACGTTGGTACTCCTTGTCGTTGGCTCCCTGGAACAACAATTGCAAATCGTCGGGATTGACTTCCAATCGCTGGTCGTAGCCGCTGCGAATCAGTTCGCCGTGGCTGTACGATGTCGCCCACGATTGGTCTTGATTGACCACGTTGATCGGTGAGACGAACGGCTGCTGGCGGCTTGCAGCCAACGGCGTCCAGGTTCCGTCCAGCCGGTCGCTGACGAAGCCCTTGAAGTACCGCCTGCGGCCGGCTTGGGCTTCGACCACCGTCAAATAAGTTTGTCGACCTTGGATCGCGTACGTGTGACTGGCTTCGAAGATGTCGGCTTGTAAGACCACTTGAGGATCCGACCAACCGCGATTCGGGAAATCGGCGAGCGAGGTTTCGGCACGCCACATCTGACCGTTCAAGGTCGTGAAGAAGAGGTGCACCTTGGCGTCGTCACAGATGACCCAAAAATCCAGTCCCGCTTTGGCGCCGTCTTTGACGACATACAGTGGTTCGGGACGCGTCCAACGGTCGGGCTGGTCGATCGAATCGTTGGTCGAAAAGCAGGGGCCGTATTTCAAGCCGCGGGTTTCATCGCTGGCCTGATAGATCAGGTACCACTTGCGATGCGGCCGGAAATAGAAAATCTGCGGCGCGCCGTGATAGCCCATCGTCAAGTCCAACACGCTCCAGTCGGCATCCTTGGCATCGGCCCAGTCGGCGAAGGTAAGGTACCCGATTCGAATCCGGCCGTCGCCTGATTTGCGTTTCCGCAACGTGCAAAACAAGTGCCAGCGGTCGGCGTAACGCACGATGCTGGGATCCTTCACCGCCAACCAGGGATGCTCTGGCGATGCCGGCAAACGCTGGGCGTCGACTTGCAGAATCGGAGGTCCGACGCGCCAACGGAAGACGCCGGAAACCAGTGGATCATCGGCGCTGCGATCGGTCACGGGGCGCGACGCAGCTTTCGCTGATTCCTGGCCGCTCGCGACCGAACCCAACGCGGCAGAGGCGACACACAGCAGCACCGCGACACAAGCCACGGCGACGGATCGCAACGCATTCCAAAAGAGACTTCGTTTCATACCCGATGACACCAAGCTTAGAAGGATGATTTGCACACCATCAGATGGTTGAGGCCACGCGGTGCATTCTAGAAGAATCGGGCAGACTGTGCCGGCCATCGGTCACGCACAGCGACCTCATCGAGCGTCTATCGGTCGATGGCAACGCGGCCCCACGGATCCCTGGCTGCTCTTCATCCGTGGGTACGCTCTGCCATCCGTGGGTTCATTCAAATCGGGCACTGCAGCCTCCCGGTTTGAGTCCGCCGATGGCATCGATGGTTTCCCACTGCCATCGGCGGCCCGTTTCGATCTGACCCAGATCCGTATTCTCCGAGCCAGCGGCGTGCCCCGAGTCAGTGGCTACTTTTCTTTACGACGACCAACCAGTCTTGATCGGGATCGGAGGGGGCATCGCCGAGGGAGACGGTGCCGCCGCCGGCAACGCTCGTCGTGCTGCCCGATTGCAGCGCTCCGCCGTCACGCGGGTTGAACCAGCGGACGTCATAGTCGCCCGCGGTGCCGGACAGATCCAGCGTCGACGATCCGCCGTCGCAGAGGTACACCAGGTAGGTGTCGTTCGCTTTGGCGAAACAGTATTTCGTCGGCTTGCGGTCTGGATTTCCGATCAGTTCATCGGCGTTCTTCATTTCCCAAAAGGGGATTTGGTGGTCATGAAAGAACCCGATCGCGATCCGGCAATAATCCCAACTTTGATCGCGGCTGCGCCAGTCTTCACAGACGATGTCGTTTTCGTCGAACTGGTAACCGAAGTAGTATTCATTGCCCGCACCGCCGCCCATCAGGGTTCCCCACAGCGTTTGTTTGCGGACTTTGTGTTGGGTGTAGGCCATCTTGCCCGTGCGGTCGTGTCCGTCAAAGCCCTTGTAACCGAGGTCGGGGCACTGGGCATGGGCGGCGCTGCCGGATTCGTCGAAGGCGACGATCCAAGGCTTGCCCGCTTTGGCGGATTCGAAAACCCATTTGACCGTTTGAGCGTGCGTGGTTTCCAGGCTGCTGTTTTGCAGTGAGACTCCGGTCAGTTTTGATCGATCACCGAGCAAGGGACGATAGACCGTGTCCTGTTGCGAGGGGAAGGTGTGGACGACGATGTTGTGCCCGTAGGCGTCAAGCTCGGCGATGTAGTTGATCATCGCTTGTTGTTGCTCAGTCGTCTGCGTGTTCTCTTCGCCCAGGTTCCAGTTGAGCGCCAGGTTGTGACCGTAGCGGGCGATCAATTCGCGGCAGTACAGTTTGCGTTGTGAACCGAGGTCGCCCCCGTCAAGACTTTCCGGAACACCGCCGGACGCCTTGTGCTTGTTGTGATCGTCGTTTTCGGTTTCCTGTAGCTTGAAGTGCAGGTACATGCCTTTGGCCGTGCCGTGATCGAACACGGTTCCCCACTGATCCAGCTTGCTGCAATCGTAGTGCAGTTTGTCTTCGCGTTGGATGAAGGGCCAGACGTTGTCCCCGTCGCCTCCGGCGTTGTACGTCAGAAACGAAAACGCATTGCAGCCCTTGCCGGACAGGTAATTGACCGCGCCGATCAAGCCTTTGCCCTTGCCGTCGCCCCAGGTCGGGTCGCCCGGTTTCCAGTCTTGCACGTGCGGCGCCCAGGTTTTTACGGGAGCTTTCTTGGGGTTGCCGGCAATCGTGTTGTCAAAGTCGGCGTAGGCGAGCAGGGTTTCCGGTGCGTCGGCACCGACTTTCAAGAAGTACTTTTTCGATCCCGCGAATTGCAGGTAGTGTTTGCCGACGTACGTCAATCGGCCCTGGCCACGCAGGTCGCGGCCCGTTTTGTCGCTTTCGGCGATGGTGAACGTCCCGCTGGTCCCATCAAAGGGAGCCACCGGGGTGGAGGCTGCGTCGGAATCGAGTGCCGCCAAGTTGCCCTGACGAAAGGAAACGTTGTAGGTCCACTGGCCGGTTTGATCGGGAGCAAAATGGGCGCGCCACGTTGTGCCTGATTCTGCGGAGCTGTTGCCGGCGTTGCCATCGGCGGCGAAGTAGCCGGGCACGGTGTATTGGGTTCCGCCGGAGTGTTTCAGCAGGACCGTCATGCGATAGTCGGTGAACGGATTGGGCCGATTGTCTTTTTCGTGGGCGAAGGGGCCGTTCACGTCCAGCGTGACCTTGTGCCACTGTTTCAATTCACCGGACACGTTGACGCTGCCGTCACCGTCATTGCCGCGTGGCAGTTGCAGCGGTTGATCACTGGAGGGTTGGGTGGGGCTGGATTTGCGATGGGCTGTGGCGACGTGTTGCGGTTCTGCCGCCTGTTTTGCCAGGACCGGCACGATCGCCTGAGCGGTCGCCGCATCGGCGGCGGTGAAGGCGACGGCCGCCCAGCGGGCGCGGCTGAATTCCTGTCCGTCCTTGCTGCCGATCGTTGAGGAAACGCCGATCATGGCGCCTTCGGTGATCGGCACGTTTTTCCACGTCTTGTGAAACGCTTTGCCTTCCTGGTACATCGCATCGGCGAGCGGGTTGGTGTACTGGCCGATCTTGGTCTCATCGACCGACACTTCGTAACTGGATTGACCATCATTTTCGCCGACGGTTTCCAGCGTGACGTTGTATCGCCCGGTGGGGAACGGAAACGTTTTGGCGGTCGATGCCCGCTTGTGTTGATCGGGGTTGATCGCCAGCCATTTGCCCTGGTCCAGGTAGTAGCCCGACTTGTTGCCTTCGGCGAATGCGGCAGCGGTTAATTTCAAGGACGCTCGGTCACTGCGCGCAGACGTCGCGGATGCTTTCGGCGCGGTGGTGGTTGACGCGGTGTCTTTGCGGGGTGCGACAACCGGGGGGAATGCTTTGGGCAGCGTCCCACGTTTGAGACGCGGTTGCGGACCGGCGCCGTTGGGGCGGGGGAATTCTCGCTCGGTCGTCATCAAGAACTTGTCGAATTCGAAACCGTCTTCACGCATCGAAAAATGAATGACGTGCTCGCCCGGTTCGTCGATCTCCAAAAAGATCTTGTAGGGTTCTCCGCAATGTTGTTTCTCGGTGCGCTGCTTGCTTTCCCAACGCCATGTCTGTTTGCCTTCGCACCACTGCAACCGCTGGCCGCTTTCGGGCCAAGTGCCATCGATGCCGACGTGCAGACCGTTGTCTTCGGATCCGGTCGAATGGGCGCGGACCCAGACGTAGTAGGTCCCCGGCGTCGAGAAATGGACCTTGTAGTGCAGGATGGCCATCGCACCGGGTTCGGGTGAAAAGTTGGTGCCCCGGATGAGTTTGTCGCCGTGGGTGCGGCGTGTATCGGGCAGGATTTCCAAGTAGGCGCCACCGCTGGCCCCGGCGACGTGCGACGGATCGCCGTCGGGTGTGATCGACGGCGTCGAGTCTGCGTGCGTCAGGTAAAATGAACGAACGTCGTTGGCGGTTTGTCTGAAAAAATGCTCCGCTTCGACGGCCACCAAGCCGTCCTGCTCGGCGAACACGACCGACTCATCGACGATCGGCTGCTGTGCTTGCGCAGACGCGGCGGTGACTGCGGCAACGAAAAGCAGCCATGTGGTTGCGATGTGGGGGTTCAATCGTGTTGATCGTCTCATCATGTTTGCCCGGTGGGGAAGGGAGGGAAGCAGGGGAATGGGGATACACTTCGTCGGGGAACGACGTTGCGGAAGCAAAGGGATCGGGTTCAACTGGCGGGGGTGGCAACGCTGTGGACATCGCGGCCCGGCGCGTCACATCCCAACGCGTCACACACCGCCGCGGCGACTTGCGATGTGGTTGCGTTTCCGCCCATGTCGGGCGTGATCACGTTTCCGTCGGCGATCACTTTTTCGACCGCCTGTTCCAAGTCCACCGCCGCCCGCAGACAAACGGTGTCGTTGTGCTTGTCGCCCAGCCAATCCAACATCATGGCGGCCGACAGAATCGTCGCCAGCGGATTGGCAACGTTCTTGCCGGCCAATTGTGGTGCGGTCCCATGGGAAGGCTGGAACAAACCGTGCTCTTCGCCGATTTCGGCCGAGGGTCCGACGCCGAGCCCGCCGACCAAGCCGGCTCCCAGGTCCGACAGGATGTCGCCGAACTGGTTTTCCATCACCAGGACATCAAAGTCCCAGGGGTTCTGCACCATGTACAAACTCATCGCGTCGACATACACCGCGTCCGCTTGGATGTCGGGATAGTTCTTCGCGACATCGAAAAAGACTTTGCGGAAGAACGCCATGCTTTGGAAGACGTTCGCCTTGTCGACACAGGTGACCATTTTCTTTCCGTCGACGGGACGTCCCTTGCGACGCTGGGCCAGGCGGAAGGCAAAATCTGAGACCTGTGACGTTCCCTTGCGGGTCACGACCAGCGTGTCGGTGGCCACTTCGTCGCCCACCTTGCTGCCGCCGCCGAAGGATGCAAACAGTCCTTCGAGGTTCTCTCGGATGATGACGAAATCGATTCCCGGACCGGTGTCTTTGAGCACGCATGGGGCGCCGCGATAAAGCTTGACCGGACGGACCGCCGAATGCACCGCCAACGCACGGCGCAATCCGACCATCATCGTCGGTTGGACTTCGGTGCCGTCGGGGTAGCGCACGTCAGGCAGGCCGATCGCGGACAACAGCACCGCATCGGCGGCCAAGCAATCGTCCAACACTGCATCTGGTAACGTTTCGCCCGTGTCGCGATACAGTTCGGCGCCGGCGCGGTGGGACGTGAACCCCAGATCCAATCCGTCGACCTGATCGACCATGTGGCTGAGTACCCGGTAGGTCGCGTCCATGCACTCCGGTCCGATGCCATCGCCGGGCAACAATGCGATTCGATAAGAACTCATACGACTCAAGGAAAGAAGGAGGGGGAGAGGAAGGTCGATCGTGGTGGTGAAGCTAAGCAACGCACGATCAATAATTGTCGGATTTCGTAGTGGACGAGGTGACGAGTCCCTCACGCGGGGACTCGTCACCTCGTCCACTACGCCAGTAATTAACCGACCGTTACTAACGCAGTGGTGTCGACACAAGCTTTGAGGTGCCAATTGTAAAACCTTGGGCTCATTTGCTACAATAAAATAGTCTGAAACATTCATTCGGTAATTATAAATGGTGCGTCGTGCCGCGTCCGATCCAGTCTGAAGAGATAAACATCGCCCATCTGCGGACGTTTCAGTTGGTGATGCAGGAAGGCGGTTACGCAGCAGCGGCCCGCGTTTCGCATCTCTCGGTGCCTTCGGTCTGGCAACATATCCAGGCGTTGGAGAAGGCGTATGGTGTGGAATTGTTCGCCCGAGCGGGACGACACGTGGAGCCGACCGCGGCGGCGGAGACGTTGTACGAACACATCAGTTCGATCTTGGTTCAGATCGAATCGACGTTTGACGTGGTGGCACGATCGTCGATCGACCAAACGATCCGGATGGTCGCCGGGGCGCGGATGATGTTGGAAGATCTGGCGGTTCCCTTGGCGGCGTTTCACAAACGGCACCCTAACCATCTGGTGATTCGCCAGGGCAGTGATCGCCGCGCCGAAGAATTGCTGATGGACGACCAGGCTGACCTCGCCATGGCCTTGGAACCGGGGCCGGACCGCAAGTCACCGCACCTGCATTATGAACCGGCCTACACCGTCGAATTCCTGGCGGTGGCAAAGAGATCGCATCCTTACATGAAGTCACGATCGGCGCAGCTGGCGGATTTGGCGGAGCACCCGTTGGTGGTCACGTTGGCGGGGACGCATGGACGCGACGCGCTCGACCAGGCGTTTCACCGCGAGGGTTTGCAGGCCAAGATCAGCGTCGAAACCGACAACAGCGCCTTCACCATCGCCTGTGTCTCCGCCGGCATGGGGATCGGAATTTTGGCCGGCCGCAGCAACGGCGAGTTGAGTAAGAAACTCGCATCACGATCACTCAGTGACAAACTTGGTCAGCGCCGAATCGTGTTGATGTGGCGCAAGGGGCGTTTGCTGACCAATCCGATGGTGGACTTAGTCGAACAGCTGAAATTGGCGCCGGAGTGAGTTTGAGTCGCACGTTGGTGTCCAGCCTTTAGGCGATTCTCGGCGGGTCGCTGCGGAGCAGCGAGCCGGGGCGGCTGAAGCCCAATACCGCTAAGTTAAGCTCGACGGGGAGGCCCGGACGCTGGCGCGAACCGGCTGATATCAATCGTTTATCAGCCGTTTGGCGCGAGCCTACGGGCCCCGACCTGAGGAAACCACGCTTAACTTGGCGGTATTGGGCTGAAGCCTGCACACCAGCGCAGGTTGCGAATTTCCTTTCGATGTGTTTTTATTTCCCCGTATGAACTCCAAATCAATCCCTCCCAATCAGCAATTGGTCCGCCGCGATTGTTGGCCGGTTGTCGGCGAACGGTCTCCCGGCAACAGTGACCTACCATGGACGATCACGGTTTGTGGCCAGGTGCTGAGCGAACGTTGCGTCGATTTGGGCGACTTGACCGCCATGCCGCAGACGACTCGATGCATCGATGTGCATTGTGTGACGCGGTGGTCGAAGTTGCAGATGGAATTTGAAGGCGTTCGATTTGCGGAGCTGGTCGCAGATTCAAACGGTCAGCCGCTTTGGAATCGGCAAGCCCGGTTTGTTTCGTTCGTCGCTCGCAGCACGCGTTCTCATCGCACGTCGCTGCCGCTGGAGGAACTGTTGGAGCTGGATCCCTTGATCGCTTTAAAGGCCGACGGAGAGCCGTTGTCAGTCGAACACGGTGGACCCGTTCGGATGGTCGTGCCGGGCAGGTATTTTTACAAGAGTATCAAGTGGCTTCAACGCATCGAATTCCTGTCCGATGATCGTCTCGGTTACTGGGAATCCGAAGCCGGTTACCACAACGGGGCGGATCCTTGGAAGCAGCAGCGGTACATCGCTGCAAGTCTCAGCAAGCAAGACGCCGCTCGGCTGATTCGCGAACGCGATTTCCGCGGCCGCGATCTGTTGAGTCTGGAAGCGCGCGGTTTGGATCTGGAAAACCTGCATGCCGCCAATTCGCTCTTGCGCAACGCGGATCTGAGAAACGCGAGTCTGCGTCGCGCGGAGTTTCAAGGCGCCAATCTCTCCAACGCGCATCTTCAATCGGCCGATCTGCGTGAGGCGAACTTTCGCGGGGCGGATCTGGAAGGCGCCGATTTCTCAGCCGCGAATTTGCGCGGAGCGGACCTGCGCGATGCATCGCTGTTCGGGGTGAGCTTCGGCGTGGTGAATGCCCACGGCGCGCTTTCGCAGGCTGCCGTGATGGATGCGACGACCAAGTTCACGGCAAGTTCACTCGACGCGTTGACACCGGAGCAACGGGATTGGTTGCAATTGCAATCGGTGACGTTGTGCTAGTGCGTCAACCCTAAGATTCAATCTTGACAAAGCACGCCAGCAATTTCACCGGACCGACCATCGAAAACGATACCCACCGATGGCAGCGCGAACCCACGGATGACCGGGTGCAAAAGATCCGTGGGTTCGCGCTGCTATCCGTGGGCCCAGTAATCGTTTCATCGCTCGATCGTTCCCATCGGTGAACTCCCTGGCGAATCGGGCTATAGTACCGCGATGTTGCACCCCATCGAGATTCCGTCCCAGGTCGACACGCAACCGATTCCGTCCTCTGTCGCCGCACAACTGTCGTCGATGCGTGCGCGGATCGAAGCGTTTCAAGATTGCTGGGATCAGCATCGTGCCGAGCAGTTCGTCGCGGCGGACTACGAATTGGTCTACCAGACGCTCGACTGGGTTCGCCAACACCAGCCGCTGATCGGGAGCCGATTTCTGGAGTGGGGCTGTGGATTTGCCGCCGTGGCCTGTTTGGCCGATGCACTGGGCTGGAATTCCCACGCGATCGAAGCCCATGTGGATTTGATTGCCCAGGCGCGGAAGACGATCGCGAGTTGGCCGGCCAAGGTGGATTTGTTTGAAGGCAACTTTCTGCCGCCCGGGGCCGCGGATCTCTCCTTCGACCCGACCTTGCCGTCCCTGGGGCACGCCGGCGAATCGGCGTACCAAGCGTGGGAATTGGACTTGGACGATTTTGCGCTCGTTTATTCCTATCCCTGGCCGGGCGAAGACCAATTCCACGAAGATGTCTTCGATCGCTACGCCGCCAATGGCGCGCTGCTGTTGATGTTCATCGGGCCCAACGAGATGCGGTTGGTGCGCAAAGTCCGCGATTGACGATCCGCTCGGGCTCCCGCTCTATACCGCGACGTCAAGGCAAGCGACCGGCCAACAACACGACGACGCGGGTGGCGATGGACTTCCCCGTGCCGATTTCGCCGACCCCTTCGCCGGTCTTGGCCTTGATACTGACCCGATCGGCATCGACGCCCAGCATGTCGGCGACGTGAGCCCGCATGGCGTCGATGTGCGGCGCCATTTTGGGGCGTTCGGCCAGGATCACGCAGTCCAGGTTGACGATCCCCATCCCGCGTTGGTGAACTTTGTCGAGAGCCGCTTGGACAAAGTCGCGGCTGTCTCGGTCCGCGTTTTCGTCGCTGGTGTCGGGGAACAGCCGCCCGATGTCGGCGGCGCAGATCGCGCCCAACAACGCGTCAGTGATCGCATGCAGCAGCACATCGGCATCACTGTGCCCGATCGCGTGCAGCTCTGCCGGCACGTCGATGCCGCCGATCCGCAGCGGCCCGCCGGCCCCCAATCGATGAGAGTCGTACCCCAATCCGATACGGAGGTTCGGCACGTTGGCGGGCGTTGAAGGCATGGTTGTGTGTGGTTCGGGCGGGGCGGGAAACGTGGGATAGGCTGTCTCGTGGCAAATGGATCTCGCCACTACAATACCGCCGCTTTTCATTTTTCTCCAGCGTCACCCGAGTGCCATGTCGATCATCGAAGTCCGAGACCTGACGAAGTCCTATCGCGTTTATCGCAAGGGCGAAGGTCTCAGGGAGAGTCTCAAGGGGCTCTTTCACCGGGAATACCAGGAGGTTCACGCGGTCCGCGGAATCGATCTGGATGTCCAGGCGGGGGAGTTTGTGGCGTTTCTGGGACCCAACGGAGCCGGCAAGACGACGACGCTGAAGTTGCTGTCCGGCGTGATCGACCCGACCAGCGGCGATGCGACCGTAATGGGCTATGTGCCCTGGCAACGAAAAAACGCCTATCGCCGCCGGTTCGCGCTGGTGATGGGGCAGAAGAACCAACTCTGGTGGGATCTGCCGGCGCAGGAGTCTTATCGGCTGCAGCAACAGATTTACGGCGTTCCGGAAGATCAGTTTCGCAGCACGATGGATGAGCTGACGGATTTGCTGGAAGTCGGTTCGTTGCTGAGCCAGCCGGTGCGCGAGCTGTCGCTGGGCGAACGGATGAAGATGGAATTGATCGCGGCCCTGCTGCACAGTCCCGATGTGCTGTTTTTGGACGAACCCACGATCGGGTTGGATGTCATCGCTCAGCACAACATCCAGCAATTCCTGCGTTACTACCAAGAAAAACGCAAGATCACGATCCTGCTGACCAGCCACTACATGAAGGACGTCGCCGCGCTGTGCAAGCGGGTGGTGGTGATCGCCCGCGGCACGATCGAGTACGACGGTTCGCTGTCGGGAATTGTCGACAAGTTCTCCGGCTACAAAATCATCACGCTGCAATTCGCTGAAGAGCATCATCCGGACTTGCGGGCGTTCGGGGAGGTGTTGTCCGAGACGTGGCCGAAAGTGCGGCTGAAGGTTCCCCGGGCCGAGGTCCCGCGGGTCTTGTCGCGCTGTCTGGCCGACCATCCGATTGAAGACGTGGCCGTGGAAGATCCGCCACTGGAAGACGTGATCGCGGGTTTGTTTCGGGAGACGAGCGAGAAGCAGGCGAGCTAGAATGATTGAACAGAATCGTCAAAAAGCGTATTTTTTCCCAACGCTCCTCCAGCCACCACGATCGCTCAATGGATTTTGAGAAAGAATTTCGTATCAAGCCCTCCGAATCCGTGTCGCTGAAGAAACGCGAAACGAAAACCAAAGGCCCCTTCGAGGACAAGGCCGATGCGGTCGCAGCGACGGAAAAAAACATCGCCACGATCCAGGATCTGCAGTACCGCATGTACGTCGAGGCCAAGCAGTCGTTGTTGATTGTTCTGCAGGCACCCGATGCGGCCGGCAAGGATGGCGTGATCCGCAAGGTGCTGGGCAAGATGAATCCACAGGGATGCCGAACGTACCCGTTCAAAGCCCCCAGCAGTGTGGAGCGGGCGCATGACTTTTTGTGGCGGATCCACTCCTGCACCCCGGCACGCGGCAAGGTTGCGATCTTTAACCGATCGCATTATGAAGACGTGCTGGTGGTCCGGGTTCAAAACCTGGTTCCCGAGTCCGTTTGGCGCCCGCGTTACGAAATCATCAACGACTTTGAACGCAATTTGGCCGCCAACGGCACACGGATCCTCAAGTTTTATCTTCACATCAGCCCCGAAGAACAGCTAGAACGCTTTCGAAAGCGTTTGGAAAACCCCTCCAAACACTGGAAACTGAACCCCGGCGATTACGAGGCCCGCAATCAATGGAACGACGTCCGTCGGGCCTATGAAGATGCATTTGAACATTGCAGCACCAAGTATGCCCCTTGGTACGTGATCCCCGCAGACCACAAATGGTTTCGCGATGCCGCCATCTCCTCCATCGTCGCCAAGACGCTGAGCGAGATGGATCCACAATTCCCACCCGTCGATGTCGACTTGGACGAGATTCGACGCTTGTACGACTTAGCAAAGGACGCCCAGAAAATCTGATGGCAGAAATCACCCTACGCGACATTGAGATTTTCTATGACGGCGAAACGCTGAAGATCTCCAGCAGCGAAGACCCCGAAAAATCCGTCTCCTTCGATCCCAAGTCGGTCAAGGGACTCGTTGATTTCGTGCACCTGCTCTCACCGCCGGAAGAAACCGAGACACAGACACAAGACGAAAATCGCCGGGAGTCGTTTCGCGTCCCGGTGATCGAAGACAGCGGACTGCGCGTCACCCTGATCTCCGGCAAAGAACGCTGCGAGTCCAAGCCGACCAACATCAGCATGACCGGTGTGTTCGTGCAAGTCCCCAAAGACCGCAAGATCCCCCTGGACATCAACGACGAACTCCGCGCTCGGTTGTCGATGAATAAGACGGAGATCGAACTCGAAGCGATCGTGCGACGCATCGAGCCGAACGGTTTCGGATTGTTCTTCCCGGAAGCTTTCAAGGGCGAACACGTCGATCCACCGCCAACGGTGCGACGAATCGTGATGGATCTGCAGCGTCGCTGGATGATGCATCGCAAAGATCTCTAACGCAGGAACCGTCGATGTCGATTAAACGTGTGAGCTGCCCTCGCTGCAACGCGGCGATGAATGTCCCCGCTTCGATGGCCTCGACGCGATGCGCGTCGTGTGGCGAAACGTTTGCGATCGCCGCAGCCGGGGCGGGGCAGGCAAAGCCACAGCGCGATGCCGATTCCAAGTCCGCCGCGATCGACGACGAAGACGACGGCCATTCGGAGGACAGGATCGGACAGTGGCTGGTCGTCGGCGGCGTCGCGGGGCTGGCCGTCGTCGCCCTGGTTCTGCTGGTTCTGTTCTCGGGCGGGGGCGAGGAGGAGCCTGAAAAACCCAAGCTTCCGGTCCGGACGCAAGCCACCGTCGTCGAAAACCTGAACCTGGACGAGACGCCCGCCGACACGGACTATCGCGAAGTCAATCTGCCCGAATCCACGCGTCAACAGATCTATCGCGACTACTCCCAGATGATCGCGTCTTCGTTCGGCAAGTCCAAGAAGATTCCCAGCGGGGGAGCCGCCGGCCAAGCGCTCAACAAAACACTCGGGTCGGTCGTCGATCGCGAAGTCACGCACATGGCGTTGGTTCACGGCATCAGCGAAGAAGACATCGCGCAAATCTACGCCGAGGGCCGTGCGAAAGGCTGGTAATGAGACAGCCGCGCGCCGTCATTTCGATGTGACGGTCAGCCTCTGGCAAGCGACGTGCAGTGTCTGACAACACGCTCGCCTATCGACATGGGGTTCGACGCAACTCAAGGCAGCCTCCCTGGGGGCGTTGGTATCTACACCTCTTAAGTAACCCTCCCTGGCAGGGAGGGTCGAGCGGAGCGAGGGGCATACGCATCAAGGTAGGAAGCAACCCTCCCGTGTGCGGGAGGGTCGAGCGGAGCGAGGGGAGGGCGTCCGGCATTGATGCTCCATCGTGGCTAGCAACCCTGGCGTTGCAACAACCCTCCCCGCTCCGGGCGCAAACTCCTCCGTGACCCTCCCAGGGGACGTCAATCGTAGAAGTGACGGATTTGACCGTCGGGGAAGGCGCCAAGACGTTTGCAACGCCGACCCTCTCTGGCGTTTGCTTGCTGCGCAAACGCCGTCTCTCCCAGAGGGAGAGAATCTCAATCGGTTGCCAAATTCTGCAGCAATAGAATCGACCTCCAGAGGGACCTTAACGACAACTTCGTTGAGGATCGAAACGGTGAACACCGCAACGCCAATAGCCGAATTCGACCGAATCGGCGATACTTTTGGTCCGGCGTGTGCAGGTGGAATCCTCAAATCGGGTGCTGCCCGTGACCGAAGGGTTCGCCGCGGGCATCCAGCCAAGTCACTCCCAATCCCCAGGAACCGTGTTCCCATGAACAAACTACTACTCGCCGCCGCGGTTTGCGTCGGCTCGCTGGCCGTATCCGAATCGACCAGCCAGGCGGGGGACTGTTATTACCGCCGCTCAGTCGCCCGCCCGGTCGTCCGCTCGGGCTACGCATACCGGGCTCCGGTCGCCGTGCCACGCGTTTACTCCGGCGTCTATCGTGCTCCGGTGTCTCCCTACGTTCGCCCCGGATACCGCCCCTACTCGTCCTATCGACCGGGCTATGGTTACCGACCGGGTTATGGCGGTTACATCGGACCGAGCGTCCGCTTTGGCGGTTATCCGGGTTACGGCTACGGCCGCAGCGGGATCTCGATCGGAATCGGGTTCTAAGCGTCTTGCGATCCGACCGCCGGTGAAGTTCTATTGAGGGCTCGGGGTTCGATTGACGAATCGACCCCGAATCACCCTCTCGCAACTTCGGTTTGAAAAGCAGGATCTACGTGGACAAAAAGCAAAAGAAGCGGCTGGACGTCATCAACAAAAAACTGACCAGTTTGCGGCAACAATTGGCGGGCTCGCGTCAGCAAGCGGATGACTTGAGCGAGCTGAAAGAGCTGGAAGATGAGATCGCCAAATTGGAAGCCGAGGCGGCGGAAATCAAAACGAAAAAGTGAGCCCCTCGAAAAGTCGATTGACTGGCGGTCCCTGTTCACCGTTATTTTCGGCGAAGGTCTTGGGACAATACGACGTCGTCTACTCTCGTTGTGATCAGACCGGGTTCATTCAAACCGAGCCGCCGTACTGGCTTGACGAAGCCTACCAGCAGGTGATCGCGGATCTGGACATCGGCTTGTTGCAACGCAATGCCGAGAAGGTCGAACTGGCTTGCGAGGTGTTGCGTCGAATTTGTCCCGACCGACGACGTCTGCTCGACTATGGTGGTGGCTATGGCGTGTTCACCCGAATGATGCGTGATCGCGGGTTCCCGTTCCAGCACACCGACGCCTATTGCGAATGTCTGTTTGCCAAAGGGTTTGAGGTGGACTTGGCGGACACACCCAGCGAAGAAACGTTCGATTGCATCACGGCCTGGGAAGTCTTTGAGCACCTCGAGGATCCGATGACGGTCTTTGACGAATTGCTTGGTCGGGGAAGGTCGCTCCTCTTTTCAACAATCTTGGTCCCCGATCCGACGCCGACTTCGGCGGATCAGTGGTGGTACTTTTTGCCTGAAACGGGCCAACACGTGTCGTTCTATACGCAACAGTCATTGCAATACGTCGCGGATCATTTTGGTGCCGCGTTCTACACCGACGGCGTGGCGCATCATCTGTTGACGCGCGAGACGATCGCGCACGATCCGTTCCGCGACACCAGCCCGATTCGTCAGTTCATCAACAAGCTGAAAGCCAAATTGGGGCTGGGGACGTTGTCGAAAACGGAAGCGGCGCTGAAAGCCGGTGAAGCACTCCGCCAATCCGATTATCAACTCGCCTTGCAGCGACTGCATCAGTCCTGGGACCGCGACGGAGCGAACCAGAACACACCGCCGATTGAACCCGCCGATGGCTAAGCCTCAAGTCCTGATCGACGGCACGGTGTTTGAAGGCCGCGGGCGAATCGGCGTCTGGCGGCTGTTCTATGAGTTGATTTCGCGAACGACAAACGAAGTGGATTACACGCTGTTGGTGGGTGCCTCACCACAGCAGGACATTCCGACCGGTGTCAACGTGGCCCGTTTTGTTCGCGGTCCCGAGTTGGTCACCAGGCGGCATGTCGTCTGGCGAATGCTCCGACCGATGCTGCACAGTCGGCTGCGCTCACGGTTCTCCAATCACATCTGGCACCCGACGTTTTTCTCGCTCGATCCACGCGGCAGGGCTGTGGGCTCTGACCATCCAAAACGGTTGGCGACCGTGTATGACATGCTTTCGGAGGACTTTTACTGGATGGGCGACTTCGCGCTGCAACGCGAAATGAAACAGCGGTGCGTGGAACAGTCCGACCACGTGCTGACGATTTCCCACGATGCCGCCGAACGCTTGGTCCGGTACTTTCCCGCGATGCGCGGTCGGGTGACCGTGATGCACTTGGCCGCCGACCACCGCGGACAACTGGCCCCGGCGCCGGTCGGCGCCCCCGAGTCCACGGGCGATTCCGATGCAGCACCTCACAGCGGCGCCGATGTGCTGCCGCCACGCTATGGTCTGTTTGTCGGCGGGCGAAATCTGTACAAGAACTTTCCGACGGTCGTTCGCGCGCTGGCCACGCCCCAGTGGCCTGATGGTCTGCCGCTGGTTGTCGTCGGCGCACCGTTCGACGCGGCCGAACAGGCCTTCATCCGATCGCACGGGGTTGCCGACAAAATCGTTTCACTCGGCGCGGTGGGCGACGATCGGTTGGGCGAGTGCTACCGGAAATCAGCCTGTTTTGTTTTCCCAAGTTTGGGAGAAGGATTTGGGTTGCCCGTTCTGGAGGCGCAATCTCATGGCACGATCCCGGTCTTGTGTGACACCGGAGTGTTTCGCGAGGTGGCCGGTGAAGCTGCGATCTTTCATCCTGCGAATGATCCGGCGGGGCTTGCCCGTGCGGTTCGAGCGGCGATCGAAAGACCGGACCAGGTCGGTCCGGCGACGATGCAATCGAATCTGCAACGCTTCTCGTGGGACCGCGCCGCCGCCACGCTCGTCGACACGTACGAATCACTTTGGCGGGATGGGGCTCCATGAGCGAACGAGCTCGAATCGCGTACTTCAATGGTGGTTCGGGGGTCCCCTCGGTCATTTTCCGCACGCCGCTGTTGAGCCGTTTGGAAGAACGCGGGCATCATGTTCGTCGCTATCCCTGCATCCCAAACCGTTATGAGCATTGGCCGCTATTGGGATGGCGAGTCAGTCAATCGCTGAAGTACGCGATTCGTCGATGGCAAATTCGACGCATCGCCAACGGTTCGTTTGACAGTGTGATCCTCGAAACCGGCGCCGTTCACTCGGATGATGACGTGCTGGAGCATGAACTGCGCAGGGCGGCCAGGCGGCTGGTCTACGACATCGACGACGCCGTGTTTCTGTTGTTTCCCGAGAAAATCAAGAGGATTGCGGCGATGTGCGATCACGTCATCGCCGGAAACGAGGCGATCGCGGATTGGATCCGACCGCACAATCCGTCGGTTTCGATCATTCCGACCTGCGTCGATGAGCGTGATTACGCGTCGAAGTGGGAATCGGAGCAGCGCGTGTCGGCGGGCTCGGCCGCCGCTGAGACGGGGATTGTCAAGATCGGCTGGGTCGGATCGGCGGGCAACGTCGCACTGCTCAAGACAATCCTGCCGGCCATCGAGAAACTCGCCGAACAAAAGCCGTTGAGGTTTCATATCATTACTGCGCGGGCGGCACACCAAAGCATGGACGCGGGAACGAAAGACCTGCTGCGTTGGATCGACATCGATCGATGCAACGTGGCGGCGGAACTGAGACAGCTCGATGTCGGAATCATGCCATTACCCGAGGACCACGAATGGTCGACGTATAAATGCAACGCCAAGATGATTCAGTACATGGCCAGCGGGCTGCCGACGGTGGCGTCGGACGTCGGTTTCAATCGGACCCTGGTCGAAGACGGACGGGAAGGGTTTTTGGTGCGAGATCTGTCGCAGTGGCAGGCCGCCATCGATCGGCTTGCGGGGGACGCTGCGTTGCGAGAGACTATGGGGCGGGCTGCGCAAGTTCGAGTCAGTGCGGAGTTCACCGTTGCGAAACGAGTCGACGATTACGAGCGCGCCGTCTTGTTCCTGTCGCGACAGGACGCCGAGTGATCTCGATGATTGACTCACCGGGTCTGGCACACGCGACTTCCAAGGGCGTCGCGTCCACCGCTGAAACAGCATCGTGTTTCACTCCTGAACGGCACAACGGACCTGATGGCAATCGAAACTGAATCCGATTTAGGTTCCGAGGATTGGGATGAAATTCTCGAGCCCAACGCCGCGGTCTTCAACTTGCGTTTGCGTGAAGTCTGGTTGTACCGCGACCTGCTGTATCTGTTTACCTATCGGGACATCGTCTCGTTTTATAAACAGACCATCTTGGGGCCGCTGTGGTTTTTCATTCAGCCGATCTTCACCACGCTCGTCTACGTGTTGGTGTTCGGCAAGATCGCCAAGCTCTCTTCCGACGGCATCCCGCAGATCTTGTTTTACATGTCGGGAGTGGTGCTGTGGAACTACTTTTCGGAATGCTTCAACAAGACCGCGACCGTGTTTCGCGATAACGCCGCGTTGTTCGGCAAGGTTTACTTTCCGCGGTTGTTGATTCCGTTATCGATCGTCACGTCGAATCTGATTCGATTCGCCATCCAGTTCGGGCTGTTCCTGGCGTTATTGGTCTACTTTGTGGCGATCGGTGAGGTGTCACCCAATGCGTGGGCGTTGCTGTTGCCGCTGAGTGTTTTTGTGATGGCGACACTGGGGCTTGCCTTCGGGATGCTGTTTTCGGCGTTGACCACCAAGTACCGCGATCTGATCTTTCTGTTGCAGTTCGGGGTTCAGTTGTTGATGTATGCGACGCCGGTGATTTATCCGATGTCACAGATCCCCGCAGGGATTTCCGGCGTGCTGGCTTGGAACCCCTTGGCACCGGTCTTCGAACTGACCCGTCTCGGGTTCTTGGGCTCGGGCACGGTGTCGATCGGCGGCTTGGTCTATGCTGCGACGTTTGCGGTCGTTGCGTTCCTGGTTTCGACGGTGATTTTCAATCGCGTCGAACGCACCTTTATGGACTCGGTCTAGTGTCGGCAGCCATTCGATTTGAATCCGTTTCAAAACGTTACCGACTGGGAGAGGTCGGAACCGGAACGCTATCGCATGACCTGCATCGTTTCGTGGCCCGCTTGCTCGGCAGACCGGACCCGTTTGCGTTGGTCGGGACGCTCAACGATCGCGAGGTTGCCGACGGGTTCGGCGACGGTTCTCGCGATGACCTGCCAAGCGACAACGCCGGCGACAACGCTCGCGATGAAACGACGGGAAAGCGCTCCGTTGGCAGCCGAGCCAAGCGACAAAATGACTACGTTTGGGCGTTGAAAGACATCGATTTCGAAGTCCCACGGGGCGAAATCCTGGGGATCATCGGACGCAATGGGGCCGGGAAGTCGACGCTGCTCAAGCTGCTGTCCAAGATCACCGCGCCGACGTCCGGCAGGATCAAAACGAAGGGCCGTGTGGCAAGTTTGCTGGAAGTCGGTACCGGGTTTCAGCCGGAATTGACCGGTCGAGAAAACATCTATTTGAACGGCGCGTTACTGGGCATGCGGCGTCACGAGATCCGCTCACGACTGGACGAGATCATCGACTTCAGTGGCTGTGCGAAGTACATCGACACGCCGGTCAAACGCTACAGCAGCGGCATGACCGTTCGCTTGGGCTTTGCCGTCGCGGCGCACCTGGATTGTGAGATCTTGGTCGTCGACGAAGTGCTGGCGGTAGGTGATGCGGAGTTTCAAAACCGGTGCATCGGCCGGATGCGAGAGGTTTCGGCCGGGGGCGGGAAAACCGTTCTGTTTGTCAGCCACAACATGGGGTCGGTTCGGTCGCTGTGTCGCCAAGGAGTCGTCTTGGATCGAGGCGAAGTGGTGACGATGGCGCCGATTTCCGACGCCATCCGCGATTACTTTGACCTCAACGCGGGGGCGGAGACCGGGGCGCACTGGCATGGCACCGTCGACCCGACATCGGCGTTCGCCGTCGAGCATGTCAGCGTCGTCGGTCAGGGACAACCCTCGTACGCCGCGACGGACCAATCCAATGTGATTTCGCCTGACGAGGCCTTTCAAATCACGATCCAGTACACCGTCGGTAAACCGCTGCCGCCGATGCGAGTCGGGTTCCAGATCCTGTCCGGCGAAGGCCCGGTGGTGGTGGAAGCCTACGATTCGGACGCCCCCGACTGTCGCGGTCCCCGGTCACCGGGACGCTACTGCAGTACCTGTACGATCCCCGGTCACCTGCTTAGTCCGGGCTGGTACTATTTGACCCTCAACGCCGGGATCCCGCACGTGGAGAATCTCTTCAACAAAGCCGGGGTGGTGAAGTTCAGGATTCATGAAAGCGAACTCGACCGGGCGCAGCGCACCAGACGTTCGGGAGTGCTTCAACCCTGTTTCCAATGGGAGACGAAACCATCTTAAAGCGAATCGCAAGACGAATCCTGCGTGCCGAGATTGAGACCTTGACGGCCGAGCGTGACGCTTTGGCCAGACACGCCGATTCGTTTCTCCGGACGGACCAGTTTCAGGATTCCGATGTCTTCATCGCCGGCTATCCGAAGTCGGGCAACACGTGGATGCAACTGATGGTCGCCGCCATGCTGTATCGGCTGGACCCGGGCCACGCTCCCGATACCCTGGTCCAGGAACTCGTCCCGGACATCCATAGCAAGGCGTTTTACAAACGATTCTTGCCGGTGACGTGCTTCAAGACCCACGCGCTTCCCCACCCCGAGTACAAGCGGGTGTTGAACATCGTGCGTGACGGACGCGACGTGCTGTGTTCGTATCGCAGTTTCAACGAGGCGCTCGGCGAGGCGGCCGATGTGGACGACATGATCGCCGGCAGGGTGGAGATGCGTTGGGGTCAATGGCATCGCCACGTGATCGCCTGGCGACAGAACCCCTTTGACGCAGAGATTCTGACGATCCGCTATGAGGATTTGAAGACTGACTGCGCGAATCAGTTGCAACGTGTCGCGACGTTCTTGCAATTGGACCTGGACGCTGCGGAACTTGCCAAAATCGCCGACTCCACCCGGGTCGATCGAATGCAGGATCGTGAGCGGCGATTCGGTTGGGACAACAAACTCTGGCCCGCGGAAAAACGCTTCGTTCGCCGCGGCGTCAGCGGCGGATACAAGGACGAAATGTCGGCCGAGCAGATCGCCGCGTTCAACGAGCGTTATGAAGAGGCGTTGAAGGAATTCGGCTATCCGCTGTAACGAGACTTTGGCAGTGAAGGAGTAAGCTGGAAAATAAGTGGGATAGGCTTCCAGCCTGTCGATGCTGAAATGACAGGCTGGAAGCCTATCCCACTGGGATGACAGGCTGGAAGCCTATCCCACTGGGATGACGGGCTGGAAGCCTATCCCACTGGGATGACGGGCTGGAAGCCTATCCCACTGGGATGACGGGCTGGAAGCCTATCCCACTGGGATGACAGGCTGGAAGCCTATCCCACTGGGATGACAGGCTGGAAGCCTATCCCACTGGGATGACAGGCTGGAAGCCTATCCCACTTCAAGAGATCCGACACTTCTATTCCGCTCAGTGCTTAGCGGTATTGCGTTTCCCTCCGGCGACGCGTTTTTCTCCCTTCGGGAGAACGGATTGCCCACTTTTTAACGCTCGATCAACGCAACCCTCAAATTCAATTGGGACAGAGGTCTAAAGGCCGTGCGGGGGGCACAACCCCACAATCGCCACTTTCCAGCCGTTGTGCTATACTTGATCGATCCAGTGCCGGCCCCCTCTCTTGCGGCCCGCGACAGCCTTTTCCCCGACGTCAGCATGGTCTCTCTGATGCAACGCCAGAATCGTTTCGTCCTCCTGGGCGGCTTGTTGGCCGTCTCCCTGCAACTCGTCGTCAGTCCGACCGCCCAGGCCATCAAGCCGGAGGATCCGGCGGTGCAGCAAATGGTGAGCCGGGCGATCGGATACCTGGAATCGACCAAGTTCACCGATGAAGGCGAGCTGGTTCTGGCGGCTTACACGATCATGAAAGCGGCACCAGATCCGACCAATCCGGTGGTGCAAGAGGGGCTCGCGCAGGCGAAAAAGTTTGTCGGCATCGTTTCTCGGAGCCAGGAGTTTAAATCCAACTACCACGCGGCGGTGTCGGCGTTGCTGTTTTGTGAAGTCGATCCGGACCAATATCGTAGTGAACTCACGACGCTGTTGCGTTACTTTGACGAGGTCCAGCCCGAACACGGATCCTACACCTATCCGCAAGAGAAGAAGGGCGACACGTCGCAAACCCAATACGTGATCTTGGCGCTGTGGACGCTCGACCGACTCGGTTACAAGGTCGACTACAGTCGCCTGCAACGCACGATGGAGTGGTTCTTCAAGGTCCAAGATATCCGCGGCGCGTGGCCTTACCAGGGCGAAATCCCCTCCGGAGGTCGCTTGATCCAGCAGGAGCGGATCACCGAAGGCATGTCGCTCGCCGCCGGGGCGACGCTGTTGATCGCCGGGGACGTGATGGGCATGTGGGGATCCAGCAAAACCGCCGAGGAAGCCGGGATCGTGGGGTTACCCAAAGCGGTCAAGGTGCTTCGCGATGATGAAAACACGGCGCGCAAGGCCAACAACGCTCGGGTCAAGAAAGACGCCATCTTCGGCGCGATCGGCCGCATGGAGAATTGGCTCAGAGCCAACCCGACTCCGGATCACGTCAACGACCGTTACTACTACTACACCTGCTACACCACCGAGCGTTATCGCAGTTTCCTCGACATCGCACGGGGGTTGCCGATCGAGTCGGAACCCGATTGGTACAACCGAATCGTAGGTGAACTGAGGCGGTCGCAGAAGCCCGAGGGTGGCTGGGGCGAAACGCAACACATCTTCGGACCGGGCAACACCTGCTTTGCGATCTTGTTCCTGATCCGAAGCACCAAAAAGTCGCTCGGTGCCGGCGCCAGTGCCTCGACGATCGGTGGTTTCGGGTTTGGTGAAGATGTCAGCGGTGCGAGGATGCAGAACGGCCAAGCGGTTTCTCCGGTGCCGGCCCAATCGGTGTCCAACATGCTGGAACTGCTCGAGAGCGACAATGCCGACGAGCTGGACGGGAAAGCGATGATCGACAACGCAAAATTGCCGACCGACCCGGTGGAGCGAACGGCGCAACTGGAGCGACTTTCTCGTCTTCTCCGCGGCAGCCGATCGTGGCAGGCCCGACGTGTTTCGGCCAAGGTGCTCGGAGCCAGCGACGAATTGCGCGTCGCCCCCGCGTTGATCTTTGCGCTGAGCGATCCCGATCAGATTGTCCGCGCCTACGCTCGCGACGGATTACGCTTTATCAGCCGAAAATTCGAAGGCTTCGGCATGCCCGATGAACCGACCAATGCCGAGGTCCGAACGGCGCAACGAAAATGGCGCGAATGGTACAAGTCCGTTCAACCCGACCACGTGTTTCTGGACGAATAGCCATTAGCCGCCCACAATCGCTGCGACGCAGCGATTGTGGGCGGCTAAAGCCCAATACCGCTAAGTTAACGCGGCTTGCCCAGGACTGGGGCCCGTAGGCTCGCGCCAAACGGCTGATATTCGTTTGATATCAGCCGGTTCGCGCCAGCGTCCGGGCCCCTTCATTGATCTCTAAATGAACTGGGCGTAGAAGGTCCACGCACCGGTGACCAGCATCGCCGCGGCGGACAACCACAGGAACGTGTCCCAGATCTTGTTCGGTTCCAATCCCTCGACCGAGCGTTTGTAGCGGAAAAACAATGCCGCTGCGGCCAGCATCGGCAACATGATGCCTTGGGCGATTCCGCTGATCAGAACCAGTTGGGCCGGTGCGGGAAAGGCGATGAAAATGATCACACAGAGGATCGGAAAAACACCGCTGAGGATCCGGATCCAGCGGTCTCGCGTCTGTTCGTCGTGGGCGATCAAGCCGATCACCCGCAGTGCGTCGGAAAACGTTCTCGCGTGCGACGCGTTGGCGACAAAAAACGTCGAATACAGCACCGCCAGGGCACCGAAGAGAAACACCGTGGCGGCCCATTCCGAGAAAACCGGCTGGAACATCACCGCCAACGTCCGCACCATGTCGCCTTTCTCGGGGTTCAAGCCGATCCGATGCAGCACCGATGCACCCAGTAGGTAGAACGCGATGGTGGCGAAGGTGTAGATCAGCATCGCCCCCCACGCATCGACGTGCATCACCCGCATCCATCCGGCCGCACGCTGCTTCCACGCCTGGCTGCCATCGTTCTTGCCTGTGAATTTACCGTAGCCCTTTTCCAGACACCAATACGGGTACGTGATCAGTTCGGCGGCACCGACGCCGATGATCCCGAACGTCGCCAGAGCGGTGCGGATCGGGCTGACCCCCGCCGTCTTTTCCGGAAAGGAAAACATCAATCCGGAAAGAAACTCTTTGGCGCTGAAGGCGAATTCGGCTTCGCTTTGCAACCAGTAAACGTTGACGACGACCAACAGCGTGAACGACGCCACCAGCGCAGTGGAAAACGATTGGATCAGGTTGTAGCGTCCCACGACCAGGATCACGCTGGTGATCAGCGCGATCAGGACGGCCCAAATCGCCGTGTCATGGGGCTGTCGGTGTTCGCCCGGAGTCGCCGGTTGATAGCTGGCGTCGTAGCTGGCCCAGGTGTTCGGCGTGGAGACTTCCAATTCGGATTCGCCGCGATCATGTGCGGCGCGAAAGGCGTCGAAACGGGCCAGTTGTTCCGCATCGGCGGCCTGGTTGTACGCGACGCCTTGCTGCGTCAGCGGGGCGCTGATCGACAGTGCCTGGCCGACGCCGCCGACGATGCCGCCCAATTGCGAAATGCTGGCCAACCACATGATCAACCAGTACCACACCAACCAGTTCCCCCGCCCCTTGATCCGCGGCCCGGGCACTTCGTCGAGCGCCACCAGCGTGGTTTTGCCACTGATCAATGCGTAGCGTCCGAATTCGATTTGCGCAAACACCTTGATCACGCAACCGATCACGATCAGCCACAACAAACTGAATCCCGACTCGGCCCCTGTCTTGGTCGTGGCGATCAATTCGCCGCTCCCGACGATCGACCCGGCCACGATCAGCCCCGGCCCTACCGCCAACAAAATCCGCCCAAACGAGGTCGGAGGGGAAATGATTTCGCTTTGATCTTGATTCATGGCGGAGAGTTTAGCAGAGCCGGAGAGGGCGGGGGTTTTGAGGCTCCACGTTTGAGATTTGAGATTATCTGACTCGAGCGTTTTCTATGTATTCACTCTCCCCTCGGGATATCGATTGCATAAGAGCAGCTTTTGGCAACCCATGTAGATTCTCTCCCTCTGGGAGAGACGGCGTTTGCGCAGCAAGCATACGCCAGAGAGGGCCCGCGCTGTAAAAGTCTTGGCGCCTTCCGCTACGATCAAACCCGTCACTTATAAAATCGATATCCCCTGGGAGAGTCGGCCGTTTCAGCGGCCGGAGAGGGTTGCTTGAATTGTTTGGGATACAACTCCGAATTTGATGTTGGATTGGCCATTCACGGTTCGACCTCCCCTCGCTTCGCTCGACCCTCCTGCCAGGAGGGTGACGTCCTAAACGGCACGTCCGGAATGGAAAGACCTCGATCACGGAGGCCTGAAAGGCCGGCACAATCGGTCTTATGAACCGCGGGTATTGCTAAGAGCTGGGGAATTGTGTCGGCCCGCTGGGCCTGAGAGACTCCTTGGTCGTTGAGGCCCGTACGCTCGCGCGATACGGCTAATCCTACGTGTGATCTGATTAAATCGACCAGCCAGCCGGTCAGTTGCCGCAGAGAATGCATTTGCAACTTACTATCTCCGACGGTTGCGTCCGATGGCCTCGGGGGGTGATAATCGGGGGACCGCCGTTGACCATTTTCGCTTCTCAATCATTTGCATGGCTGCAGTCCAACCGCTCGACACGACCATCGCCGTGGTCACGCCGGAGAACATCGCCTTTGAGTACCAATTGGCGGGGCCGTTCCGTCGTCTGCCGGCGTATTTGATTGATTTGGCGGTCCGCTGGGGCGTGATTGTGGCCGTCGGCTTGGCGATTTTGATCATCGGCGGCATGCTCAGCGCGTTGTCGACGTTTTACGGCCCGCTGACCTTTGCCTTCATCGTGATCTTGATCTTTGTGATCAATTGGTTTTACGGAACGATCGGCGAGGCGTATTTCAACGGCCGCACGGTGGGGAAGTGGTTTTGTGGCATCCGCGTGATCGAGGTCGATGGCCGCCCTGTTTCACCACGCAGCGCGTTGCTGCGCAATCTGCTCCGCATCGCGGACCTGGCGCCCGTCGCGGCGATCAATACCTGGGACCCTGACGTTCCGCCGATCTACTTCATCCCCACGGGCATCATCGGGTTGGTCACGATGATGATGACCGAGCGGATGCAGCGCCTGGGCGATTTGGCGGCCGGAACGATGGTCGTGGTGGACGAGCGGAAGTGGCAATTGCCGATCGCCAAAGTCGACGATGCACGCGTGCCGGCGTTGGCGTCGTACGTTCCCGGCGATTACTTGGTCACACGAAAAATGGCGCGGACCCTGGCGACGTATGTCGAACGGCGACATTTTTTGACCCCGCCGCGTCGTCGCGAAGTCGCGAGAAACCTGTCCGACCCGCTGATCGAACGCTTTGAATTCCGCCAGGACATTGACCCCGACTTGCTGTTGTACGCGCTTTATTACAAAACGTTTCTGGCCGATTCGATGACCGAGCCGGCCGATCTGGGGCCGTTGGCCGGCTACAGCCCGCTGGCCAAAGATGCCGACAAACCGTCGGGGTTGGCCGAACCGCTGCAAAGCGAGATTCCCGATGAGCTGGGGAAACCGGCACAGCGACAACCCGTTCAGCGTCGACAGACAACGCAGCGCGGCGACGTTTGGAGCCACTCGTCGTCGAGCGCGGCGGCGAATCCTCCACCGCCCGCTCCGGCGCCCGCTGCACCGACAAGCGACCCACCTCGGACTGCGGGGGACGGCCAGTGAATGTCGCCAAACTGTTAGAAAAACGTCGCGTCGATTGGACGGAGCTGGAGCGTTTGTGCGAGGCGATGGAATTGCGTGGCAGCACGGATTCGGTCAGCCCCCAACACCGTGGGGCGTCGGGCGTGGCACGGTTTTCTTCGCTGTATCGGGCGGCCTGTGCGGATCTGGCGCTTGCCGATGCCTACCAACTGCCGCCCAACACGGTCACCTACCTGCACCGGTTGGTCGCCCGCGCGCACAACCAGCTTTATCGCACCCATACCCCGGCCCCCGGCGGTTGGATTCGCATCTTATTTCAGGAAGCGCCGCAGCGGATCTTCAACGACGGCTGCGTCCGCGTCGCCACGCTGGTTTTCTTTGGACTGTTCGCGCTCTCGATGGTGATGGGCGCCAGTGAAGCACAGTTTCCGGGATTCGCCGAGCGGATCTGCGGCACGAAGATGTTGGAGGGGACGGCGGAGTCGTTCAAAGAACCGCTGGCGGTGCGTCCCGAAGAATACACCGCGCGGGCGGCGTTCTACATCCGCCACAACACCGGGATCGGGCTGCAGTGTTTTGCCTATGGCATTCTGTTGATTCCGTGTCTGGTCACACTCGCCTACAACGCCATCGTCCTGGGCGCAACCTTCGGATACATGTCACGTGACGGGATCGAAGGCGCCGATCATTTCTTCGAATTTGTGACCGCGCATGGTCCGTTTGAACTGACGGCGATCGCGTTGTCGGCCGGCGCGGGATTGCGATTGGGCATGGGGCTGTTCTACACCCGCGGGATGTCGCGTGTCGACTCGGTCCGCCAATCCGGACGAGACGCGGTGCCGGTCATGGCGGCCAGCGCGACGATGTTTGTTTTGGCAGCGTTCACCGAAGGTTTTCTGTCACCCAGCGGGGCGCCCTATTTGATCAAGGTGGCGTGGTCGATTTTTTCCAGCGGCATGATCACGCTGTATTTCGTCGTGCTCGGATTCCCCCGAAACGAAAGCGAGCGGGGATCGTTGGTGCGGACGGCGCGCTACGCGGATTTGGTGGATTCGCGTGTCCCCGCTGACGAAGGAGACCGCGATGCAACTTGATCAAACCCACGTGGCCGTCAGGGTCCGAACGTTGACGGAAATCGGCGACTTGGCGCTTGTGCTGTTGCACCGCTACCCGTCGATGCTGTTGATCGGGTTCTTGTTGGGCGCCTGGCCTTGGATGGTTGCCAACGCGCTGCTGCTGTCTTGGATTCCCTTGACCGAAGCCCAATATGGCTTGGATGATTCCGAGGCGACTTGGGAACTGATCCGCTACGGGACCTGGATGGCGTTGCTGGTGTTTTTGCAGACACCGGCGGCGGGAGTCGTCACGACAATCTATTTGGGCCAAGCGGTGTTCGAGCAAAAGCCCAGTTGGCGCAGCGCGCTGAAGATCTCACGGCAACAATTCTGGCGTTGGTTTTATTGCTTGGGGATTCGCCGCTTGGCAATCCCGGTGATGATCCTGGTCGCTTTGCGGTTGTTCCAGCCCTACGACACGTTCCTGGACATCACGCTTCCCATCATCATTTTTTTCGTCGCCCTGGTGGTTCGTGCCGGGCGGCCGTTTCTGCCGGAGATGATTTTGTTGGAGATGTGTCCGCTGCGAAGCAAGAATCCCAACGAGATCACGCTCGGCCGCCGCGCACGCGCCTTGCATCGGCCCGCCGGTAGCGACGTCGGCAGCCGCTGGATCGCGGTCGCCACGACGCTGACCATCATCTTTGCCGGACTGTTTTATAGTTTGGTTTGGGTGCGTGGGATCGCCACCGGCTATTGGAATTTTGGCCTGGTGACACTGTTGGTGCTTTACCCGCTGGCCCTTTGGGTGGTCGGCGGGTTGAGCGTGGTGGTACGCATGATCGCCTATCTGGACACACGCATCCGGCTGGAGGGTTGGGACGTCGAACTGGCCGTGCGGGCCGAGGCCTTGCGTCAATTCGGCGAAGAAACCGGCGTGCCGAAAGTTGCGTCACAGCGGCCGGTCGAATCGGTCCCGCCGCCGATTCCGCTCGACACCGCTCCTGCAATCGGAGAGGCACCGTGATGGGACGCAATCAATTCAGTCCAACGTCAGCAGACGGTCGGCGTCACCGGCAACGCAGTGAAGCCTTTTTTAGCGGTAGGGCGCGAGCCCTCCGGTGTTTTGGTAAAGATGACGAACCGGAGGGCTTGCGCCCTGCCGCTAAAGCCTCGTCAAACACAGGAAATAAATGCTTCACAGCGTTGCGGTACCGGTTGCAGCTGAAGCGGGCGGGAATCGTGGTGGGACTGCTCGCGATCGCTTTGGCAATGGCGGTGCCTCCGTCGCTGACCGGGCATGTCGCCAACGCCGGCGTTGCACCGGTGAGTCGATCGGTTGAGTCGGATCTGGGGACTGGCCCGGACGCTGGCGCGAACCGGCTGATGCCAAACGAACAACGTGACCTCGCCATCACACTGGTGCAAACCGGTGACGCTGCGAACTCGTCCACGACGATCGAGGTGGACGCGAGCGTGACCGAGTCGCTGGATTCCACCCCCTGGTACGATCCGGAATCCAGACAACTGGTGCCCATCGAATTGGAACTCCGTCAAGACGACTCGATCCATCGCGAGAGCCGCTGGTTGCCCAAACCGAAAAAGATTGATCGGCCCGATCCGTCGTCCAATACGACGACCACTGGAACCGCTCCGTCAACGGGTTTGTTCGGAAGCTCATTGACGTGGAGCAATCTGTTTGGATGGGTGCTATTGGCCGTGATTGTGCTGGGGATTGTTGGCATCACGGTCTACGTCGTCTCGCGAGCGGAATTGCGGCTGGAAAATCGCACGTCAGCGGCCGCGGCATCCCGGACGAAGGGGTTGCCCGACGAACAGACCCTGGAACGCATCAAACATTTACCGCCCGAGTTGCGGCGAACGGATGTGAACCTGCGGACCGAATGCGAACGCTTGATGCATGAAGGACGTTATGACCAGGCAATCATCTTGATGCTCGGCCATCAGCTTCTGTTGTTGGATCGCAACGGGCTACTACGGCTCAGTCGCGGAAAGACAAACGGCCGCTATGTTCGCGAAACCCGCAACCACGACGACACCATCGCGACCTGGTTGCGGGCGACTGCCGACGCGTTCGAGCAGTCTTATTTTGGTCGGCACGAGATTTCCGCCCACGTGTTCGAACAACTGTGGCGGCAGAACGAAATGTTGGAATCGGCCACCCAAGCCTACGGAGCGGGCAAATGAAACGCATCATGCTCCCGGCGCTCCTGCTGTTGGTACTCGTCGGCTGTGACGGCGGATTACGGACCAGCTACGGCCCCAGCGTTGGGATTTTGGCCAAACGCAGTGTCAATGGATTCACGACGTTGCGCAACGCCTTTAGCAACGCCGGTTTTTCCACGCGCGATTTGACTCGTTTGACAGACCGATCGAAACGCAGCTCGGTGATCGTCTGGACGCCGACACATCCGACGGGAATCGAATCCAACACGACACGGTGGTTGGAACAATGGTTGCGGATGAACGACAAGACGCTGATCTATGTGGTCCCCGATAGCGGCAGTGAAACGGAGTTTTTTCGTGATGCCCGACCGCTCGCGCCACCGGAGCAACGGCTGGAGTATCGCAGGAAATACGCCGAGAACCTGATCAAAGAACACCAGTGGCAACTGTTGCGAACGGCTTTACCTTCCAACGGCTGGCTATCGATCCAGCCCAAGGTGCAACAGACCCGAATGGTGTTGGCGGATTCCGAGGCCGCTCGCGATGACGCGTGGAGTGATCTGGCCGAATCCGAGCATCTGCGTCGCGTGGAATGGGTGCTGGAAGCCTATGATCGCAAAAACAAGTCACAACAGGGGACCATCGTGTTTCAACCGGTCGGCCCGGGGGCGCCGGTCTGGCCGATGGGGCAGAGTGTGACAGCGACCTCAACGAAAACCGACTTCCAGCCCATCGTGTTGTCCGAAAACGGTGACACCATCGTCGCCCGCCTGACCAGCAAAGCCTGGGGCAACTCGCAAGTTGTGGTGGTCGCCGGTGGTTCTTTGCTGACCAACTATGGATTGACCAAACCAGAAAACCAGGCGCTCGCCGAGCGGTTGATCCGCACGTCGTTTGCGCCGTTGATTCAGTCCAAACGGGTGGATCCACGGGAACGCCTACTGGCCGATGGCTCACAGCCACAAGTGAGTTTCGCGACGGCATCGTTCTCCTTGCCGATCAGCGACCGCGGCACGGAAGTTCCCAGGGCTTCCGGAGCGGAGTTTTTCACCGAGTTCCCACTCAGCTTCGTCACCTTTCATATCGCGATCCTGGGCTTTGTCATTTGCTTGATGTTGATGCCGATCTTTGGTCGGCCCAAACGAGTCGATCGCGGCGTCTTGACGCATTTCGGAGACCACTTGACCGCGGTGGCCACCTTGATGCGGCGACGCGGCGGTGAAACATTCGCCCGGCGCCGGATCAGTGACTACATGAAACACGTTCGAGATGAAACGTCGGGCCCGTGGGTGATTGAAGAACCCGTTCACGCCCCCGACCCGGCGCTCCACTTGCACGTGCCCGACCCGAAACGGATGGCCCCGAAAGTGACGGCGCCACCACTGATCGCGGACTCGCCCAGCGATACATCCGGCGAAACATCCGGCGAAACACACCGTGACCCGCCTGGCGAAACAGCCAAGGCGGTTGACACGAGTACAATCCATCCAGAATCTACTGATCGTCGTCGAGACGATTCCAACCCACCTGATCGAGGCTGACCGTTGACTGACCCGACTCCTGGAAACACACAAGCCGGATCAGGTTCCGACGACCTGCTGGCACCCCATGGCACAAGCGTGGACGCGCCGACCAACTCTGCGGCGGCCTCCCCAGCGGCCTCGTCAGCGACCGCCACCGCGGCGACCGATCCAGTTGCGTTTCAAGGCAAAAGCGAACGATTCGAACCGGTCGAAAGGCTGTACCAAGCGGTCTCGGCCGAAGTCGCCAAATTGTACGTCGGCCAAGACGAACTGGTGCTCGGAACACTCACGGCACTGTTCTCCGGCGGACATGTGCTGATCGAATCGGTTCCCGGGCTGGGCAAGACGTTGTTCGTCCGCACACTCGGTCGGGCACTCGGCTGCGATTTCGGCCGAATCCAATTCACCGCCGACCTGATGCCTTCGGACATCACCGGCGCCCCCGTGTTCGACATGCAAAAGAGCGAGTTTCGCTTTCGCCCCGGGCCGGTGTTCACTCAGCTCTTGCTGGCCGACGAAATCAACCGCTCGCCCGCCAAGACACACGCGGCACTGCTGGAGATCATGCAGGAATACCGTGTCACCATCGACGGCACCAGCCACGTCGTTCCACAACCTTTCTTGGTCATGGCGACGCAAAACCCGCTGGAAAGCGAAGGCACCTACAACCTGCCGGAAGCTCAACTGGATCGGTTCATGTTCAAGTTGAAGGTCGATTACCCCAACGAAGCCCAAGAAGCGGAGATCTTGAAACTGCACAGCAAGCAGGTGAATCTGAATGAACGGCTGGAAAACGAAGTGCGAACGATCACCGACCCCGAGACCGTGCGGAAGATGATTCAGCTGTGCGGAACGGTCAACGTCGAAGACGCGCTGGTCGATTACATCAACAAGATCGTTCGCGCGACGCGCTCGTGGCCGGCGTTTCACATCGGTGCCTCGCCACGCGCCGGGTTGGCGTTGATGCAATGCGCTCGCACGCTGGCAGGATTCGGCGGTCGCGACTACGCCATCCCCGATGACGTGGTGGAAGTCGCGATCCCGGCGTTGCGACACCGTGTGCAGCTAACCGCCGAAGCCGAAATCGAGGGGCGCGACGTCGACGAAGAATTGCTGGCCATGATCCGAGGCATCGAAGTCCCCCGAGATTGAAAACCGGTGGGAGAGTGGGATAGGCTTCCAGCCTGTCATCGGGCGCGACTTGTCGCCTGGCGTTCCGCTAACGGATCACGCCACTACTCCTCGCCATCGACTTGCAAGATGCCTGACGCACGCAGTTCGTCCGCCAGCCGCTTGGCGACCAATAGCCGGCCTTGTTGCGAGAGATGAATGTGATCCTCGATGAACAACTCCAGCTTGTTCATCGGGTCGATCTCCTTCGCTAAATCGATCAGCGTGTCACCCCGCGCGTCGGCAACGTCTCTGACGATCTGATTGTAGTGGCGATGAATCTCGAGCAGGTCTTCCAGATTCTTCGCTTCTCCCGACTCGATCAGATAGGGCGGAACACCGATGTCGAACGCGTGGGGTGCGGTCAGGTACCAACAACGAATTCCGTTGGCTTCGCAAGTCGCGCCGATCTCTCTCAGGTTGGCACGATAGTCCTCCGGCTCGACTCGCATCCCGGAATCGGCGTTCGCCGAGGGACGCTTCACAAAACTTCGAATCAGCTGAAAGATGCGAGCGTTGCCCAAGCCGTCGGCCACGGTTGATTTGCCCGACTGTTGATCCTTGTCCTGGAACCCTCGCGCCAGCCAATGGTCATTCCAGCCGAAATACACGGTAACCAAATCGGGATCCCAACCGACCGCCTCGGTTTCCAGTAACCGTTTGCCTTGAAAGGAGGTGTAGCCGATGACACCGGCATTGATGACTTCAAACTTTCCCGGCGCGACCTTGTCCAGGTACGCACGCAACATGTCGGGATAGGTGATCGGTCCGAAGTGCGTGCAGGAGTCACCGAGACAGACGACGCGAAACACCCCGTCCGGCTTGTCGGCGGAGAATTCGGGGCCGTAAAACCCTACGCTGTTGTGTCCGAGCGCTCCGGGGCGCGGACGCCAAAAAAGGGTGTCGTCGCGAGCCAAGAAGGGCTGCGGGGAGTTCGTGTTGTAGTCGTCGATCGGAAAGGTAAATTCCATTCGCTCGACGCCCTGGGGCGCGCGATACCCCGCAACACGCAGCAACGCCTCGGCGACCAAAAAGAACGACGCGACGACGACGATGCTCAGCATGACCTTCCGGCGGACCGAAAGGTTGGGGCGTGGCGGGGCAGCTGGCGGCGGAGTTGGCTTGCTGCCCGAAGGCGATTTCTTTTTGACCACGATCGTCCCGCAGCAAGCCGCTTATACAAACAATAAAATCGCCCGATGGAAAAGGCGCCGGAGCGTCGCTTAGGTTATCAGAGACAGCAAACGCCGTCCAATCAGAGTCTGTTAGCGGCAGGGCGCGAGCCCTCCGGTCTTTCAGAGTCTGTTAGCGGCAGGGCGCGAGCCCTCCGGTCTTTCAAAGTCGCACGCAGCAGGGCCCGTAGGCTCGCGCGCCAAACGGCTGATGAAATCAACAGCCCGTCAGCCAGTGGCGTGCGCTCCAACCGTGTTACTTCCGATCCACCATCATTGTGCCGTTGTCGGCGACCTTCAGCAGCGGCCGCGAGTAGCGTGATTGTCCGCCGAGTCCGCCCGGGCGGTAGGTGAATCCGATCGCCAGATTCCAGCCTTCTTCCTGGTTGCCGCCGCTGCCGGTTCCCTCATTGGGAATCAGATACGTCGCCGAGGTGTTCCAGAGCAGGTTTCCGTGAATCGGTAGATCCAGCTCCATGCCCAGCAAGCCGTCGTCATTGTCGGTCCAGCCGACGAAACCTTCGCAGGAACCGAGGCGGGCCAAGCGTTGGCGATAAAACAATCGATACTGCGTCATCGCTTCCATCGCGATGTCATTGCGGACGACGGTTCCGCTGTTGTCCAGAACACTGGTCGTCGCGCGGTCGTCGTCGATGCCTACTGCGAATTTCAATCCGAACACGTTGCAGCCGCGATTGACCCAGCCGAGTTCACCGCGGAGCTGGACGAGATCGCTGCGGTAGTACCAGTCTTCGTACAGATAGTCCAACACCAAGCCGTACTGAAAACCGTAGTCGACGGTGCGGAAGATACCGCTGGTCAAGAAGACTTGGCCCCGCGTCTCGTCGCTGAATCCGGCTCCAGAAAGATTGTTTTGGGTAAAGCGAACGCCGGATTGCCAGGCGAGGTCGGCGCCGAAGAAGCGAACCGCGGTTCCTTTGTTGAATCCTTCATAGAATCCAAAGCTGCCCGTCCCGCGACGGTCGGTTCCCGTCGAGCTGGTGTTGGCGAAATTCATCGGACCGGTGTGCCCGGCCACGCCGGCAAACAGGTCCAGTTGAGCCCACTGGATCCGCAATCGCGGAAACAAGCAATCGATGAATCCTCCGATGCCGCCACGACATGCGTTGCATCCGCACATCGGGTCATAGCCGTCGCAACAGGCGTCGCATCCGACACCCTCGCATCCACAGCCCGGCTCGATCCACGTTTCCGCACCGCAGGATGCTTCGAACCCGCAAGACGCTTCGATCCCGCAACCGGGATCCATGAAGACGTCGCCCACAGGGCAGTCACAAACCGTCTCGCAGCCGCAGCTCGATTCAAAGACGGCGGGGCCGTAACCCATCTCGCCTTCGTAATACGACACCGGCCGCACCACTGGGTCGGTTTCGACCGCGTGACCGACGGCGACGTCGCGTGCTGCGCGATTGACCGGTTTAACACCGGAGAGATCGACCCGTTCGCTTTCAAAGACGTCCGCTGCCGCTCGCACGACTGGTTCCCCGCCCATCGTCGGAGTTCCCGACGCCAGCAAAGCGGCGATGATCAGCCAAAGCCACTTGGCATGTTGCCAAATGCGGCGGCAAAGGCCGGTCGCAGACATTTTTCGACGACTCGACGTGTTTCGACCAGGCAAGACCCGCGTAATCGAGTGGCTTGACGTTATCATGTTCCAAATCTTTCCGCTGGGAGGCGTTGCGACATCCGAAACCGCTTCTCGGTACATTTCTTGTTTTATGTTCGGCACTCCCAATCGTGATCATTAGAAAACTTTGCGCAATCGGAATATCCTGCCACCGTTCCGCCCTGTTGGCCTTGCTGGTCATTCCACTGGGGCTGGCGAGCCCCATGCGAACGGCGAAGGCCCAAGAGGACTCTGAATCTGCCGCGGCGAGCAAGGAGGTCGAAGTCCCTGAGCCGATCGATTCGGACAAGGCGACGGTCAATTACCCGCGAGCGGTCGCGATCGATGCCGGCAAGCTGCTGGTGGTGGACCGATTTTTGCCGGGGGTTTGGATTCAGGATGGAGAGGGGTTCAAGGTTTTCACCCCCGGGACGCCGCTGTTGCGCAAGCCGATGAACGCGCCCTGGTGCGTGACCCCCCATCCAGACGGCGGAATTTTGATCGGCGATTCGGCCACCCGCGAGATCTATCATGCCAAACAGCCCGGCGCGAAACTGGTGGCACTGAACAATGGCTACTTGGGGATCCCGATGGCGATCGTGGTGGGTGACGGCGGCAAGACGATCTATGTCGGTGACGCGGAGCGGCGGGCGGTGTTTCGGCTACCGATCGAAGGTGGCAAGCCCGAATTGGTCGCCCGAGTCAACGCCCGCGGATTGTCGCTGGACGACGAGGGGAACCTGTGGGCGGTGACGCCAGATGCCGAAGCGATTCAGAAAATCGACGTGGAGAAAAAGACCGCGGAAACCGTTGTCGGCGATCGCCCCTACGCATTCCCCAACGGGGTGGTCTGGACCGGCGACGGAGGGTTTGTCACCGACGGCTATGGCAAGGCGATCTGGCGGTTCGGTGCCGATGGGACGACGGAAAAGTGGTTCGAAGGTGAACCGCTGGCTGGACCGGTCGGGATTACGGCCGACGATCAGTACCTGTATGTCGCCGACCCACAAAAAAAACAGGTTTACCGCTTTGACCGCGAGACCAAAGCGGTGGAACCTGTTCTTTAATCACTCAGTCGCGGACGATCACGCGACCGTGCTTGGTGATCACGATGTCCACGCACTCGCCGCAGCACTGGAACTTGTACGTCAGGATCTTGCGACCCAGAAGTCCTTTGCGGCAGCCGACGTAGCAAGGCACTTCACCGGCGCACTGGCAAGGAACGCAGACGGTGACGGGGTACTTGCAGCACGTCACGGGATCCACGACGCAGAACGTCACGGGAACTGGGGGCGGCGGGCAGCAAACCGGTGCGGGTTCGCAACAAGGAGCCGGTGCAGGCTCACAGCAACCAGCCGACGCGTTCACGGCGGCAAGTGAACCGATCAACAGCGCAGTGCAAGCCGCAAAAACTCGAAGACCTTTCATTGGATTTCCTTCTTCTAGGGGTGTCTCGTTTGGTGCCGCAGGTAAGGGGGCGACATCAATCTGATTGGCGAAGTTTTGCTCACCAGCAAGGATTATGCAAGTCGCCCAGATTTTAAACTTTTGCTGCAATTGATGTACCTTTTGACGGTTATCCCGGTTGAAACGGGACCAAACCAGCGGACGCGGCGAGCCCGCATCCACTTTCGCAGCCATTCTGAGCCTGTAACGGCCGCCAGCGGTCCGCTGCATGAACTCAGATGGAGCACCCAGAATGATGGCGCCCGCGGATCAAGCCTGCGCGAATCGTCACACACCTCTCGATTGGGTGTTCAACCGGACGCGCCCCGCCCCACCGGGGACAGACCCCGGCTGATCGCACCCGCCGGGGACAGACCCCGGTGGGTCGGATCGGCGGCGGGGGACAGACCCCGGTGGGTCAGTGAGCAATAGGACCAATGGGACAGAGGAGACGTATAGGTCCCATTTGTCCTATAGGTCCTATTCGGTGCACGGGGCCCATTTGACCGCTGGTGGGGACAGACCCCGGTGGGTCAGGTGGGTCAGACCCGCGGCCGGGGACAGACCCCGGTGGGTCAGTGAGCAATAGGACCAATGGGACAGAGGAGACGCATAGGTCCCATTTGTCCTATAGGTCCTATTCGGTGCATGGGTCCCATTTGACCGCTCGTGGGGTCAGATCGCGGTGACGCCTCGTGGGGTCAGACCCCCGGTGGTCTGGGAACAGACCCGGGGTTCTGCGCGGTTTCACTCCAGTTCGTCGTCTTCGACGACTTCGGGACTGGCCGGATCTTCTGGAGCTCGTTTGCGCAGTTTGCGTTGCAGCGATCGTCGGTGGATTCCCAACCGACGGGCCGCTTCGCTGATGTTGCCTCCGCAATCGGACAGCACGCGGTGGATGTGCTCCCACTCGTTCCGGGCCAGCGAGGGCGCCGGGAAACTGACTTCGCCGGTCGGGACCGACGGCTCGTCGCCTCGGGCAAACGCCGCCAAGATGTCATCCGCATCAGCGGGCTTGCTGAGGAAATTGATCGCTCCGGCGCGGACGGCATCGATCGACGCGGGAATGCTGCCGAACCCCGAGAGCATGATGATTCGTGCATTCGGATTCATCTGCAACAATTTCCGCAGCAGATCCAGTCCTGAACGCCCAGGCATTCTAAGATCCAAGACGGCCAAATCGGTGGGCGAGTGCTGGAAGACTTCAACCGCTTCGTCGTAGCTTCCCGCGGTTTGAACGCGAAACCCGCGTTGCCGCAGCGCCATCGCCAGTCGATCACGCAAAATCAACGTGTCGTCCACCAGGAGGATGCTGTCCGCTCCAATCGTCGCGGCATTGTAAACGGGGGCAATTTCGTCTGTCATGATCATCGTTTCTGCTGCCTGGCACCGGGAACCACCAATAGGAAAGCTTACCGCAGATTGTAGACAGGCGTGCGCGATCGGCTATCCCACCGCAGCGGCCCGACTGCTAAAAACCGCGATTCTCAGCCCAATGACGGTGGCAAAGACAGCGCGAGGACCAATCGCTACGACGCGTAGCGCCGGCTAAACACCCCCAGCACGCCTCCGGTGCAACACAGCCCGACGAGCGCTAACGCAAACAGACCTGCCATGGCCCGCAACCGCTCTCCGACCACCGAATTGTTCATTGCTCTGCGAATGCGTTTTCGGCTGTCGGCATCGAACGTCAGCTCGACCGCGATCTCGTGCAATTGGCGATCACCCATTTGCAGCGTGCCGACGTACCGTCGATCGACGAGTTCGTCTTCGATCCACTGCTCATCCAGGAACGCATCGTCGCACACCCAGCCGGTTGTTTCTTTGATGTACAGCGCCACCGCGGCGGGCTTGAGCACCTCCAATTCCGCTTCACACTGTTCCATCGTCTCGGCGCCACTCGTGGTCACGACCCACCGGTGGACCGGTGACTGCAGGTCCGGTTCGATTTCAAGCCACGACGGCCGATCGTCGGGATAGGTCACGTGGTGCATCGGGGCGACCGACAGCTCCGTCTGTTTCGGCTCGGCCGATGACGCCGGATCGGCCGAAGCGGATGACTCGGAAATCGGCTGCTCGGAGACGTTCTTGCCGGCGCGCTGGGCGGTGGCTTCGAGAGACGATTCGGCAAGTCCGACCGACGCGACAAATGCGACGACGAAACAGGCCGACGCGGCGGGAAAGAGCGTTTTCATGCGTTAGCCTCCCGAAGACGGGGTGACGGATGCTTGCGTCTCGGCCACGGGTTGGCCGCGAACATGCGTGGGTTGATCCAAGGGGCCGACATTTGCGTCGCCATCGCCAGCCCGCCGGCGACCAGCAATCCCATCGGTTGCGGGACCGGAATCAATTGCTGGACTCCCCAGGCCGCGACGCACACGACCGCCACGCTCCACAGACTCAATCGTGTTCGCCGCAGTGGATCAACCGACTTCCACCAACGGATGCCTCCAAACAACAAGGCGAAGTGGGCCATCATGCCCGACGCCCGAATTGTCGAATCCTCACGATACAGCGCTTGCGGCAATTCAGAGCCCAGCATTTCGCTGCCGCCGGGAACCAGCGACAGCAGGAAAAATTCATTCAATGCATAGGCGAACAATCCGACTCCGGCACCGACCCCAGCCAGCACTAATCGCCTGGGCAGCCCTTCGCCGTCATCGCGTTCCCAAAGTTTTCCCAGTCCCAAGATGCCCTGTGCCCCGACCAGCACCACCAAGCCCATCCAGAAGTACGGTGCCACGTCGACGGCGCTGACATCGCCGCTGCGCAGTCCGATCACTCCGGCGGCAACCGCCATCGTCAACACCGTCAACGACGACGCGATCCACGACGTGTTCAGCTCCGCCATTCGCACCAAGTTATGCTTCGCCCGCAGCAGATGACGCACCTCGCTGCGCCATTCTTGCCTGGTCCTGGCCTTGTGGGACGGGCCGGCTTGGGATGCAATCCGATGCGCCTTGGCATAGCTGGGCTGTTCACTCGAATGCAGCACCATCTGTCGAATGATGTAGTACGGCACGTAGAACGCACCCAAGATCGAAAGGGCCGGCAACAACCAATGCGTGTTGATGAACAGCACAAATGCCAGGAAGGCGCCGATCCAAAACCGGGACCGCGGCGATTGCTCGAGCGATTTCCACCAGCAACGTAAGTCATGGGCCGCCGAGCGGATCGCTCGCAGCAGCGGTTCGTCGACCGAGGCCGGAGCCGCCGCGGCCGAATCGGAATACTCCAGTCCCACCACCGGATCGATGTCTTCGGCGTACCGGCCGTTGTCCCGCACGTTGTCCCGCGCGTTGTCCTGCAACGTGCCCCGCCGCTGATCGTGTGAACCCGGTTCGCCGGCTGGTGATGGGGCGTCTCCGATGGTCGCGCTGACCACGGTGGGGACCGCCGCGGCGTCGGAGAGCGAAAGTCCCAGCGGGGCAACCAGATCGGCAATCGTTGCCGGTCGTTTCGCCGGATCCTTGTCCAAGGCCGCCAGGATCGTTTCCCGATACGGTGACGTCACAGCGGACAGATCCGGTAGCGCCGTGAGGTGTTTGACGATGATTTCGTGACAGCTTTCGCCGTCAAAGGGCACGCGTCCGGTCAACAGCTCGTAGAGCATGATGCCCAGTGCATAGACGTCGATCTCGCGACCGTACTTGCCGCGACCGATTTCCGGCGCCATGTAGTGAAACGTGCCCACGCTCTCGGTGTGGCCGCCCCGTTGTGATGACGAGATGTATTTGCTCAAGCCGTAGTCACCGACCTTCACGATCCCCAGATCATCGAAGATGTTGCCGGGCTTCAAGTCACGGTGCACTAAACCGGCACTGTGCAGATGGGCCACGCCGGCGGCGATGCCGGCAAACCAACGCCGCGCCTCGGCCTCGGGCAACCCAGCCGGGTTGCGATCGAGAATCTCACGCAGATTCGCCCCCGCCACGTACTCCATCACCACCCAAGACCCACCGTCGGCGTCCCGGCAGATGTCGTACAGGGAAACCAGATTCGGATGCTTCAGATTCAAACACTGCGAGACGCCACGCAACTCGATTTCCAGGTTGCGTTGGATCCGCTTGAGTGCGACTTCTTTACCCGCCTGGCTGACCGCAAAATAGACTTCGCCGAATCCCCCCACACCGACTCCACGCCGTATCGTGTACGGCGGCAGCGGCTGAGAACCGGGGGCATAGGTAAAGGACATCGGTCGAGTTTCGGGGGGCAATCCGAGCGAGGTTTCGGTGAACGCAGGTTGCATTCTATCCTCATTCACGGAACCGTCACCCGAAAATTGCGGATCGGGGTGGCTGGTTTTCGGCTCTCGCCCCTTGGACTTCGGTTGGCAGCATCGAAAGAACTTCGCGGCAAGTCCTGCTCTGCTCTTTCGTCCCTGACGCTGCGTGTTCTCCGCTTGGTCGTCAGTCGGAGATCCATTGGGATTGCCGATGCCCTGTGGCTTGGCGGCAACGTCGGCCGCCTCGATCGGTTGTTCTGTCATGTCTCGGCCAACGAGTGTGCGTGTTTCGGGGGCGAGAGTCTTCATACTTCTTCCAACATCATGTCGAGTTCACCGATCGAGACTCGGCGTCCCGGGACAAGGTCGACCGGTTGCGGTCGAGTGGTTCGACGCGACAATCCGGCCGTCGTCGCGCCGGGTTTTAACTTCGCTTGCCAGCGTCCGTCGCGAATCACCAGCACCGCCGTCGTGTCCAGTGCGGTGCAACGGATATGGTCGCCGGCACTCGGCCCGATCAAAACGGTTTGATCGACTAACAACACCTGATCGACGTGCTGGTCAAACCGATGGGGCGGATCCAGCGACAGGATCGCTGAACGCGACAGCGGCGAGGGCTGATGCAGCCTGAGCGTGGCCGAACCCGAGATCGGAAACACGCTGTTGTCAATCAGCAATTGTCCACCCGCATCCTGTCGTTGTACCGCTTGATCATCCGCAGCGGACCAGAAATAGTCACCGTTGCGGCGAACGACGTTCCCCTCGCAGCGCCGCCAATCGGTGCGGACCTGGATGTCGGTCGTTGAATCCGATCGCGCGCCACCGACGCTCACACGGTCTCCGGCCAACAACGCGAATCCGCCGCAACGATCGATCCACAAACGCCACGCGGACGTTTGAGCAGTGTCGGTCGTTGGGCGAATCGTTTCGTTCATCGGACAGGAGCAGAGGAGAAGCGAAGGTTGCGAGCGACTTCGGCGAACAGACTCTTTCGGCAAACAGGCGCAACGTTCAGTCCAATTGAATGGAGACGAGGGCCTGGGGCTGGCTGGGCTCGGAATCGAAGTAGTTGGCGATGTCGTCCAGCAAGTCTTCGTCGCCGGACTCTTCCAAGTTGATTTCGCCAAAGTATTCCGCATCCACGCTCATCGTTTCTTCTTCGACGTCGATACGGGTTTCGATCTCGTCCAGCAGTCGACGGGTTTGGGACAGATGACTGTCATCCAAACTCAGCTCACTCGCCGTCTGGGCCACTCGAAGTGCACCCAAACGTGCTTGCAAGTTCTCGACCTCGACTTCCAATTGGCGTTTCGCGCTCAGCATCTCTTCCATGCGATGTTGTGCCGCAGTCAAAGTCGCCTGCCGAGCGGTCAGCATTTGTTGCAGTTTATCCGCAGTCGCCCGGCGCGTCTTGAAACGCTTGAAGCGATTCTTCAAGTCGTCTTGGACTTGCACCGAAGTGTAGGTGCGCCCGGCGTAGGTAAAGTACTCGTTGCCGCCTTCCAGATCGCCGGTCAATCGTTCGATGTCGTTGCGGGCCGAGGCCAGCCGAGATTCGGTTTCATTCAACTGTTTTTCCAGCCGGACGACTTCGATTTTTTCGCGGGCAATCCGTTTGGCGTTGTCCGTGATCTCGGGCTTCAAATCGCTGATCATTTGACGGGCCCGCTTCAGCTCCCACTCCAGGGGGACGGCGTCGCTGGCAGAATCGCGAAGCCAACTGACTCCGCAGCGGGTGTAACTGGCCAGCGGGACACCGACGGCCAAACTTGACAAAAGTGCGACGGCACCGCCGGCGACGATGGCTTTCTTTAACATGGACTTAGATCCCCAAAAATTGGCGTTCGAAGGGAGCCTTCATTGGGTCGGCTCGGGTTTCGCTCTTCTGTTCGGCACCCAAACGGAGTTCTTGGGGCGGCCGGAAAGAAAATTTGGGGATCTTTCGCGTTTTTGTTCAAACGAGGTCAGGCATTATTCGCCGTCACCCGACGTATTGCTGCGGATCAGATAGTGGATCGGATCGTCCGCTGCGTCACGGCGGAGGTAAGAAACCAAGTCCTGAAGGTCCGCCGCCCGATCGACCGCAGCATCCAGGTGCGTGAGCTGCGCCCCCCCTTTTTGCTCACAAACTGACTCGTTGTCCCGGTTTGGTTTCGATTTCTCAACAAACACAAAAAGCCCCTCTCTTTGCAAAGAAACGTTAAACGGACAGCTGCGTCTGATCAGCATTGAGCCATCCACTATCTTAACTCGATAGCGTAACACGCGTGACACCCGCCTCGAAAGCGCACACATGCATCCATTCTGTCGCCGACGCCGCTAACGGATGTCTCCAAGGCGAATCGTTGCCGAGGGATCCGCAAGTCACCTAGGCTCTGTCCCTAAACGACGTTCACAGCCAGTAAACCGCGAAAACGGGGTCAGGAGTCAATAGCCGGAACGGCCCTACGGGTGCTTCGCACTATTGACTCCTGACCCCCTTTTCGCTCGCAGGACTTTAGGGACAGAGCCTAGTCTTGCCGCTGACACCCAAGATTGCCTAGAACGTGCGGTTTGCCAAAAAGGTGTCGGACACCTTTTTGGCGGGGCAGGCCGGAAAGATGAATTGGGGGACAGTGAATTGGGGGACAGTGTGTCAAATCCATTTCGAACGCATTGGCGTCTCAACCCCGACGTCGCCTTCCTGAACCACGGCTCCTTTGGCGCGATGCCGAGGGTCGTCATGGATGCGCAGCGCGAATGGATCGAACGGCTGGAATGCGACCCGATAGAGTTTCTGGGACCGGAACGCTCGCTGTTGCCGAAACTGGATCGGGTCCGTGATTGCATCGGTCGTCTTGTCGCTGCCGATCCCGCTGATTTGGCGTTCGTGCGGAACGCGACCGAAGGCGTCAACGCGGTGCTGCGATCATTTCCGCTTTCCACCGGCGACGAAGTGGTGATCACCAACCACGGCTACAACGCCTGCAACAATGCCGCGCGATACGCAGCCGAGCGCTGCGGCGCCACGGTCTCGGTCGCCGAACTGCCGTTCCCGATCAAATCAAGCACACAAGTGATCGAGGCAATCGATGCGACGCTCTCGTCCAAGACGCGGTTGCTGTTGATCGATCATGTCACCAGTCCGACCGGCTTGGTCTTGCCCGTCAAGGAACTGATTGAACTGGCACATCGTCGCGGCGTGCGCGTGATGGTCGACGGGGCGCATGCGCCGGGGATGGTGCCCGTGGACCTTTCTGATTTGGATCCAGATTATTACACCGCCAACCATCACAAGTGGTTGTGCGGTCCCAAGACATCGGGGTTTCTGTACGTGCGCCGCGACTGGCAACACGAAGTCCGTCCGACCACGATCAGTCATGGTGCAAATTCACCGGGGCTGGGCAAGACGACATTCCTGGCGGAATTCAATTGGGTGGGAACGTACGACCCGACGCCGATCCTTTCCATGCCGACGGCGATCGAGTTTCTGTGTGGGCTCAAAGAAGGTGGGTTGGCGCAGTTGATGCGTGACAATCACGCACTTGTTCTGGCGGGGCGGCAAAAGTTGCTCGACGCACTCGGTTGTGATCTTCCCGCGCCGGCGGACATGCTGGGCAGTCTGGCGTCGGTTCCCTTGCCGGCCGAAGGTGTGGGCGACGGCGAGTCCGCGAACAGGTTGCAGCGTCGAATCTTTCACGAGCATGCGATCGAGGTGCCGATCTTCATGCTCAACGGGACGCTACCCTGTCTGCGGATATCGGCCCAGGTGTACAACAGTCTGGATCAATACGAGCGGTTGGCCGACGTGTTGCGGGTGTGCTTGGAATCGAAACGGAGTTAGAACCTTTTCCGCTCGCTAGGGATGCGGCTGCCTGATTTTTTCGATCGCCCAGCGGCAGGCTTCGGCGACGACTTCGTCTTCGTCGTCGGCGCCGCGTTTGAGAGCGGGCAGCGCGTCGGGGTTGCCTTGGTTGCCGAGCACGATGGCTGCGTTGCGGCGCATGCCCCGCAACCGCGTCCGCCAAAACGGCGATTTGCGATACCGGGCACGAAACGTGTCTTCGTCGATTTCAAACAGCGATTGGAGATCGATGCGATCGAGCACCCGTTGCTCCGCCGGCGTTTCGCTTCGTCGCGCCGGCTTGCGATTCCACGGACAAACTTCTTGGCAGACGTCGCAGCCAAAGACCCATGAACCGATTCCCTCTCGCAACTCCATCGGGATCGCGCCGCGGTGTTCGATCGTCAGGTAGCTGATGCAGCGGCTGGCGTCGAGCACGCCGGGGGCGGGAAAGGCGTCGGTCGGGCAAGCGTCCAGGCATGCCGTGCAGGTGCCGCAATGACTGGTGTGGTGCGGTGCGTCATAGGGCAATTCGACATCGACCAAAAAACATGCCAGAAAGAAGTAACTGCCGTGTTGGCGATGGAGCAGCAGCGTGTTCTTGCCACGCCAGCCAAGCCCGGCCAGTTGTGCCAGTTCGCGTTCCATCAACGGAGCGGTGTCGATGCAACCGCGGGTGGAAACAGTTGGCGCAAGCTCAGCGACCAGACGTTTGAGTTGTTTCAGTTTGGCATGGATCGTGTCGTGATAGTCGGCGCCCGGCCAGACGTAGCGGGCTACCGATCCCAGTCCGTCCGCCGCTGCGGCGTCGGCATCGGCCGGATAAGGATACGCCAACACAATGATGCTCTTGGTCCCCGCCATCACCCCGTCGGCGTTGCGGTAGGCGTCCAAGCGGTCGGCAAAGTATTGCATTCCGGCCGCGTATCCCGACTCGATCCATTTCACAAGCTCGGTGAAGCCGGCCGAATCCACCGCCGGGGTGATTCCGGCGTTGATGAACCCCAAGTCCGCCGCCCGCTGTCGAAACAGCGGCAGCCAGTCGACGGGATCAGGGTAGGAATCAGCACGATGGGGCTGCGCACCATTGGACGGTTCACCCTGCGCCTTCTCGTGCTGTGGCTTCACACGCTGTGGCTGAGCGCCAGCCGGTTTTCGATTCACTACTGCAGTGTGAACTCTGGCAACTTGACGATCTCGCCGCCCTTGGTTGCCGACTCGTGTGCACACAAACCGACGCACGTCCAGTTGGCGCTGGTGACGGCGTTGGGCCAGGGATCGCGATCTTCGCTGACCGCGCTGACCATTTCGTGAACCAGGTGCGGGTGTGATCCGCCGTGTCCGCCACCTTGGACGAATGACAAGTGGCCGGCGTCGTGGATTTCCGATGGCAGCGTGAACTTTTGAATTTCGGCCGGCAGCAGATGGGCAAAGTCGGGCACTTCGATCTTTTCAGCGATCTCCGATTCCGGTTTCTTTGCGGTGTGCAGGACGTGTGGTTCGTTTTCGATCAATGTCCACTCGAAACTCTTCTTCGTTCCATAAACGTCAAAGCTCTCGCGATATTGGCGGGCGACGTCATACAGGAAACGCCAGATGTGCGCCGAAAGATCGCTGTCTTTCAGTTTGATATGACAGGTCTCGACCGCAAATCGATTCCCCGACTTCTTGGCAATCGACTCGCGGACTTCGCCGGACCCGAAACAACTGACGTATTCGGCCAGTGCGTTGGTCAGACCCAGGCAAGGGCTGACGACGTGTGTCGCGTAATGCATCGGGATCATCTCTTCCCAGTAACTCGGCCAACCGTCCATGTCTTGCGGGTGCGATGCGGCCAGGTGTTGGATCTTACCCAGTTCGCCACTCTCGTACATCTGTTTGATGAACAAGAACTCGCGACTGTAGACGACCGTCTCGGCCATCATGTACTTCAACCCCGTCTCCTTGACCTTGTCAACGATCTGACGGCATTCGTCGATCGTCGTTGCCATCGGCACCGTGCACATCACATGCTTGCCCGCATCGAGTGCTTGCAGCGACATCCACGCGTGATCGGGAATCGGGCTGTTGATGTGGACGTAATCGATGTCAGGATCGGCCAGCAGTTCCGCGTAGTCGGTGAAGCGTTTCTCGATCCCAAATTGGTCGGCCGCCTTGTTCAATTCGACTTCGTTTCGTCGGCAAATCGCGACGACTTCGGCGCCGGCATGCGCTTGATAGATCGGAATGAATTCGGCGCCAAAGCCGAGGCCAATCATTGCGACGCGAACAGGTTTGGACATGGGAAACCTTTACCAAGGGTAGCGGGGAGGAAGCGGATCGCAGTGTCGGTGCCGGATGCACGGTGACGCAGGGAGGCGGAACCACCATCGCGACACGACGTTGTTTGACCGGGGAAAACGACAAACTTAGCAAAAATCGTGATGCCATCAATGCAATATCGCGCATCATTGCTAAGCTATTTCACATGCAACAACGTAGCGTGGCGCTTTTGATCGAATCCAGTAACGAGTATGCCCGAGGGCTGCTGCGCGGGGTGTTGCGATACCAGGAAGAGTTCGGTCGATGGAAGGTCGATTTACCGGAGCAGCATCGTGGGGCGGATCCGCCGAGTTGGTTGCGCCGGTATCCGGGCGATGGCATTTTGGCGCGGATCGAAACGGACAAGATCGCGCAGGCGGTCCGAGCGACCGGGCTGCCGACGATTGATCTGAGCGCGGCGCGGCGACTGCCCGACATCCCTTGGTTGGAAACCGACGACCAGCAAATCGCGGATTTGGCGGTCGAGCATTTCCGCGAACGTGGATTGCGGACGTTGGCGTTCTGTGGTGAAACCGAGTTCAATTGGGCGTGTTGGCGTCGTGATGCGTTTGTCGCTGCGGCGCAAGCGCGTGGGTTGGAGGTTTCGGTGTTTGACATCCCGCCGGAAACCGCGCGCTCGACGTGGGCGCGACAGCGGCCGAAGCTGTTGCGTTGGATTCGAGAATTGCCCAGCCCCTGCGGGCTGATGGCGGCGTATGATTCGTTGGCCCGGCGGATCTTGGATTTGTGTGACGAAGCGGGACGGAGTGTTCCTGATTCGATCGCCGTCTTGGGCGTCGACGACGATCCGCTGTTGTGCCGCTTGGCGTCTCCGCCATTGACCAGTGTCATTCCGGATGCCGAGCAGGCAGGTTATGTCGCGGCGGAGTTGTTGGAAACGATGATGAACGGTCAATCCGTTCCGGCGACGGGAACCCTGTTGCCTCCGATCGGGATTTCAACCCGCCGCTCGACCGATACCGTGGCGGTCGACGATCCCGAGATTGAAAACGCCGCGCGTTACATTTTGGCCAACGCCTGTTCGGGGATTCGGGTCGGCGATGTGGTGGCCACGACATCGATGACGCGTCGCGCGTTGGAATTGCGATTCAAGGCGATGTTAGGCAAGACGCCTCACGAGATGATTGTCGCAACGCGGATCCAGCGGGCCGAACGCTTGCTGCGGGAAACCTCGTTCCCGCTCGATTTGATCGCGCGGCGTTGCGGCATCGAGCATGCGGAGTATCTGAGCGTGATGTTTCGAAAGCAGCGTGGGATCACGCCCGGCAGGTACCGCGCTTCGTTCCGCTGATGGGGAAGCGATTCAGCTGCCGTTGGTGTTTAGCCTTTAGGCGATTCCGGGTCGCTGCTACGCAGCGAAAATGGGCGGCTAAAGCCCAATGCCGCTAAGTGAACATGAATGAGGGGGCCCGGACGCTGGCGCGAACCGGCTGATATCAAACGAATATCAGCCGTTTGGCGCGAGCCTACGGGCCCTCATCTGAAGAAACGACGCTTAACTTAGCGGTATTGGGCTAAAGCCTGCACACCAACACGCATCAACAGTTGACAATGCGCTAACGGACTTCGTCCCCGTGGATTCGCCACCAGGACCGTGCTTCTTCGACCGACCAGGGATGCATTGCGATCAGCCGATCCAGCTCCAGCGCCAATTCGTCGATCGTCGAGAAGCGATCTTCCACGCTCTTCGCCATGCACTTTCGGACCAACGCGATGATCGGTTCGGGGACGTCTTGGTCGCGATGCACGCCGATGCTGATCGGTTGTTCGGTCAGCACCAACGCAAACAAGGATTCCGGGTCGCACTCGATGAACGGCGGACGGCCCGACAGCAAAAAGTAGGCGATGCATCCGACGGAATAAATGTCCGAACGGGGATCGATGTTGTTCGGTTCGCGATAGCGTTCCGGCGCCATGTACATCGGGGTGCCGGCCCAGATCGTTTCCGCGGTCTGGTAGGAATCGGCGTCGGGTTGCAGCGGTTTGGCCAAACCGAAATCGAACACGACCGCCCAGTCACCGACCGAGGCGTCCAGGGAGAGCATGATGTTTTGGGGTTTGATGTCGCGGTGCACCAGTCCCAACTTATGAGCCTCGCCGAGAGAGTCGCAGACTTGACGCAGAATAAACAGCGCCCGTCCGATGGGCTGAAACCCGCTGCGTGCCACGACGTCGTACAGCGTGATTCCCTTCAAGAACTCCATCACGCAATACGCTTCGCCTTCGTCGCCCCGGCCGTAGTCATAGATCGTGACCGTGTGCGGATTGCTCAGCGACGCGGCCAGTTTGGCTTCGCGATCGAACCGCAGCCGGTCTTCCAAGTTATCGCGGTCACCGCGCAGTACCTTCAATGCGGTATCGCGACCGAGTTGTCCATGTTTGGCGCGATAGACGACGCCCATCCCGCCGCTGCCCAACTCGGTGATCAACTCATAGCGGCTCAAGGGGTGGACGGCGGCCTGAGCCATTGCGGTTCGTCTGGCGATCCGTCCGGCGGCGGTCAGCGCGGTGAAGGTCAGGATGATCCCCAACGCGACGAATCCCAACCAGACGGTTTGCGCGGTCGCAAACGCCGAGGGGGTGGTTCGTTCGACAACGATGCCCAAGTTCCACCGATTGACCCAACGCCATGCACCCACCACGTCCATGCCGGCGTAATTGCGATAGGGGGCCAATTGCGATCCGGATTGTCCCGACGAAGCCGCCGCGACGGAATAGGTCAGCGGTTGCATGCGTCGAACAAGGCTTGACAGTTCAGTGGCCGACGGCGCGGACGTGCCCGGATCGGAGACTCGTAATCGGCAGGACACCGATTCGTCGTCGGATGCATCACGTGTCAACCAGTCGAGCGCGCGGGGGCTGTTGGTGACCATCATGCCGTTGGCGTTGACGGCATACACGTCCAGGCCACCCGCGTTGGAAGCTTCGCGAAAGATCTGGTCCAAGGCGTGGTACATGCCAAAGCCCCGAATCAAGATCGTGGCCACGACGCGCCCGTTATCATCATGAATCGGCAAGATCTCGGCCATCACCGGCAATCGGGTTTCGGGTTGAACGCCGCTCTCGTCGGCGATCAAAATCTCGGGGCCGAACAACACCGTTTCACCACGCATCGCACGTGCCAAGTTGGCCGCCCCGTCCGGAGCGACGTTGCCCCCGACGTCGGCTCCGCCGACCAGCCAGCTGGCGAGGACCTTTCCGGTGCGATCCCAGACGACATACTTGATGTCCGGCTGTTTTGATTGGGCGACCAGTGCCGTACGGATTTGTTTCGCGCTGGAGGAATCGCGAAGCGCGTCGACCGAATCATCTTGTTCGCTGGTGTGAACCAGAGCGATGATCGCATCCCTCAGGTCGCGGTGACGCGTCCACGATTCGGTCAGTCGGGATTGGTCGACGAGGAATTGATCGACGCTGGTCCGGACGGCGTCGGCCACACCGGCCAATTCGTTTGCGGTCGATTGGCGCAGACTCGCTGCCACTTGCGTGTAGGTCCACCATCCGATCAGTGCGGTCGGCAAGATGGTGGCCAGCCATAACCAGCCGGCATTGAAACGCCGATGTTTCGTCGCCCGGGTCTGCCAGATCCCGGCCGAGGGGCGTCGCCGGGGCCGCGGCTCTTCGTCCCGATACCGCGGCGAGGCGTGGGTTCGTTGAGAACTCTGCTGGGTGACTTGCGCTGATTTGGAAGGGGCGGGGATCGATCCGGACTTCGATTTTCGAACACCGCTCTTGTAGGTTTGGCGCTTCGGCTGGCCACCACCGGTCGCGGGCGTCGGATGGGACGGAGACGTCGATGCGTCGATCATCGAGTCGCGTTGGCCGGGAGGCAGGAACGGCGCGCCCGCCGTTGCCGCATGACCGTCGGTGCCTTGAACGATAGGGTCGGGGGGCGAGTGGTCTGCCAAGGCGGGTGGAATCGCCGGTTGCTTGGCCGAGTTGCCTTCCAGCCGAGCCGATTCGTGGTCGTGCTCGTCCAGCAAAGACATCACTTCGTCGATCAGCGTCGGATCGTCGCCACACTGCGAGGCCAGAAACGCGTGTTGCTGGTTGGTGGGAAGGTCGTCGACGGCTAGAAATAATTCACGGACCCGCGCGTAACGCTCCGCATTCATCAAGTCGTCTCGGGTTCCGTTGCCGCGGGAGGAGAAACAGGGGAGTCGGTGTCCGGTTCGGCAGACGACTCAGTTTCGTCGGTTTCCTCGCTGTCACGTCGCAATTCGCGTCGCATCCAAGCGCGGCTCATCGCCCACTCCTTTTCGATCGTGCGGAGACCCAGTTTCATTTCTGCGGCGATCTCACGCATCGTCATGCCGCCAAAGAAACGCAGTTCGACAATTTTGGCTTGTCGGGGGTTCAGTTGGGCGAGCTGTTCGAGCAGGTCGTCCAGGGCGACGACATCGTCGTCGCGATTGAGTTGAAAGGTGACATCGTCGTGCAATTGGCGTCGTTCCCAGCCACCGCCCCGTTTCAACGATTGGACTTTGCGGGCGTGATCGACCAAGATGCGTCGCATCACGGTGGCACCGATCGCAAAGAAATGCGTCTTGCCCTGCCAGTTGATTCTGGAGTGGTCGACCATCCGCATGTAGGCCTGGTGGACCAGCGATGAGCTGCTGAGTCGGTTTCGCAGCGGTTCGTTCTGCAGGAATCGGCCTGCCAAACGGCGCAGGTCGTCATACATCACCGAGAACAGACGGTCGGTATCGCCTTCGGTTCCCTCTTGGCTGCGGCTAATTAAATCGGTGACTGAAGGCATCGTTCCGGCTAAGGCATTAGCGACTCAAACGTCCGTCGCGACCGATCCTCCCCCTACAGCGAGTGAGTTCGATCTAGCGACATTCTCGGCGGATGACCGCCCGCCCCCCAGTGTAACTGATCCGACTAGTGTAACTGCACCGACGGCGAAAATGTTCTCAAATGTTTGCGGCCCGTCCCAGGCCCGTCGTCACCGTGGCGGCGGAGTCAATCGTCTTCGGGTTTGTTGCGGCGGAACACCGCAACGATATCCTCGACCGGGACGACAAACAGCTGATTGTCGTGTTCCAGGTCGACCGGCACGGCGTTCTTGGGATGGAAAAGGATCTTGTCGTATTGGCGCAGCGGCAGCTCTTCGTCGTTTTCGACCACGGCGCTGATGGTCACGATCCGTCCGGTGATCGTCGGGATTTCGGCCGCATCGGGAAGCGCAATGCCGCCGCGGGTTTCGCGTTTGGGTTCGTCCTTGCGGACCAACACTCGATCGCCAATCGGCTCCACGTATTCGAACGCCGCGTTTGCCTTTTTCTTCGCCATCTCCACTCCGTAAGGATTCATTCATTTCCGCCCCGAATCAGTGAGGGTCGGGATCTGGGTTTCAGGCAGTAGTCTTGCGAGACAGGGCGTTTTCGTACACCCGGCATCGTGGGTGGGGCCGTGGCAACATGAGTAAAATTGGCAAGAATTGCCGATTAGGGCAAATCGACGGGCAAATAGCCGTCATGGCGTTTGGCGAGTTTTCGCAGCACTTGGCAACCGCGCTGGACCGGCCAAAGTGATCTGGCCGATTCACAGCCCAGGCGGAAATGGAAACCGTACGCTTTTCTCTTTTGACCGATGGTCTTTCGATGCGCAAGGATGTGAAACGTTCCCTCGTGATGTGGCCGCTGACAGCGTCTATTTTCGTGACCGGACTCAGCTGGCTGGGGATGCAGGCCGATCCCGGGGCAAGAATGATTGTCTCCGGTGCCGTCTCGCTTTGGAAAACCTCAGGCATGGCCCGGACGATCCTTCCCCCATCGGCTCGGCCGGACGTCCCCCGCGTCAGTGCCACGCCGGCAGGCTTGTCATCCGGTCAGATGGCGTCGACGGGCCAAACAGCCGCCCAGACGACCGCTTCACCGGCGCGCGGAGCCGTCGCGGATGCCTGGGCCGAATTGTCGCAGATCGAATCCTGGAGCGATGCGTCGTTCGAACTTCAGCAGCCGAACATTCTTGGCATCCCGGCACCCTCGCTGGACAGCCACAGCGACATCTTCGGGTTTGAGGCAGATTTCGATGCCGCCGCCGGCGGGGCGTCCAGCGGGGATCTGCCAATCTTGGAGTTGACTCCGCCAACCGAGCACCAGGTTTCGGTCGAACTGGATGAGCCGAAGGTCGCGTCGTCGGAAGAGATGGTGATTCGAATCGATCCCGATGTGTTCTTCGCCGATGAGCGACCGCTGTCACAGGGACAACCGCACGCGCGTTTGGATGACCCCACGCCCCGCATGGCGGAACGGCCGACCTACGAGGTCGCCTTGCCTGCGGCGTTCGAAGCCCCCGCCGCGACGGTCGCCGATCTCGCGCCCGAGCGGAATGAAATCGAAGCGACTCCGGGCGAACCCGCCACGGATTTGTTGGGTGCCGAAGAGAAGTCGGTCACGCCTGCTGCGACGCCCGGCAACATCGACAGCTCAGCCGACGCCCAGGCTCCGCCAGAGGTTTCCGAGGTCACGCGGCAAAAGGAGAGCGATACAGACGACTCCGGTTCGACTCGAAAACTGACCCAGCCGCGTTCGGCTGCGTGGCCGGTCCCGCATCGATTGATCGAACAATTGGACATCCTTGAATCGATTGTCATTCGCACGGACTTGCCGGCTGATGATTTCGACCTCGATCCTGCGACGACGCCGGTCTCAACGATCGGTCACCACGAATTGCTCCAATGGTCCAAACAGGTTCGTGATCTGCTGAGCCAACTTCACCAAGCCAATCGTCTCGGTCAACGCGACGTCGAGCCTTTGCTGGACGAACTGAAACACTTGCAACAGTTTGCATCGGTCGAAGCGGAATCCTTGCGTTCGCGAAGTCGCCGTGTGGCGTGGCTTCAAGCGGCGTATTCGATCGAACGACGTTTGGCGGTGTGGGAACCGATTTTCAAAATCAATTCGGGCAGTTTTCCCGCGGTGCAGCATGTCGGTGATGATGTTCCGTCGGTCGCCGACGCGATTGATCGCTTGGAACGCCGACTGGTGGTCACCGGGGATGAGGCAGGCTGGTCGAAGTTCCTGCTACTGGAGTCGGTTCGCGACGCGTTTGAGTTCGGCGATGACAACGCACGCCGTGAAGTGGCCCAAACGTTCTTGGCGCGTTTGACGTGGCCGAACTTGGCGGCACCGCATCAGCGATTCCTCGCCGACCCGGCGGTCCATGACGTCGCCGTCGCGATCAAGCCTTGGGCCAGCGGCGCGATCGATTACTCGGCTTTGTTGCACCAGATCGAACGGGCGGAGTCCAACGCGATCGACTTGGTGACCGCCGAGATCGCTCAGTCGATGCAGGCACTCGGTCATGCCAATCATCCCCAGGCCCAACAATTGTCGGCCAACCTGGACACGCACTACCGTAACGCGAACGTCCGCTTTTCGCTCAGCGAAGAACTGTTGCGTGATCTGATGCCGCAATTGCCCACCCGCGAGGTTCCGCTTCGAACGACCATGCTGGGCAGCCGGGTGACCGGTGTCAGTCGCGTCAGCACCGATCTGCGGTTGCGGCTGATCCCGTCGCCGTCCACGTGGGAATTGACGTTGGAAACGATCGGCAATGTTTCCACGCGCAGCGTCGGACGCAGCGGGCCGGCGGCGATCAAGACGTCCAGCGTGAATCCGTTTACCGCGGCCACGCCGATCTCCATCAAACCGGACGACATCTTCCTCGGAGATCCCTCGGTCAACGTCGGCGGCCGATCGCGACTGCGTGGAATCAACACGACCTATGATTCTTGGCCCCTGGTCGGAACGTTGGTCCAGAGCATTGCCGAAACGCAGTACTTCGAAAAAGCGTCGGTGGCGGACCGCATCGGCCGCAACCGAATTCGATCGCAAATCGGCGACGAGATTGACCGCAGTGTGACGGAAAAGGTCGACCAGGCGACGGCGAAGTTCAGCGAAACGATCCTCGGTCCGTTGAATCGGCTGCAGCTGGAACCCCGCGTGATCGACATGAGTTCGACCTCGTCACGATTGATCGCTCGCTATCGCATGGCCGGGGATTGGCAACTGGCCGCGATGACGCCACGGCCGCGGGCACTCAGCGACAACCTGTTCAGCGTGCAATTGCACCAGTCGGCGATCAACAACACGCTGGAACAATTGGTCCCCCAGGATGAGACGCTGCCGATCGATCAGGTGTTGACGCAATGCTTTGACGTGCTCGGTGCGAGCGATCGTCCTCTGCCGGAGGATCTGCCCGACGACATCGAGATTCAATTTGCCAAGCATCGACCGATCACCGTGGAAATCGAAGACGGCAAGGTCTGGATCACGATGCGAATCATTCGCTTGCAGGGCGATCGAGTGCGGCTGAGAAACTTCATCGTCCGAGCGGCCTACACGGCCCAGGTCGATGGGCTCAATGCCGCCTTGGTTCGCGACGGTCATCTCAGCATCAGCGGCCCCGGCATGTCGATGCGACAGCGATTCCCCGTCCGAGCGATTTTTAACAAAGTGCTCTCGCCGACGCGCCCGTTGCAATTGACGTCGCCGGAGTTGTTGGCTGAACGCTTGCCGGAGCAAAGTGGGATCACGCAGTTCGAATTGCGTGACGGTTGGGTCGGCATTTCGATCGGCAAAACGACCGAACACCAACGCGTCGCCAGCCGACCGGTCGGAATTCGCTAAGGAACGGTCGGTGAATTACTGACGTCGTGGACGAGGTTACGAGTCCCCGCGCGAGGGACTCGTAACCTCGTCCACGACGAAATCCGACAATGATTGATCGTGCGTTGCTAAGGAACGACGGGGGCACGTGCCGGACACGTCGAATCCTCGTCCAGGCGGACAGGGTGAAGTCCCTCGTTTGTCGAAACCCTCCCCTGTGGAGGTCGTGCAGTTCTCAAAGTCACCCTCCTGGCAGGAGGGTCGAGCGAAGCGAGGGGAGGTCGAACGGTGAATCGCGGCGTTCACAATAAAACATCATTGCCCGTGATCGCCGCATGGCTGTTCTTGGTGTTTGTCGGACTGTTGGTCGTGAGCAACCAGCTGCCAACTCTGGTGCTGTGGATCTACTGCGGCGCCAGCCTGGTCACGTTTCTGGTCTACGCGATCGATAAATCAGCCGCCCGGCGTGGTCATTGGCGGACTCAAGAGAACACGCTGCACCTGCTAGCCATGATCGGCGGCTGGCCGGGCGCGCTGATCGCTCAAGAGAAATTGCGGCACAAGACCAGAAAACAATCCTTTCGTATCGTCTTTGCACTGACCGTGTTGTTGAACGGTGCGATGCTCGTCACGTTGCTGGTGTTGTTGCAGTAGTATCCCGAAAGGCAACGCTGTGAAGCATTTTTTAGCGGTAGGGCGCGAGCCCTCCGGTGTTTGGGCAAAGATGCGGAACCGGAGGGCTCGCGCCCTGCCGCTAACACCTAAGGCAAGACGACGTGGGGCTCAGGCGAGTTTGAGTTGTCTGAGCAAACGATTGAGACTTCGCCCCGGGGAACAGAGGCCGGACCAGGCCAGGCGGGCATAGCCGCGAAGACGGTGTCCACCGAGTAGATCGATCGATGCCAACCGGTATTGCAGCAACGCATAGACATTGATTTGTTTCGCGAGCCGATCGGCAAGCCCGGCGCGCTCGCGCTGGGCAAAGTAATCTTCATACGCGATCTCCGGCAGATTCTCCTCACGCCGTCTGGCGAGTTCACATGCGAATTCAATACTCGCCTGCAGTTTTCGCATGTGCTTGCCGTTGATGCTTCCGGTGTGGATGCGGTATTCCAGCAGCGGTTCGGGCAGATTGGCCAGTTCACCGACTTCGCCCATCCGCAAAAACATGTCCCAGGCGTCGAACATGCCGTGCTGCTTCCAATAGCCACCGATGCGTTTGAGCAGCGCGGTGCGCATCAGAATGGTGGGATGGCACATCGCGTGTTGTCCCTTGCGGAGCTGGCTGTAGATCGATTGATGATCGGTCGCCAACGGGATCACTCGCCCCGCTTTCTGTGCGCCACGGGGGACGATCTGTGAACCGACCAGTCCGACGCTGGGGTGATCGCGCAAGAAGGCGACTTGTTTTTCCAAACGCGTCGGGTCACAGATGTCATCGCTGTCCATGCGTGCGAGAAACTCCGTGTCACAGAGTTTCAGGCCATGGTTGGAGGCAACTGCGGTGCCGGCATTGTCTTGATGGATGACCGTGATCCGGGCGTCCTCGAGCGAATCGAGGTAGTCGCCGGATTCATCGGTCGAACCGTCATCGACGATGATCATCTTCCACCGCGAATAAGTTTGCCCGCGGATCGACTCGACGGCTTCGGCCAGGTACGGCATGCCGTTGTAGACGGTCATCAAAACGGAAACGTCTGGTTCTTGATCCGCGGGCAAGATGGGGTTCTCCATCGTTCTTCTGGCACAGTTCGGGGCGTGGGGTGCGACGTGTCGCCCAGCATAGTTGATGCGCCGCAGACAGCTAGGCTCTGTCCCTAAGGTCCTGCGAGCGAAAAGGGGGTCAGGAGTCAATAGTGCGAAGCACCCGTAGGGCCGTTCCGGCTATTGACTCCTGACCCCGTTTTCGCGGTTTACTGTCGGTGAACGTCGTTTAGGGACAGAGCCTAGCAGGCGTTGCTCGGCGGGGGGCCGGGGATGCGGCGGAGGATTACAGATGCGGGATAATCATTACGATCAGGCCAATCGTTACACTGAGGATGCTGCGTATTGGTTGATCGCGGCTCGGAAGGCCAGCACGCGATAAATGGCCGTGACGTAGAATCCGCTGACCAGCCCGATCGTCATGCCCAAAATGGTCATCGAGTGGACCAATGCCGACGAGATCGCGACGGTCGCGACCAGGCCCCACGTGGCGGCCCAAAAATTTGCCGCAGGACGATTGATCGCCCGCAGGCCGCTGGAGATCGCATAGCTGACCCCCGAGGCGACGGTTCCGAAACCCAGAACCGCAACGGCGACGCCATGACCGCCGTACTGTTCGTCAAAGATCCAGACGATCAATGCATTTCCAAAGACGCCCACCAGCACGGCAAAGAGCAACAGGACCGAGACCATCACGGCCGTAAACCGCCAAACCAATCGGTGTGCCGCCGCGGCACCGCCGGCGGCGAAGGCGTGTGCCGCTTTGGGCGACAACACATTGCTCATCCCCAAAATGAACGGATTGGCGAGCATCACGACGGTCATGCAGGCCGCGTAGATTCCGGTCGCGCGTTCGCTGACGATCGCGGCCAGCAACCAGTGGGCAAAGTACATGTGCACCACGGAGGTCAGATGCGCACCGACGACCCATTTGCCGAAGCTGCTGTTCTTGATCCAATCCGTTCGCAGTCGCGCTGGGTCCCATTGGAAATCGGATCGGACGAAAAACAGCCAAGCCAATCCGGCGATCCCCGCGGCGCCTCCGGAGACCAGGTAGGCGCCCGTCGCATGCATCTGGTCCTGTACCGCCAGCATGGCAAGCCCGCCCAATTGAAGCACGCTGACTGCCACATCCAATCCCATCGCCGTCGCAACACGCAGGTGGGCGAAGGCGAAGCGGCGCGCGAATTCACGCAGCATCAAGAACGGCAGCAAGAGTACCAACAGCCACAACAAGCTGAGCAGACCGGTCGTCGGGAGGGTCATCTGAACGATCACACAGGTCGCCGCCAAAACGAGCATCGCAAGCCCATTTAAACCGATCGCTTGCCCGAGCGAACTGGCGGCGTATTTGCGTTGATCGTCTGCGGATAGCCGTTTGACAAAAACGGTGTACGGAACCGAGACCAAGGACTCTTGGAAACTGACCAGCAATACAAACACACTGAAGGCCAGTGAGTAATAGCCCAATTCAGATTCCGAGCCGAATCGACCGACCATGACGGTGGTTGCAAACCGTGTCCCGCTGACCACGACTTGATCCAGCAACGACATCATGGTGTCGCCTCGCGCGGTGCCCCGCAGACGTGCAAGAACTTCGGCCGGTTTCATCGGCGGTAGCCACGGAGAATCATTGGAGAGCGCTGGCTCATTGGCGACAGTTTCGGCTATGTTGTCTTCGAGTGCCTAGAGTTTAGTGGCCGACGGCGATCCGGTAACCCCGGCTTGAGTGACTTGGGGATGGTCGCTCAGGTGATGTCAATCAATGATCAGCCGTTTGGCGCGAGCCGACGGGCCCCAACCTGAGAAAACGATGCTGAGCAATGAGCGGAATAGAAGTTTCGGATCTCTTGAAGTGGGATAGGCTTCCAGCCTGTCATTTCAGCATTGACAGGCTGGAAGCCTATCCCACTTGTTTTTCGTGCGATGCTTAGCTGAGCACAAGCGGCAAGCCGAGTCCCCTGAATTGAATCTTGTGATGGAGCCGACCAATCCGTTTTCCCCGCCACGACGAAATGCTGCCGGTCCCGAGCAGCGTGCACGCGGGCGTGAACTGGCCCGCCGAGTCGCTGCGACGGGAGCGGCCAAGGGTGCAATCGTCAGCAAGCTTCGCGCGATCGGGTTGGGGGATGTCGACGCTGACGAATTGGCCGACCTCGCGTTGCGGCATCAAACGCGGAAAAAACGCGTCCGGGGAATGAGTGTCGTCTTGGCAGGGGCTTTGTTGGTGGCCGCGGCGGTTTTCCTGTCGCCCTTGGTCGCCGTCAAGTTGGTGATCATCGTGGGGGTTTTCGGGACCTTCTTTGTCATGCTGGGGCTCGCACAACTGTTGACGTGACAATGACCTGCACGACTCCGGCGATGGCTACCAGACGCTGGGAAAGCGGTTCGCCAAAAACGCCGTGCGATTGATTCGCCAACACGATTGATCAAAGCCGCCGGGACCGTATGATTCTGCCACTTCCATTCATTCCGTCATTTCGCCAGGGTGGCGTGTTTGGCGACGGCAAACCCGAGTGCGTCCTGCTTGGCGGCACAGAAGTCCATGATCAGGTCATAGCCTGAGGCGTCGCCCGACTCGGCGGCGTGGCCGGCGAATTCGATCAACAGCGGCACGATCGATTGCGACGGCACGTCTTCGGGCACATGGCGGATCGCAAACTCGATCGCTTGCAAGGGGCGTCCGACGCGGTCGAGCAGATCGATGTAGGTTTCGATCGCACCGGTGCCGTGTTCTTGTGAATCGACGTTGATCGCTTTTCGTTCGAACAGCTTCAACCCGGCATCGACGTTTTCGCCCAGCAAGATCGAATAGAACGCGGCGTAGGCGGGATAGAAATCGACGAACGGTTCTTCGCCGGGGTATTGAAACTGGTGATGCAGCTGGCGTCCGTATTGTGTCAGTTCCCACGCCTTGCGAAGCTGTTTCGGGTCCGACAGCGTGGACGCAATCCTGACGGTCGATGACAGGTGGGTGGTGTCGAGGTGATAGCCGCCGTCTTTCATCACCCAAGGCCGGCTGGCCAGCATGTCGGACAGCGATTCGTCTTCGCCGGGGGCGGCATCGCGGGCGGTGATATCGTCGCGGACCAGCGTGATCAATTCGTTGTGAAAATGTTCCAGCAAACGTTCTCCGGCGGCGCGGCGGTCCGCTTTGCTGCGTTGGGCGATCGCCTGGTCAAACAGCGTGATGCTGTTGCAGGTGCCTTGATGGTCCAGAACGGCTTGGAATCCCCGCCCCACATCAACGCCTTCGTGCAACAAGACACGTTGCATTTCATCGTAGTTGTCGTCCGTGATTTCGACTTCCGCGATCAGGTTCCGGATCAGCTCGTTGTCGCCGGTCGGCCGCAGGTAGGTCCAGCCTTCGAAAATGCGTCCGGCTCGGATCAGCATCTCGCCCGATTCGCGGCACGCTTCCAACAGGCCCAATTCCAATTGCCGCTCGACCTCTTCGGACCGCGTCGGTTCGTCTTCGCTGGTCAACAGCGGCAACCCCAGTCGGTCGCGGACGATCATCTTGCGAGACTCGAACAACTCCATCGGCAACTGTTCTTGGCGAAAGTATTCCGCGAGCTGTTGGAGCAATTCCGAGCGAGAGGAGTCACAATGGCGGAGGGTTTCAAAGATTTGGCTGGCAGGTTCAGACATCGACAGAATTGGAATGACGGTAGGAGTCGTTGAAGAGGGTCAGCACCGACGGATGAGAATCCGATCCCACGAATCGCTTCACGGGGTGTCCGATGCGGGTGGATTCGGCGGAGGATCCGCAGGCGGGCCGGACGGTGCCGCGAAGGCTTCATCGGGCGACACGGGCAACTGGGCGGCGTCGGCGTAACGATGCAACCATTCCAGCAGCGTGCCGAGCTTGAGCGCCGCGGCGGGCAGGAGATTGTCGCTGTGTTCGGTCATGTCCGCTAGTGGACCGAGCAGCTCGTCGCATTGGTGGCGAATCTCGATCGCCAACGATTTTGCGGTTCGGTATCGATCGCGGCACATGTCCAAGCGGGTTTTTGCAGCGGCTACCCGCTTTTGAGCTTCCAGGGCGCTGACGCGATCACCGGCGCGCGCGGCCGACTGCTTCTGCTGTAGATTGTCTTTCGACTCGGTCAGCTCACGCTCGGCTAGCTCTGTCTGATGACGCCAATACCTCGGCACCTCGTCGCCGAAATACTGATCGGCCCGGTGGATGGAAATTCGAATCTCCTGCAATGTTTTTTCCCAGCTCTCGGCCATCGAGAGCACCCCGGTGCGGAGCCGCTGAAGCGAATCAATGTTTCGCACGTCGCTAGTCGACATGGGAGCGCCTTGCATGGTGTGGGGGAGGATTCGGGTCTGGGACGTCTGGACCATTGGACCACGCTTTGCCCGGCGCAGCTACCGTCGTTCGAGGGGGATGCCCCTGATCAAGTCGAATGGTCTTGCCACGCCGACCGCAATTCTTGCAGTCCCTGGTCCATCGAAACGCGGACGTTGTACCCCAAACGCTCCTTGGCCGCAGAAATATCGAAATAGTGGTCTTTGGCTAATTGGGCCGCCACAAAACGGGTCATCACCGGTTCGGTTTGTCTGCCGGTCACGCGATACGCCGCCTCGAGGGCAGCCCCGACGGCGTAGGCGACGCGGAACGGGACACGCCGGGATGGGGCTGCGACCGAGCCGATTTGGCAAATTTGTGCGATCCAATCCCAACAGTTGACCGGTTCATCCTGAGCGATGAAATACGCTCGTCCTCCCGCCACCTCGGGACGTTGCTGCAGCGCGTCGAGTGCATCCAGGTGGGCGGCGGCGGCGTTGACCACGTGAACGGTGTCGATCAGGTTTTTGCCATCGCCGACGATTTTTAATTTGCCCGCCGCGGCGCGGTCGATCACACGCGCAAGTAAATGGGGGTCGCCCGCGCCCCAGATCAGATGCGGACGCAGGGCACACGTGTTGAACTCACCCGTCCGATGCGCCTGCAAAACCGCTTGCTCGGCCAACGCTTTGGTTTGCGGGTACGCGCACAGCCAGCGTTCGGGATAGGGCACCGATTCGTCGACACCCCGCTGGTCGTCACCGGCAAACGTCACACTGGGGCTGCTGGTGAAAACCAGATTGCCGATGCCGTTGTGGCGACAGGAGTCGATCACGTTTAACGTGGCTTGCGTGTTGATGCGGTAAAACGTTTCGTAAGCGCCCCAGACGCCGGCGACGGCGGCGGTGTGTACGACTGCATCGACGTCGCGAATCAGTCGATCGGTGACGGCGGCATCGGACAGGTCGCCGCGATGATACGCGACGCCCTTGTCGGCCAGATCGGGGTAGTCACCGCGTGAGACACCGACGACCTGATCGCCGCGGGCGAGCAACTGATCGACAATCTCGGCGCCCAAAAATCCGGCCGGTCCGGTAACGAGAACACGCATGAAGGAAAGGAACCGCAAAGGGAAGAATCGTGTCGAGCAGAAAAGGGGTCAGGCCCCAAAAACCAAATGGCCCGAAGGGTGCTCCGCATTTCCGCGGCCTGACCCCTTTTCCGCGGCCGAATCTTCGATGCTGACTGGCGATTCGTCAAGCAGCGCGGGCGTGGCTCAGGGGCACACGGCCGCTGGGCGGTGAGGCCGTGGAAAAGAAATTGCGATTGTGAAAGGGCATCGAAACCTGGTCCACAAAATCGGTGTTCGTCTCGTCACGCAAACGCTTCAGAAAGCGGGCGCCGTCGAGGTGTTCGTCGTAGTGACGGCACACATTTCTGGACAGCCGTGATCGTTTCTCCGGTGGCATGGAATCGATCCGTCGGATCGCCGCGATGAGGCCTTTGCGGCCGCGGAAGCAGATCGCGTTGACGCCGTCGACCAGTTCGGGATGGAAACGGTCGGCGTACTCGATGATCGGGATGGTGCCGACCGACATCGCCTCGATCGCGTTGTGGCAAACCGGCTGCGACGCTCCCGGGCAACACAGAAAGAATTGGTGTGACGCCAACGTCGCCATCCAATCCTGTGCCGGAATCGGGTCGACCGCGCTGTCGCGAAGCACGATCCGGTCATCACGCCCGTCCGCCTCGCGCGGGCTGATCCGGACATCAAAGGTCTTGGACAACGTCGACAGGATTTCCAAACGCGACAGCACGCCGAACTCGCTGTGCATCGAATCGCGACCGTAGCGACGGTTCTGGTTGCCGGCGAAGAAGATGCCCGCTTTCAGTTGCGTCCGCAGCGTATTGAACCGCCCATCGATCGAATCCTGGATCTGTTGCGGATGCATCGGATAAGGCATGACCAACGTTCTTGCGGCGGGCTCGCGTCCGATCAGCATGGCGACGGTGCGTTGTCGGCTGAGGACGCGATCGGCGCGACCACCGTCGACATCGAGCAGCACCAGCGAGTGCGGGGGAAACGGACGGGACGGTTCGATCCAATTGACATGGGGCATCGCCAGAAAGCGACCGCCATGGGGCTTGTGAGCAATCGCCGCCAACAGCACACGGCTGCAGCGCAGCGTGACGGGCGAACCGATCTTGCCGGCCAGAGCCGCCAGGCAGGCCAAATGTCGCCCGCCGTCAAACAGTAAGTGATCGGCGTAGAGATCAATTCCGATGGTCGCGGCAGAGGATTCCGGTGCCGATTTCGCCCGCGAAGCGAGTTGCTGCTCTGCCAAGCGAATGTCAAACGGATAACGAAGCAAGTGTTTGAGTTTCATCTTTGATCCATCCTATCCGGCCAACCGAACCGACGATGACGCGTGATCGACGATGCCCATTTCGAGCAACGTGTTCTTTCCAGAGTGGTACGCGGCAATGTGTTCGGCGTGCCGCCGACAGTTCGCCGTGATGTCCGCCAACGTTTCTTCCACCGTGCTGAGCAGTTGAGGAATCTGGTCGACGGATTGATAGATCCAGCCGATCGCGCCGGTCGGTTCGGCGGCGCGAACCTGATCGGCCAGCCAGCAACCGTCCGGGACCATCACGGGGACGCCGCGGATCATCATTTCCAACAAGACGCCACTGCACCGCGCGACGTAACGGTCGGGGGCGTACAGGAACAATCCGATCCCGGCCGTGTCCAGCCAGCCGTGGTAGGCTTCGCTGGTCAAGTTTCCACGCAGGATTTCCATGCCAACGCTGGTATTCGGATTCGCTTGGCCCGACGCCAACGGGGTGCAGGCGGGTTGCAACGACAACGGGATCATCCGCTGCCAACGTTTTTCAGGAAGCTGCATCGACCAAGTGAAACGGCCCGAGCGGAGGTAACGGGTTTCGATCGATTCCAGCAAGTCGCGAATCAGGTCGCGGCCCTTTTCGGCTCGCGGCATCCCGGCCAACAGGATCTTCGTCCCTGCAGTGGGCGGGTTCGACGTTGCCGCGTGCTGTTCGTCTCGGGTGGGGTAGGGAATCGCGGTCGCGTTCACACCGACGGTCGCCAGCTGTTGGCACAGCGATTCGGTGGTCGCGTGCAAATGGATCCGGTGCCGCTTGATCGCCTCCACCGCCTCGTTGACTTGGCGACCAAAAGCGATCGCGCGCTCGGTCACGGTGGATTCGAACACAGCGAAATGGAAGAGGACGTGAATGGTCATCGGGGCGAGCTCGCCCTCTCGCTCCAGTGCTTGGATCGCGTCGGCCAACGCCAAGAGTTGAAAGTCGCCGCCGGTGTTGATCACGATCCGGTCGTTCGGCTGCGGAGCGAAGTGTCGAATCGAATCGACGAAGACGGACGACCAGGCTGCGAGCATCGCGCGCGGGCGTCGCGACGGTCGGCAGAGCAAATCGTCCACCGATTGCCGGATTCGGCGGAACACCGAGCCTCCGATCGGGTTGCCGCGACAGTCCCGCTGGACCATCGAAGGGCCATCGACACCGAGCGACCAATTTTCCATCCGCCGGACGTCGAACCGCGGCTCGATCTCGAGATGTTCCAGCCGTGAATCACCCGCCAATTGCGGATCGCGCTGCGGCAACGACGCGTGGGTGATTAATCTGGGCCGATAGCCGAGCTGGCGCGCCCCTTCGGCCAGTAGGCTGGCCAGTTCCAAGTAGTGGCCGCCGATGTCGCGCACGTTGTCGTCCAGGAACAGGATTCGCGGTGTCATGGGCGGCGAGTTCGACATGGACGATGAGAGCAAACGCTGTGCGGACCGGGGGATTGAAGTGAGTGAGCCGGTCATAGCAATTCCTGACTTTGGCGTCCATGTTGGTTCCAGCCGGGATGGATCATACACCCGAAAAACGTCGCTCTTGACGTCTGGGGGCGGAGTTTGATAGCCCAAGCGAATGAACAATTCTCTTTCCTTGTTGGCACCCCTCCCGTTCGCCGGGCTCGTCGTCGCAATCGCGATCACGTTGGCATCGTTTCCGCCTGCGATGGCGGCTGAATTGCCTCAGATTGCCCCGCAGACAGAATCGTGTGTCCTGCTACGCAATGGCAACGTGCTGGTCGGTGCGGTCACCAAGATCGGCGGGACAGTCTGCATCACGCGCAGCGACCAGTCAAAAATCAATCTGCCAAGCGCCCAGGTCGAAACGGTGGCGCGGTCACTTAGCGAACTGTACGAATACCGACGCAACAATCGCTTTGAAGGTGACTTGAAACGCGTGCAAGCGGATGTGCGTTGGGGGTTGCGACATGGGTTGGTGCGGGAAGCTGCTCAAGACGTCTTGGAAGCAAGGTCGCTTGAGCCGTCGAATCCACAAACGATTCAGTTATTGCGGCAGATCGCAGCGATGCTCAGGCAGCAGTCCGAGTCCGCGCAACGGCCAGCTGCTGACGATGAGCAAACTCCCGCCCTGCAAACGGTCTCGCATGAATCCGTGGTGACCGACGATCGCGGGGGTGTCGAACCTGAGACGGCCGCCGAGACGAGCGGGTTGCCCGAGAGGCTGGTGTATGAGTTCACGTCGCGCATTCAACCGATCCTGATGAATCGCTGTACCAGTTGTCACGCGCGTGACGACCGCAACGCGCGTGAGTTTCAGATCCATACCGCATTGACATCCAAATGGGCTCCGAAGGATGTGGCCAGAGACAACCTGCAAGCCGTGATGAAGTACGTCGACCTGAACGCTCCGGCCAACAGTCCGATCCGTCTGCGCGCTTCGGACGGGCATGGTGGCCGGCGGCATACCTTTGGCGGTCAGGGTTCGGCGATGATGTCCAGCTTGGATCGCTGGCTCGCTCAGCTCCCGTCCGCCCATTCGCCGTCGCAATGGGAGGCTGCGATGGAGCAAAGTGCTGGTGCTGAAACGTTGGTTCCGGCGTCACCGCCGCAGCTTGCCGCAATCGATCAAGCCGGCCAGGCGGCTTCGGCAACAGGCATTCCCGAATTGCCGGAGACACTCCAGGCGGATTCGGTTTGGAATGCAGGGCCACCGGTGACGGAAGCGGCGCCGCGGACTCGACGCATGCCCAAGGTTCAAAACCCCTTCGACCCGGACATTTTCAATCGACGGGTTCATGGTCGCTGATGAGGTCGCTTTCGGCAACGCGTTCGAGGACCAGGACGAACACCGCGGCGCCAACGACCAATGCGATCAGCAGCATCAGGCTGCCGTCCCATTGACTCGGCGGGACGACCTGCATGATCCGCTCCTTCATTTTTAATCCGGCCGTCTCGGTCGTCGGGACCTGCAGCGGCCACAATTTTTCCACGCTGCCGATCATCAGTCCGACCAGCACTGCCATCGTCTTGTCACGGTGGTGATCGAGCATCCAGCTCAACAGACGCGAAAACGCGAGCAGCCCGAACAGGCAGCCGAACGCAAACACGCCGAGCTGGAGGATGGAATCGAAATCGATATTCAGCTTCACCGTGTTTTTGATCAGTCCTGTGATCGGGTGATAGACGCCCAGTAAGAGCAGGATGAACGCGCCGCTGATACCGGGCAGGATCATCGCGCAGATCGCGATGGCGGCCGATCCGAACAGGTAGATCAATGAGTCTCCGCCATCGGTGGGCGAGAGTCGTCCGACGAGCACCGCGACGCCGATGCCGAGGACGCAGGCGGCCAGACTGGCCGGCCCCCAGCGTTTGACTTGCCGTCGCACGATCAGCACGCTGGCCAGGATCATTCCGAAAAAGACGGCAAAGGTCTCCGGCATGTGATGGTCGAACAGCCAATTGATCAGCCCCGCCAACGCGACGCTGCCGATCACCACGCCGGCGCCGATCGCAGCCAGGAAGCGCGCGTCGACGTATTCCCATGCTTCTTTCCAGCGACGCGAGAGGACTTGGCCGATCAAGTGAGAATCGACGCGGCTGACCGCATCGATCAGGCGTTGGTAATGTCCCAACACCAGCGCCACGGTTCCACCACTGACCCCTGGCACGATGTTCGCCGCCCCCATACAAAATCCACGCAGCAGATTGATGACGTCCAAGCGAATGGAATTCGATGCGAGAGGCGATGCAGCATCCGGTGCGGCGGGTGTGGTGCAGACTTCCGAAGTTGGTTGATTCGTTACAGGCCGGGCATTCGGATCGATGCACTCTGTGTCAGCGTTCTGGTGGTCCGGTGACATGATGGATGGTTCCCTGGTTCGCTGCGGCGATGAATACTGCGGCAACAGTTTGAGCATGATGCTGCGCCGCGAGAAGCGGTCGATCTAGCGGTTTGTCAACTTTGAGTTTTCGGGTAGTGTTTTTCGGGCGGAGCGGAAAAGGGGTCAGGCCCCAAAAAACAAATGGCCCGAAGGGGGCTTCGCATTTTTGGGGCCTGACCCCTTTTCCGCAGATGAGCTGTTGTCCAAGCCTCGTGAGTAATCAAATGGAACTAGTGGCGTGATCGAGACCATCATCCTGGCCATAGTGCAAGGGATTGCCGAATTCCTTCCGATCAGCTCGTCCGGTCATCTCGTGATTTTGGGGGCGATGCTCAGTGACGCCCAAAGCGAGTCGCCGACGTTGGAGATTATCTTGCACGCAGGGACGCTCGGGTCGATCCTGGTGATTTTCTGGCGTCGCATCCTAGATTTGCTGACCAGCGACCGGCGTGTGATCCCTTTATTGGTTGTCGGAACGATACCGGCGGTGGTGGTCGGGCTGACGATCAAATCTCAATTCGGTTGGATTCTGAAGAATCCGATGCTGGCCGGCGCGATGTTGATCGTCACCGGGGTCATGCTGATTGTGCTAGGCAGGCTGCCCGCTCGCCAACGCGCCTATCGCGACGGTTCGTATTGGGGCGCGTTCGTGGTCGGTTGTTTCCAGGCCTTCGCGATCCTGCCCGGGATCAGCCGCAGCGGGTCGACGATTCTGGGCGGCCGGTTGCTGGGACTGAAAACCGACGATGCGGTGACGTTCTCGTTCTTGTTGGCGATCCCCGCGATCTCCGGTGCAACCGTGCTGGCGATCAAGGATCTGGTGGACGAGGTGCAGGAGGGTGTGCCGATGGATCACTCGATCGTCGAGTTGAGCATCGGAGCGTTGGTCGCGTTCGGCGTCGGGATCTTCGCGCTCAAGTGGCTGATCGGGTGGAGCCGTCAAGAACGCTTGCACTGGTTCGCCGGATGGTGCATTCCGGCGGGCGTGTTGGTGCTGGGACTGTGTTTTGCCGGGCTGGTTTAGGCGGCTCGGGTGCAAACGGTTTGCCGATTGAAGCCGTCGTTGGGCCCCGTCGGGGGCGTGTCAGCGATTCCAGTATCCCGGAGGGATTTCAGCGAGTAGCCGGAGGTCAGCGCAGCGCCACCTCCGGGGGCGCGTCGTGCTGGAGGCTGGATATCCGGAGGTGTCGCTGCGCTCACCTCCGGCTACCAGCTTTGACCCCGTCGGGGTCATGCGACGTGCGACGCATTGGAGGTGCTTAGCGGCGTCGTCCGCGTCCGCGGCCTTTGCCCGACGGCGACTTCTTGTGGTTTTCAAGATTATTGTCGACCAGCACGTTGACGACTTCTTGCCACGTCGGAACGACCTTGCGTCGCGTGGGGGTATCGCCACGCGATTCCGATTCGGGTTCGTCCTGACGGCTTCTTGCACCGCGTCGTGGTCGCACGTCTTCTTCGTCCAAGTCGTCCGCGGCAGCGCGATCGTCTTGGTCCGCCGGTTCGGATTCTCGGCTCGATCGGCCACGTCCGCCCCGGCGTCCGCGTCGTCGGCGTCCGCGACGAATCACATCGACTTCTTCGTCGTCTTCGTGGTCATCGTCAAAGGCGGACGAGGGGATCGGTTCGTCGTCGAGATCGTCGTCCAGGTCGACATCGTCGCGGTCTGAGTCGCCACGTCCGCGGGATTGCGGTCGGGCTTCTTCGGATTCGCTGGCTCCGGCGGCTCGCGATCGCCTGCCGCCGCGGCCGCGGCGGCCACGTCGTCGGCGTCGCGTGCCGGACTCTTCGTCCGACTCGTCTTCGGAGTCGTCGGCGTCGAGTTCGACGCCCGTCCCGAATCCATCGTCGACCAATTCGAATTCTTCGCCGTCGGCGGGATCGAATTCATCGCGACTGATCGTTCGGCGGCGTGATTGTCCGCCTCGCCCGCGGCGTTTGGGAGCGTTTCGGCGTGAATCGTCTGCGTCATCGCTGCTGATGTCATCGTCGTCGCGGCTGGCGACGGCCTTGGGTTCCAGCTCCAGCGCATCTTCGCTCATTTGCTGACGTTGTCCCCGCCGCCCACGGCGTCCGGAGCGTCGTCGCGGGCTTTCGTCGTCTTCCTGTCGGTCGCGGCCGGGGTCAGAGTTGTCGCGATCGCTGCGTTCACCGCGTCCACGCGGTTCTCTCGCAGGCGATGGCCGATCGTCGTCGTCTGATTCGTCGCGGTCGTCAAAACCGCGTCGGCGTCGCGGTCGCTCCTCACGCGCAGGTGGACGATCCTGGCGGGGCGATTCTTTGGTCGGTTCAGCCACTGCTTCAACCGGTTCCGGTTCCGAGTCTTCGAGGTCGTCCTCGAGATCGGAAAAGGAGCGGAACGACAGCGGGTCGGGCGGGTCGATCGGCTTGCCCGTGCTCGGCTCGCGCTTCGCCGTCGGCGCCGGAACATCATCGAACGTCCGCGTTGCCGCGGGCGCGACGGGCGGTTCGTCTTCCACGTCGCTCGGCTCGTCAATCACTTCGGGTTCAGGTTCGGGGCCGAGGTCGATCCCCAGGCCGTCACCGAAGCTTCGCGGGGACTTTTTCGATTTCGACGATGCCGATTCTTTGCGAGCCGGTTTGATTTCCATGGGGGCTCGATGGGGCGGAGGTTCGTCGGTGGCTTCGATCCCGAGTTCGCCAGCCAGTTCGGACCAGGCGCCGCTGTCGGGCTCCGGTTCCGGCTCAAGCGTTTGCTCGGGTTCTTGTTCGGTGGCAGCAGCGTCGGGCGACGTGGAGTCGGCAAACAGCCTGTCGGATTCGCTCACGGTGGCTTCGACGTGCAGCAATTCTTCGACGACCGGCTCTTCTTTGGCAGGGGGGCCGCCGGCGGCGAGTTCGTCGATCCGTGGGTCCTGCTCGCGGACGCCGAATCCAGGAAGCTGGGTCGAAGCGGTTTCGGCCGTCAGTGCTTGAAGCACGTCTTCGGCGGAGGGGTCGCCGTCCACCACATCCGATTCGTCAGGCACATCCGCGACCGCCTCGGCGACCGGGGGCATGTCTCGTGATGCCGGTTCGTTCGACTCTTGGTCGGAAAACCCTGAGGAATCCGACGTCGATGGGCGTTCGTCCGCGTTTTCGGCTTTCGATTCGGCTTTCTTTGTCGTCTCGGGTGCTTTGGGGGGTGCGGGCGGACCAGGGGTGCCAAGAAGCTTGGCAAGAAGGTTCCAATTGTCTGACATTCGGTCTAATAATGAGTTGTTTTGGAGGGGCCAGCAGTCAACCAACCCACGCTGCGTGACGGATGTAGGGTTTCCCTCAGAAAAGGAGTCCGATCAACTCGCTCGATGCCCGAAGCACCCACCCAGAATCTGGTCGATGGGTCTTTCACGATGCGACTGTTCCAATGCAAACGCGTGTCAGCTTCGGAAGTGGTGTTGGCAGAGCGATTGAGTACTCCAGCGAGTCGTTGTCCGGCAATTCCAGATCCGGCAAACCCAGATCAGGTGCGGATCACCGGTAGCTCGCACTTTCCCGACGGTGTGTATCCTGCCGCTGTCCTCGTAAAAGGGGCTGTCTGCTGTGATTGATGCCCGAATTGACCGGCCGATTTCAATTCGGTCGGTTCTGTTGACGGACGTAGTCTATATGTATAGCCGCGTACCTCCGGTTTCCCAAGGGGATTCCGGGCCAATGCAGCTTCGGATCACCGATCAATCAGGTATTTCTGCCGTCTTCCCGAGAATCCTCGCTTGCGAATGCCTCTTCAAACCGCCCCGTCCACGTATTCTTCCGAGTCGTCACAAGTCATCCCCCGTCGCCAGGGGCCGCGTTTGCGACCGCTGATCGTCTTCGGCACCCGTCCCGAGGCGATCAAACTGGCTCCCGTCGTGCGGGAGTGCCAGTCGCGTCCCAACCAGATCGCTCCGATCGTCTGCAGCACCGGCCAGCACCGCGAAATGCTGGCGCAGGTCCTGGGCTATTTTTCGATCACACCGGAAATCGACTTGGGATTGATGCAGCCCGGACAAACGCTCACCGATCTGACCGCACGCTGCCTGGAAGCGGTCGATCGGGTCGTTCAGCAACACGAGCCCGATTGCATCGTCGTTCAGGGGGACACCAGCACCGTGATGGCCTCGGCGATCGTCGCGTTCTACCATCGGTTGCCGGTCGTGCACGTCGAAGCAGGTTTGCGAACCGGGGACTTGATGGCGCCGTGGCCGGAAGAGTTCAACCGCCGCGTGACCGGGATTGTCACCAGCCTTCACTGTGCCCCGACGACGCGTAGCGAGTCCGCCTTGCTAGCCGAAGGGGTTCCGCAGGCTTCCATCCGAGTCACCGGCAACACGGTCATCGATGCCTTGTTGCACAGCGTCGCCAAAGAGCGCGCCGACGATGCCCGGTGGCGGCAAAAGTATCCGATGGCGTTGGCCGACCGCGTTGTCTTGGTCACCGGCCACCGACGCGAAAACTTTGGCGGCGGACTGCAGCAGATCTGTGCCGCGCTCTCGCAGCTGGCCGCCTGCCATCCCGCGACCGAATTTATCTATCCCGTTCACATGAACCCGAACGTGGTGGGGCCGGTTCATGAACTGTTAGGGGAATCAAAAAACATCCATCTCCTACCGCCAGCCGACTACCCTGAATTCGTCTGGCTGATGGATCGCGCCACGTTGGTGATCACCGATTCCGGCGGCGTTCAGGAGGAAGCACCGTCACTGGGCAGTGCGGTGCTGGTCACGCGGACGAAAACCGAACGTCCCGAAGCGGTCGAGGCCGGTCTGGCGGAACTGGTCGGAACCGATCGCGATCGGATCATCCGCCGCGCCAGTGAATTACTGGCCGAGCCCAAACGCAGCAGCGGAGCCAAGGTGATCGCCAATCCCTATGGAGACGGAAACGCCGCCAAACGCATTGTCGATTGGATGCTGGAGGGGGGGAGTTGAGTTGCGGGTTTGCTTCAAACTTGTTCCCAGGCTCTGCCTGGGAACACACGGTCCCGGAGGCTCCGCCTCGCGAGTCGGCCGGCGGGAGCCGGCGGCGCATGGCGTTCCCAGGCGGAGCCAGGGAACGAGGTGCAACTCGGGACTTGAAAGTTACTCTTTCTTCAGTGCCAACAATTCTTTCCGCTCGGGCAGGTTTTTGTAGTACGGATCCAGTGGGTAACAACCGCTGATGATGCCTTTCCTCGGTGCGGTGGTGCAGTCGCTGAACGTGCGACAGACCTTCTTCCTGGCCAGCTGGTTTCCTTCCAGCACATCGGCGGGAAGATCCGGATAAGAAAGCACCATGCGGCCGAGTCCGATGGAATCGGCCAGCCCGTCGCGGATGACGGCTTGCGCCACATTGGGCAGCCAGTCTTGCAGATAGGTGTACCCCGAACCGACGACGAACATCTCCGGAAACCGTTTTTTCAGTTCGGCGGTGGCTGCAATTTGACGATCCACCCCGATCAATGGGTCTTCGGGCGGCTGGTATCCGTCGCTGGGAGGAAAGAAGGCCGGACGCTGCAGGTGCGGTGTGTAGTAGGGGCTGCCCGCGGTCGTGCAAATTAATTTCATTCCGAGCGACTGCATCAATTCCAGAAACTGAATCGGTTCGGACAATTCCACACCGTCGCCGCGTGAATTGGACCCGAAGACCAGTCGCGGGTCGCCGGCGGGCTCGGGTTCGCCGATGCCCGATTCGGATTTCCGATAGGGCAGGAAATCGAAGATGCTGAGCCGGACGCCCAATTCCAGCTCGGGGGCTTCGGCGCGGATTCCCGCCACAATCTGACGCAGAAATCGCGTTCGGTTTTCAAAACTGCCGCCGAATTCGCCCGGCCGATCGACACCGCTGAGCAACTCGTGACCGAGATAGCCGTGGCAGTGTTTGACGTCGACGAACTGATAGCCGAGCTTGGCGGCGCGAGCGGATGCGATGACAAAATCATCGATCAGGGACTTGAGTTCATCATCGGTCATGATGCCCGAATCATCGGTGATGTTCAGTCGCGGATCGAGCGCCGGGTTTCGTTGGGCTGCGCGCGGTTCAGGTTTTGTTTTTTCGTTCGGGCGGGCGAATCGCCCCGAGTGCGTCAGTTGCAGCCCCACGACCAAATCATCGGTGTCGCCAAAGCGTTCTGCGTGCGCCGCGATCAACAATTCACGCAGCGCACCGATTTCGGAAAGATTGTTTTCGGTCAGGCACAATTGGTTCGGATTGGCCCGGCCGTCATGCCGGACCGCAACGGCCTCACCGCCCCACATCAGTTTGGCGCCGCTGATGCCAAAATTCTTCCAACGCCGTCGGGTCAGTTCGGTCGGCTTGCCATCCCTTGTGCCGTCCCAGCCTTCCATTGGCAAGATGCAGAACCGGTTCCCGATCGTCAACTCGCCGACCTTGGCGGACTGAGCTAGCGGTGATGTGTCGCCGGAGTCAACGACTTCTTCGGCGGCGAGCTGCAAATCAAGTTCGCGAAGCCTCGCTTGGAAATCGTCAAATGTTTTTAGGCTGGCGATGCGTGGATAAGTCGGCATGGGAATTGAGGTCAGTGGGGGTGAAGAGACGTGAAGGGCGGTTGAGCGAGTTAATCTTCAGTTGAACGCCCCATATCGATGCCAGCGGGACGCGTAAGCGTCCTGTTGATTTAATCAGCCGTTTGGCGCGAGCCTACGGGCGCGGGCGTTTGGTGCCGCAGGCCCGTACGCTCGCGCGATACGGCTGATCCCACGTGTGATCGAAATACATCAACGGGCCGTGACGCCACGTGCTGGGACGGATGATCAGTCCGGCCGCCGGTGTGGTCAGGCGGTCGTTTCGAACGATTGTCCGAGCGACTTTCCGGCGCGATCGAGTATCGATTCCAGATCGCGGGCGATGTGGCCGAGCACCTCGCGGTCACTGTCCGGGCGAGCCGGGGAGCCGGGATAGGTTTGGTCGGTTTGGATTTGGTCACGCAGTTTTAAAAACATGGCCGCGTCGTGCTTGTAAGCGGGTACCGGCGGGCGGAAGGCAAACGCGCCGAGGTACTGAAGCAAATCGTTCAGTTCGTAAAACGCCTCGTCACCGCTTTCCCACATTGCGTCACGGGCGGCGAAGGCATCGGGCGCAAACGTGCTGAGCCCCAACAGATAGTCGCTTCCGTACATCACCATGTCGATCGCCAGATCGTTGCCGGTCATGACTTTGAATTCCGGGCGGGTCTTGTCGCGGAGTTGCAGACGTTGCCACTCCAGGACTCGATCGAGCGACGAGTGTTTGGCACCGACACAGTTTTGAATTTGCATCAGACGTTCGTAGACGTCCAAGGAGTAGATGCAGCCGAAGGGGGCGAACACCGGGGCCAATTCGAACGCGTAAAACGAATCGCAGGCGGCGGCCAGGGTTTCGTAGCGGGAGACGATCTGATCGTCACTTCCCTGGGTCAGCCCATAGGATTGGAAAAAAATCGGGGTTCCGCCGAGCGTTTGAATTTGCTCGACCCCGACTCGGTACGCGTCGGCGTTGAAGGGGGCGCCGGGTTGGTCGGCGACGAAGGCTCCGGCGACATAATCGCGGCCCTCTGCGATCGACTGTGTCCGCTCCAGAGCCTGTTGGCGGGTCGCATCGTCGATCAGGTTCCCGTAGCCGGTGTCCATGTTGACCGCAGGGGCCAATCCGGCATCGAATGTCCGCTCGACATGGGCGTCAAAGCCCGGCCAGTCGACCGAAAGATCGCTCAACAGCGGCAATAGAATCGCCGAAACGCCGGTGATTTTTCGCCGCGGTTTCAACATCTTGATCGGGTCAATCGGTTCCGCTTGATTCATGTTCCTGGCCAGTTGCGTTTCGGGCAAATTTGAAGTCTGATTGGCAGAGAATAGACGATTCTTCCGGGGCTGTCTTGGAAAATCGGTCACGTCGCGTTTGGCATTTCGGGCATTCGGCCCGTGGATGGATGCCCGCTTGCCGGTGTGACCGGTGTCAATGAGATTGTGGCAATGCCAAAGCAAAGACTGACTGATCGAGCGCTGCACGAGAATCTACCCGAGTGGGGCGTGCTGGTGTTGGAGAGCCATCATTCGCCACAGTTCACGATGGAATGGCGTGAGCACTCGTTTTTAAAAATGGTCTACGTCCTGCGTGGCCGCGGTGTGCTGGAGTTCCAGGATCGCGTGCACCATTTCGATTCGGGGGATTTGGTGATCGTTCCTCCGATGACGGCCAACCGGATCACCGATGCCCCCGATGCGGCGAGCAGCTTGTACGTTTGTTGCATCGATCCGTCGCTGTTCGCGTTCGACGACGGGCTGATTTCCCGGTTGCACCGCGGCTTGGTCTCGGGCAATCCGCACTTTTCCAATCGGGTGGCCACACAGCTTCGTCGGATGCGGCATCATCAAGTCAGCGGTGATCTGACACGTCCGATCTCGATGGTCGCTTCGGCGTTGCGAATCGTCGAATGGGTCATGCAGTTGGGGGAATCCACGGCGGGGGCGAATGTTTCGCGGGGCCGTCGCAGCAACGATCGCGAGATCATCGAAGACTATGTGGCGCGACTGGCCACGGAGTTCTATGAGGCGTCGACGATCGACTCCGCTGCGGCGTCGCTGGGCCTGTCACGCCGCGCCTTCACCAAGTTGTTTCAAGAGGTCACCGGGTCCACCTGGCTGACCCATGTCCGTCGGCTGGCCATCAACCATGCCAAGCATCAGTTGGCGCAAACCAATCTGTCGATCGCATCGGTCGCGTTCGAATGCGGTTTCAACGACTTGTCGACGTTCTATCGCCAGTTCAAGTCCCAAGTCGGGGTATCGCCGAAGAGCTATCGTCAATCGATCGCTGCGGATTGAAGATTCAAGTCGCGATCGTGGTGGGGTTGGGGTATAACGGAAACCTTCCGATCCCCCTTCTGCAACGCTGTGAAGCATTTTTCCCATGTGTTTCTTGAGGTTTTAGCGGCAGGGCGCGAGCCCTCCGGTTCTTCATCTCTGCCAAAACACCGGAGGGCTTGCGCCCTGCCGCTAAAAAATGCTTCACAGCGTTGCCCTTTCTGGTTGAGAAAACCCCCATGTCTGTGATGCAGTCTGTGATTGAGAAACGTGGCTTCAGGCCGGCCGGGCTGGTCTTTGTGGCGCTGGTGACGGTTGGTTTCATCGGCGTCTCATCGGTTCCGGTGGCGCGCGGCGAGGATCCGGTGTTCTCCGGGCCGCAACCCGGAGAGAAACTGACGCCGCTGAAGTTGTCGGGCGTCTACGATGACGCCGCCGGCCAAGAATTCGACGCGGTCGCCGACGCCGATGGCAAACCGACGCTGCTGGTGTTCGTTCATAAACTGACCCGCCCCGGATTGGGATTGGCCCGCGGTTTGACCAACTATGCCCAAACGCTCAAGGACCCACCGTCCTACTCCGCCATCGTTTGGCTCAACGACGACAAAGCCGAAGCGGAAGCCTACCTGACTCGGGCACGACCATCGTTGAACTTGAAGGTCCCTGTCGGCATCTCGATCGACGGCGCCGAAGGCCCCGGCGCGTACGGACTCAATCGCAACGTCGAGTTGACCGTCTTGGTGGCCAAAGACAACAAGGTGCTGGCAAATTTCGCGTTGATCCAACCCTCGATGACCGACGGGGTGAAGATCGCCGGCGAATTCGCCAAAGCGCTCGGAAAGACGCCCCCCACCGCGGAAGAACTCCAAAAAGCCGCCTATCCCGGGAGAGCGATGAACATGCGAAAACGCCCGAATCGGAGCAGGGAATGAGCAGAGGCGGAGAGTCCACGGGTGTGAAGCTATTGGCTTTTGAATCTGAAATCTGAAATCTGCTGACTCTAACGTTTTCTATGTTTGTTCGCGATGAAGCCCGGAGGGCTGGCATAATGCTTGCCGGTGGCGTCAGCCACCGGGAATGGAAAGACCTCGATCACGGAGGCCTGAAAGGCCGGCACAATCGGTCTCATGAACCGTGGGTATTGCCAAAAGCTGGGGAATTGTGTCGACCCGTTGGGCCTCAGAGACTCCTTGAATCATCTCCGGTGGCTCACGCCACCGGCATCCACTCTGCCGGCCCTCCGGGCCTGAAGGACTTCGCCTATCTGGCAAATTTCGGTACATAGAAAACGTTAGAGTCAGCAAACCTGAAACCTGAAACCTGAAACTTACCCGCTAACCCGAGGCGATCTCATTGGTCTTCACCGTTCGACGCATGTTCTGGTTTTCAATGATTACGCTTGTCGTCTGCGCCGGCGGTGCGCTGCAGGAGGCGCGGGGCGAGGGGCCTAGCGATGCGATCGATTTTGACACCCAAGTCGTTCCCATCCTGACGCGGTACGGTTGCAACGCGGGTGCCTGCCACGGTGCCGCGATCGGACGTGGCGGATTCAAGCTATCGCTGTTCGGTTCCCGAGCGGCCGACGACCAGCTGGCCATCGTGCAGGAATTGGAAGGTCGTCGCGTCAATTTGTATCAACCGCAGCAGAGCCTGTTGCTGCGCAAAGCGACGGAAACGATGGAGCATGGCGGAGGGGAACGGTTTGACGACGCGTCATCTGTCTACGCGATGCTGGAACGATGGATCGCCGAGGGCGGCAAACGTCTGCAGCGGAGACAATTGACGGACGTTCGAGTGACGCCCAGCAACGTCTTGCTGGAAAATCTGCAGGACTCGGTCGCCGTGTCGGTCATCGCGCGGTTCGATGATGGATCAACGGAGGATGTGACCGATGTCACGTCGCTGACGTCGGACGATTCCGAATCGGTTTCGATCGACCGCGATTCCAACCGACTGACGGTCCATCGTCGTGGAGAGCACATCGTCATCGCGCGCTATCTGGATCGGGTTCATGCCATCCGCTTGGGCATCCCGCTGGGGACGAAGGAACTCGAGTCGTCGCCTGACGGCGCGGCGCAGTCGGTGGTCGACCGATGGATCGAGAAAAAGCTGCGACAGCTACGAATTCCCGCTTCACCGCGGGCCGACGATCATGAATTCGCGCGGCGGGTTTGGTTGGACCTGACCGGACACCTGCCGTCGGTCGACCAGCTGGATGCGTTTGTGGCAGAGCGATCCGACGACAAACGACAACGGTTGATCGACCGCTTGTTGGATACCGATGAATTTGCGGCCTACTGGGCGCTCAAGTGGGCCAATCTGTTGGGCATCGATAGCAAGTCGCTGCAGCCCGAAGGCAGTCAAGCGTATCACGGTTGGTTGAGCGAATCGCTTCGCCAGGACAGCCCCTGGAACGCATCGGCGCTGGCGATGCTGACGTCCAGCGGAGACGGTTATGTCGACGGCAGCGTCAACTTCTTGCGTTCGGGCTCTGGCCCCGATGGGCTGGCTGAGTTGGCGACACGGGTGTTCATGGGGGTTCGCTTGCGCTGTGCCAACTGCCACGACCATCCGCTGGACCACTGGACCCAAGACGACTATCACGGGCTGGCTGCGATCTTTGCCAAACTCAAACGAGGACGTGTCGTCAGCACCTCGACGCGTGGTGAAGTGACTCATCCGGTGACCGGGCAACCCGCGATACCGCGGATTCCAGGTACACGTGATCTGTCGACGGACGAGGACGGTCGGATGGAATTTGCCCGCTGGGTCACCGCTCCTTCCAATCCGTACTTCGCCCGAGCCGCGGTCAATCGAATCTGGGCGCAGCTGATGGGACGCGGTTTGATCGATCCGGTCGATGACATCCGCGCGACCAATCCTGCCAGCCATCCCGAATTGCTCGACGCGCTGTCAGGCGAGTTCACTGCTCAAGGGTCTCGCTTTCGCCCCATCATTCGTCTGATCTGTAACAGCGACGCCTATGGACGAACGTCACAAACACGCCCGGGCAATGAATCCGATTCGGTCTATTACTCGCACTTCATTCCCCGCGGATTAGAAGCCGAGGTGGTGGCCGGGGCGATCGCGGACGTCACCGGTGTCGACATCGTGTACGGTGAGGATGGTCAACGCGATGCCATCCGGCTGACCGACAACCGAATGGCTTCGCAAACGCTGGACATTCTCGGTCGGTGTGACCGCGAAGCCGCTTGTGAAACGCCGGACCTGAGTGCCGGTTCGCTCGCCAAGGTCCTGCATTTTCTCAACGGCGACCTGTTGAACCGGCGGCTGGATGATCCGCAGGGACAATTGACGAAATGGTTGCAGCAGTACCCGGACGACTTCAAACTGATGGAGCGGCTGTACAAACAAACCTTGTCCCGTCCGCCCAACGCGTCGGAACGTCGGTACTGGGCAACGCAATTGGATTTGGCAACCGAATCCGACGGGCAATGGCATGATCCGACCACGCGACAGAGGTTCTTTGCCGACGTGTTCTGGGGCTTGCTGACCAGTGAAACGTTCCTGACCAATCATTAGCTCAAACGCAACGCGAAAATTTAGAGCTGACAAACCACACGCTGACCAACGAGCGACCAATCCAATGAGAAATCGTCATTCCGATCGACGCTGTGATGGGGTTCACCGCCGCGAGTTGCTTCACGTGGGCGGATTGTCGGCGTTGGGGATCGGTGTCAGCGACTGGTTGATGGCCAAACAGGCCCAGGCCGAATCAAACGCCACACGGCACATCGATGATTCGGCCAAAGCCCAGGCGTGCATTCTGATCTGGCTGGACGGTGGTCCCAGTCATCTGGACCTGTTCGATTTGAAACCCGACGCACCCGCAGAGATTCGCGGTCCGTTTGCGCCGATTCCGACCAACGTCAGCGGCATCGAGGTCTGTGAACAATTGCCTCGGACGGCGGCGTTGATGGACAAGGTCGCGCTGGTGCGATCGATGACGTCGCCGTTGGGCGAACACAATTTTGCCAGTCACTATTTGCTGACCGGATACAAACCGAATCGTGCGCTGACGTATCCGAGTCTTCCATCGGTCCAAAAACACCTTTCCCAGTCCCAGACGGCGATTCCCACCAACATCGCGATCACGAAACCCAATGGGATGATCGGCAGCGGTTACCTGCCCGAGTCGACCATGCCTTTCATTGTCCAAGGCGACCCGTCCCGGCCGGAGTTTCGTGTTCAAGATTTAGAGTTGCCCGCCGGCATGACCCCCGATCGTTTGACGCGTCGCCGCGAATTTCGAAACGCCGTTGACGAACTGACCCGGCAGACCGAAACGCGTTTGGCCGAGTCGGGGCAATCCGATTCGGCGTTCGACCAGGCGTTTCGCTTGGTGCAATCTTCCCAGGCACGCGCGGCGTTTGATTTGCAACAAGAATCACAACGTGATCGCAATCGCTACGGGCGGCACCTGATCGGACACGGATGCCTGATGGCCAGGCGTCTGGTCGAGGCGGGCGCGAAGTTTGTCACCGTGACCGACCGCGGCTGGGACACCCATGAAGACATCTATCTTCGTTTGAAAGAGGGCTTTACCGGCGGGACGGCGGGTAAAATTCCGAAGCTGGATCAAGCTTATTCGGCGCTGCTGAGCGATCTGGCCGAGCGCGGGCTGCTCGACTCCACACTTGTGATTGTGATGGGTGAATTCGGTCGGACTCCCAAATTGAACTTGCGGGGAGGCCGCGATCACTGGCCCGGTGCGTTCAGCGTCGCCCTGGCCGGTGGCGGAATCGTTGGCGGGCAGGTGATCGGCAAAAGTGACGCGCACGGCGAACGGCCGGCCGAGCGACCGATCAGCCCCGCCGACCTCGTTCGCACGCTCTATCATTTGATCGGAATCGATGGTGATTTGGAATTAAACACTGCCGACGGGCGTCCCGTTCAAGTCAATCGCGACGGGACCGTGATCGGCGACCTGATCGGGTGAAACCATGAGCGACATCAGTAAAAGCGACATCAGTAAAGCAGAGTTCTTTGAGTGGCTCTCTGGCAAATGGAAGGGCACCTGTCGGACCTGGTTCGAGCCCGACGAATTGGCCGACGAGTCCGCGGTCCGAGGGGAGTTTCAGTTGATCCTGGGAGGTGCGTTCGCCAGACACACCTACGAGGGGGCGATGCAAGGAAAACCCCGCCGCGGCGAAGAGTTGATCTCGCGAAACGGTGTCACGGAGCAATTCCAAGTGGCCTGGATCGACAGTTTTCACATGAGCGATGCGATCATGTTTTCTCAGGGCGAGGCGAAGGAGAGCGGTTTTGAGGTTGTCGGTGAGTACGACGTCGCCAAGGATGCACCCCGTTGGGGCTGGAAAACGCGATACCAAAAAAGCGGCCCGGACGAGTTGACGATCACGGCCTTCAACGTCTTCCCGGACGGGTCGGAAGCCAAGGCCGTGGAAACGGTCTATCGACGTGCCTAATCGCCCCGGCGGTTAGATCTCAATCAAGAGTTCGGTTAGACTGAGATGGAGGTTGATGGGTTAGTTGAAGATTCTTATTTGGCGGAGCGACGTGATACGTTTACTCACATTGATTGCAGTTATCGGGTTCTCATTTGGCTGTGTGCTGGGGGGGAAAGCCCCCGCTGAGGATGACGCAATTTCGCCACCGGTGGACTTTAATCGTGACGTACGGCCAATCTTCAACCAGCACTGTGTCGCCTGTCACGGTGGTGTCAAGCAAGCCGGGGGGCTGAGTTTTGTCTATGCCGACAGCGTGCTGGCGGTGATCGATCCGGGCAGCTCCGAAGACTCGTATTTGATGGAACGGGTGTTGCTCCCGGCCGACGAGGAAGAGCACATGCCGCCGAGCGATCACGGCCGCTCACTCAACGCGGCGGAGATCGATATTCTGAAGCGTTGGATCGACGGCGGTGGCCAGTGGGGAAAACACTGGGCGTTTACACAACCGCAACGCGCCGAGCCCCGTTCGCTTGAATCCGATCCATGGTCGCGGACACGCATCGATCCGTTTGTGCTGGACAAGATGAAGCAGCAGGGGCTGGCGCCCCAAGTGGATGCTGATCCGGAAGAATGGTTGCGCAGGGCGTCGTTGGATTTGACCGGATTGCCACCGACGCCTGAGCGAGTCGACGCCTTTCTAGCAGACGTCCGCCACAACGGCGAAGACGCCTACCGGGTTGCCACCGACGATTTCCTGGCCTCGCCCGCGTTCGGCGAACGTTGGGCAAGTGTGTGGCTGGACGTCATCCGCTACGCCGATTCGCGAGGTCTGGGGCTGGATGGTCGCCGCACGATCTGGCAATTCCGCGACTGGGTGATCCGTGCGTTCAACCAAGACATGCCGTATGACCAATTCACGGTTCGGCAATTGGCCGGTGATCTATTGCCCGATCGCACGCTCGACGACCTGCTGGCGACCGCGTGTCACCGCACGACGCAAACCAATGAGGAAGGCGGAACGGACGACGAGACGTTTCGCACCGAAGCGGTGATGGACCGCGTCAATACGACTTGGCAAGCATGGCAAGGCGTCTCGTTCGGTTGCGTCCAGTGCCACTCGCATCCTTACGATCCGATCGAGCACAAGGAGTACTACCAATTCCTGGCGTTCTTCAACAACACCGCCGACAGTGATCTGGGCAACGATCTGCCGACCCTGGCCGTTCCCGTCGATCACGATCAATTCGACGAAGCGTTTCAGTTGGACGAACAGGCTGACCAGCTGTGGTTGAACGAGTGGCGACGCGCTCGCGAACTGGTCAAGGACGACGAGCTCTGGAAACCGATTTCCGATCTGGAGCTGTCCACCAACAACAATACACGGGTCGTCGCCGCAACCGTCGCTGGGGTCGCGGAGTACCAGACGACCGGAACGGTTCAAACCAGGACGAAGGTGCACATCAACGGCACGGTCGATGAGTCGATCGAGCAAATCACGGCGCTGCGGTTCACGGGATTTCCAAAGAACGAGCAACAAGCCCTGATCGATTCGGAGTGGGGATTCATCGTCTCGCACTTGGCGGCCAAACTGATTTCCCAGGACGGGACCGAAACGGCAATCCAATTCGAGCAAGTGATCTCCGACGAACCCGATCCGCTGTTGCAGCCCAATGAAAGTTTGAACCCCAAGTCCAACCACGGATTTGGTCCGTATTCTCGAATCCATCACCCTCGCAGCGGCGCGTTCCTGGCCAATCCACCGGTCCAGGTCAAACCGGGCGACCGACTGGATGTGGAGATCGCGTTCAACGACGTCGAATTGGGAGCGTTTCCGCTGATCGCCCATCGCGGCAGGATTGCGGTCAGCCAATCCGGCGGGTTCACCGAGTGGCTGACAGACGCCCCGCGCGTGGCGGCCCGCGAACAGATCGCGGCGCTGCGTCGCCAGCGGGCATCGATCCGTTCGATCAACACGCCGATCTTGATCGAACGGCCCCAGCAGTTTGCCCGACCGTCGCGGGTGTTTGATCGCGGCAATCAAACCACAAAAACTGATCCCGTCGACCCGGCGATTCCCGCGTTTTTGGCCACGCCGTCGGTCGAACCCGACGCTTCGTTGACGCGGTTGCAGATGGCCGAGTGGCTGATCAGCCCCGACAACCCACTGACCGCACGCGTCGCCGTCAATCGTTTCTGGGCGCAGCTGTTCGGCACCGGCATCGTCGAAACGCAGGAAGACTTCGGGATTGCCGGGGCACCCCCGACGCATCCGCGGTTGCTCGATGACCTGGCCGTTCGATTCCGCGCCGAGATGGGATGGAGCGTGAAGACGTTGTTGCGCGAATTGGTGCTCAGTTCGACGTATCGCCAAAGTGCAGAAGTCGACGCAAAGCGATACGAAATCGATCCGGCCAACCGATGGCTCAGCCGAGGCCCACGCGGACGTCTGCCCGCCGAGACGATTCGTGACCAGGCGTTGTTCATCGCCGGTCTATTGAGCGAAAAACAATTCGGTCCGCCGGTTCATCCGCCGCTGCCCGACGGCGTCTGGAAACCGTTTCAAGGTGGCGACAAATGGGCGACGGTGGACCCCAACAACCCGGACCGCTACCGACGCACGATTTACACGTACACGAAACGATCGATTCCCTATCCGATGATGGCATCGTTCGACGCGCCGTCGCGTGAGTTTTGCTCGATGCGGCGATTGCCTTCCAACACGCCGACCCAAGCGTTGATGACGCTCAACGACGCAACGTTCGTCGAAGCCTCTCAGGCATTGGCCGGTCGCATGATCGCGGCCGACGACGACGTCGATCAACAGCTTCGTTACGGTTTCCGATTGGCAACCTGTCGACAGCCCCAGCAAGCGGAATCGGTTGCCATCAGAGAACTTTACGATTCGATCTTACAAAAGCATGACGGCGAAGAGCCGAATCAGCAGGCGGCGATGACCGCTGTCGCGAGCGTCTTGCTGAACTTGGATGAGGTTTTGACGAAATGAGTAGCATCGAACAACGACTCGCCGGCGAAGTGTTCACACGGAGTCTGCAATTCGAAACACGGCGACATTTTCTACAGCAATCCGCGGCCGGGTTGGGGGCCGCATGGTTGGCCAGCCAGGCCGGCGCGGTGTCGGCCAGTCCCAGCGCCGGCGGTTTGGGGGCGATCGCCGCGAAAGCCAAACGCGTGATCTTCCTGCACATGATCGGTGCGCCGAGCCAATTGGAATTGTTTGATTACAAACCGGCGCTGCACGAGGTCGACGGAAAAGACTGCCCCGCCGAGTATCTCGAAGGCAACCGGTTCGCCTTCATCCAGGGCACGCCAAAAATGTTGGGGCCGCGTTATCCGTTCCAACAATACGGCGACTCGGGCGCGTGGGTGTCGGATCGGTTGCCTCACTTTTCCAAGGTCGTCGACAAGGTTTGCTTCGTCAAATCGATGCAGACCGACCAGTTCAATCACGGCCCGGCACAGTTGATGGTGCATTGTGGCCAGTCGCGGGTCGGGTACCCGTCGATCGGTTCCTGGGTGACGTGGGGCTTGGGATCGGAAAGCGAAGATCTGCCCGGGTTCATCGTGCTGTTGTCCGGCGGACGGCAACCGCGTGTCGGAAAAGCGCTGTGGAGCAGCGGGTTTCTGCCTTCGGTCTATCAAGGCGTTCAGTGCCGTTCCAAGGGCGATCCGGTGTTGAATGTTTCCAACCCGTCGGGCGTCTCACGCGACGAGCGGCGTCTTGCGCTCGACACGCTGGATCGATTGAACCAGATGAACTACGAAACCTTCGGTGACCCCGAAACGCTGACACGCATGAAGCAGTATGAACTCGCGTTCCGCATGCAAACGGCCGTCCCCGACGCGATGGACATCAGTCAGGAAACCAAGGAAACGCACGAGGAGTACGGTACCGAACCCGGAAAAGAATCCTTTGCCAACAATTGTTTGTTGGCGCGTCGGTTGGCCGAACGCGGGGTCCGCTTCATTCAATTGTTCGATTGGGGATGGGACTCGCACGGAACCAACGAAGGTGAATCACTGGGAAAAGGCCTGTCGAAAAAGTGCATGCAGACCGATCGGCCGATGACCGCGCTGTTGAATGATCTGGAACGCCGCGGGATGTTGGACGACACGTTGGTGGTCTGGAGCGGTGAATTCGGCCGCACATCGATGGCGGAAAATCGTGGCGGCCAGGCGACTCGGTTCCACGGTCGCGATCACAATCCCAATGCGTTTACCCTGTGGATGGCCGGCGGTGGGATTCGTCCCGGCATGACCTACGGTGCGACCGACGAACTGGGGTACCAGATCGCCGAGTCGCCGGTGCATCTGCGTGATTTCCACGCGACGATGCAGCATCTGTTGGGGATCGATCACCGCAAAATGGTGTTCCCCTTCCAAGGTCTCGATCAAAAACTGACCGGCGTCAAACCGGCGCGGGTGGTCGACGAGATCTTGCTGTAGCCCTCGGTCAATTGTTCAACTTAGGATGCCTGGCCCCAATGACGCCGGCACACTTGTTGGTGTGCAGGCTTCAGCCGCCTACGGTCGCTGCTTTGCAGCGAGTGGGAATCGCCTGAAGGCTATACACCAACGGTGCCTGACCCGAATGACGCCGGTACACTTGTTGGTGTGCAGGCTTCAGCCCGATACCGCAAAGTTAAGCGTCGTTTGCGTAGGTGAGGGCCCGTAGGCTCGCGCCAAACGGCTGATGTTCGTTTGATATCAGCCGGTTCGCGCCAGCGTCCGGGCCCCTCATTGATGTCAACTTAGCGGTATTGGGCTTTAGCCGTTTACGGTCGCTGCTTTGCAGCGACCGGGAATCGCCTGAAGGCTATACACCAACGGTGACTGCCACCTGTTCCGCTCGCTACCGGGGGACCGCGTGCTCTCGCACCACGGCTCGCAGCAACTGTTCGTAGCAATCGACCATCGTGTCCCAACCGAATTGATCAACGATTCGGGTTCCCGCCCTCCCGAGTGCTTCACGTCGGTGGACGTCTGTGATGAGCGTCTCGATGCCGCCGCGGAGTCCTTCGACGGATGATTTCACCAGCCAGCCGTCACGGCCGTGGTCGATGATCACTCGCGGTCCGCTTTCGCAATCGACACTCAACGAAGGAACGCCCAGCGACATCGCCTCCAACAGAGCCGACGGGAACCCTTCATACCGGCTGGGCAAACAAAACAGCGTTGCCTGGGAGAGCGGTTCGGCAAGCGGACGCACCCAGCCGGGCAGTTCCAATCGATCGTGGATTCCCAGGGATTTTGCCTGGGCGAGTAACGCGTCGCGTTGTGTGCCTTCACCGTAGATCACCAACCGCCAGCTCGGATCTTCGGACGTGGCCTGGGCAAACGCGACCAACAGGCGGTCAAATCCTTTTTCCGGTTCCAGTCTTCCGACACCGGCAATCTGTTTTCGCGCACACGCTTGCTCGCGGTCAGAGGTCACCGGTGGCGCGTCGACGGCGGAAGGAATCACGGCAACCGCTTTGGAAAACGGGCGCAGGTAGCGTGCCGAGGTCTCGGTCAATGCGACGACGGCTGCCGCTTGGCGGTATTGGTGTCGACGAGTCGCATTCCAAAACGGTCCGAGTGATTGACGCGCCGGATCGCTGCGTTCGCAAACCACCACCGGTGGGCCTGATGGCTCGGATGCCATCAAGACGTCGAGATTGGTTCGATCACAGAACGACAGGACGACGTCGGGGCGAAGTCGCCCCACTGCGTCGGCGATGGCGCGATGTCTCGCGCGAACCTGACGGAACTTGGCCAACAATCCCCTGGCGTCGGCAGACAGCGCGAGCGGCACGTGTTGCACGCTCGGCGCGATCACGTGACGATCAGAGGCTCCATCGTCAAACGTGATCAAGCTGACACGATGCCCGCCTTCGGCCAAACGCGACGTCAACCCCGCCATCACACGTTCGGCACCACCGCCATTGAGCGAGTGGATACAACAGGCGATCGATAGGCTTGCCAAATTCTCGTCATCGGCCGCCTTCTCTTCGGCCAACATGTCTAAAGATCGACTTGTCCGAGTGGTGCCGGCAAGATCTCTTGAGTGGTTTCCGGTTGTGGGTCCGGCGGCGGCGAGGTCCCTGCGTCCTCGCTCGGTTCGACGACGTCGTCCGCGGCCGACGTGTCTCCTTCCAGCTCGATCCATATTCCCAGCAGCTGCAAGGTGCGTTGGAATCCATTGACACGAGTCATCACCACCAGGTCGGGATTCTTTGTCACGCCCAGAAAACGGGAATGCAATTCATTCATCGATGCGGAGAGCCGACCGGATTCGGTCGCGGCGATGATGCGTTCGGGTTGCAGATACTCCAACCACACCTCGCCGTCATCGGGACGCGCCGCCAGGGTACGGTAAAGCGTTTCGGCGGCCTGACGCAGTGCGGGCAGCGAAAATTCGATCGGTGTCGTCAGGTCGGGGATTCCGCCTCCGCTGCCCGGTCGATAGCTGCCCGACGAACCGTATTGGGGGACCGACGAACCGTAATTTGGGACGCGTGAGCGGTATTCGGGCGAACGGTACGCGGGCGCGGGCGAACGGTAGTCTGGCACGGACGAGCGGGGCTCGCTGTAACCGCGTTGATAAGGTGATCGATAGCCAGAGTCATAGCGCGAATCGTAACGTGAGTCGTAATTGGGGCGATATGATTGGTAGCGACCGTCGTAACCGGCAGAGGGCGGCGGAACGATCGAACCGGGGCCGATATTCAGCGAGAAGAACGGGGTCTGCACGCGGACACGACTCGGCGGCCCGACGACAACCGGAGCCGGCGGCCAGGCCCCCCAAGCATCGCCGTAGTAGGGCGTCGGCAAAATCGGCGGACCGACCAAGACCGGTCCCCGAGCGCGAAAGCCGCGAAAGAATTGTGCGTTTGCCTCGTCGCTGGCCACCAGCGCGGACAACAGCGCAGCGACCGCGACTCCGGTTGGAAGCATGCGGAGGAGGGTAGAGCGAATCGCAGTCGAAGTTCGTAGAACGATACCAGTCATCTCGGTGATCCCAGTCGAGGAAACAGACTCATCGACGTTGATCCTTCCGTTGCACTCGCAACCCATCATCGTCGATCTATTCAGTCTACCTCCGAAATTGTGCCCCAAAAGCCTCATTGGGGCCGTCGGAAGCTGTTAATATGTCGGTCGGCCGTCTATCGGCCTCCGTCCTGCCCCCCTGCCAATGACTCCTTCCCGAGACCGACAAGGCTTGTTTGCCATGAGCAACCCGAATCCCCACCCGAAGACCACTCACGCCAGTACACGCCGCAGTTTTTTGAAGAAAACCGGTTCGGCCGTCGCCGGCGGCAGTTTTTTAGCCGGCAGCAGTTTTCTGATCACCGGCACCAAAGCCAGCGGAGCGATCGAAGGGGCCAACGACCGTGTCCGGATCGCCGTCGCAGGCCTCAATGGCCGCGGCCAAGCTCATATCGGTGGTTGGTTGGGCGCGCCCAACGTCGAACTGGCCTACGTCGCTGATCCGTGGGAAAAGGCGCTCGCCAAAGGGATCAGCGGTGTCCAGAAACGTGTCAAGGGCAAGATGACGACCCAGGGAATCGACGACATTCGGCGGGCATTGGATGACCCGACCGTCGATGCGATTTCGATTGCCACCCCCAACCATTGGCACTCGCTGATGACGATCTGGGGTGCCCAAGCCGGCAAACACGTGTACGTCGAAAAACCGATGAGCCACGACATCGCCGAAGGCCGAGTCGCTGTCGAAGCCCAGAAAAAATATGGCGTCGTGATCCAGCACGGCACCCAGCGACGAAGCAACGCCGGAGTCGCGGGGCTGCACGAAGCGTTGAAGTCCGGCAAGTTGCCGCGGTTAAAAATCGCCTACGGCTACTGTTGCAAACCGCGCAGCGGCATCGGTCACGAGCCGATCAGCACGCCGCCGGCCGAACTGAATTGGGAGCACTGGAAAGGCCCCGCGGTGATCGACCACTATCACGCCAACTATGTGCCATACGACTGGCACTGGTTCTGGGAAACCGGCAACGGAGACTTGAACAACCAGGGGACGCACCAACTGGATGTCGCGCGTTGGGCGATCGATGACGACCAGACCCATCCCACGCGAACGATGGCCATCGGAAGCCGTTTTCAGTGGGACGACCAGGGCGAAACCCCGAACACGATGTTCGCAATGGCCGAGTATCCGAACGGTCAAATGGTGTTCTTCAACGTTCGCAACGTCAACTACAAAGGCTACCAGCGGCAGGTCTTCAACGAGTACTACCTTGAAGACGGCAGCGTGATCACCGGCGAAGGCAATTACCAGATCCTGCGTCCGGGAGCCTCCAAGGCTGAACCGCTCAAACTCGAACCCGGCGACGTCACACCGGGCGGCAACTGGAATGCCTTCATCGCCGCCGTCCGCGCCGGCAATCCCGAGATGGCCAACGGCAACGTGATGGACGCCCATTACGGGTGCGTGCTCGGCCATATCATGAACAACTCTTACCGCTTGGGATCGGAGGTCCCGTTCAGCGAAACGGCCAGTGATTTTGGCGGCAATCAAGATGCGATCGAGCACTTCGGCCGCTTGCACAAGGTGATGTCCGAAGGCGTTGGGATCTCTGGCAGCGACGCGAACTACCAACTCGGGCCGATGCTCAGCTTCAACGCCCAGACCGAACGCTTCGAAGGCGAACGGGCCGACGAAGCCAACGCGTTGGTCAAGGACGCCAACAACCCGGGGTACGAAGTCCCGTCCGTCGACGCGGTGTGATCCTTCGTTCGGTTGGCGACGGCGTAGAATGCTGTGCATGCCGGGTATCTGCAACGGAGACCACGGATGGCAGAGCGTACCCACGGATCCCAGGCTGCTTTTCATCCGTGGGTACGCTCTGCCATCCGTGGGTTCATTCAAATCGGGCATTGGAGGCTTTCGATTCCGGTCGCGATCGAATCAGGCGGGTGAACGGCGCGTGACGAATATCGATAGACGGACCACTACCGCGGCTGTCACGCACAGCGTGACCTACTGCAGCGTCTATCGGTAGATGTCATGCGAGAGAGCCCTGGACCGTCTGGCAATCGG
>NZ_NTFY01000061.1 GCF_002289565.1 Rhodopirellula sp. SM50 | reverse complement strand
GGAGATCGTCTGTTCGATCGATCGAGGGAAGCCGATTGCCAGACGGTCCAGGGCTCTCTCGCATGACATCTACCGATAGACGCTGCAGTAGTTCATGCTGTGCATGACGTTCTTCTTGTCACGCACAGCGTGACCTACGCCAGTTTGCTCTACCCGAAACTTGAGCTGACACGGAATACTAGGCTCTGTCCCTAAAGTCCTGACCCCGTTTTCGCGGTTTACTGGCGGTGAACGTCGTTTAGGGACAGAGCCTAGCAATCCGCCGCACTCGCGTGGCGCCTGAACGACCGATCCGGAACGAATCCGGCCACGTCGGCGGTCGTTGATGACACCTCACCAGATTTTTCGATCGCGCGATCGGTGCCCGTTAAACGGCCCGATTCTCGCGGAAATCGCTGAGTCATTGGCTGCATTTCTCTGGGGGTTTTGCCCAGTTTCCCAAATCCGTTCAAGTCATCTGATCGGCAACAACACGTCTTTGGCATCGCTTGTGCGACATCGGCCAGTGTCACACGCATCGAAATCGTTTCGATGTTCCATCAAAGATACCACTAGGAGATCATCATGAAGAAACTGGCCCTCTATGCAGCATCCGCAGGTCTGGTCCTCGCCTCTTTCAGTGCCACGAGCAACGCACAAGGCCCTGGCATCATTGACGGAGGTGGCGTCATCGACGGCGGTGGCGTACTCGATGCGCGTCCGAAAAGCGGAGTGATTGACGGTGGCGGAATCATCGATGGCGGCGGCATCATGGATGCAACGCCGGGCGCCGGAATCATCGACGGAGGCGGCGTCATTGACGGCGGCGGTGTATTCGATCGTTACGACCAAGGGACGTACCGATACAACAACGGTGTCTACTCGAACCGGAATACGTATTACGCGCCGGGCTACCATTCAGGATACCGATCCTACAACGCGCGACCCCAATACGGCTATTCGCAAGGAACGACGTACTGCACCCCGCGATACACCGCGCGACGACGCGGACTGTTCGGTCGTTTCCGCCGTTAATCCGTTGAAGGCAACGCGGTGAAGCATTGACCTGGTGTTTTGGCGAACGCGTTAGCGGAGGGCTTGCGCCCTTCCGCTAACAATAAGGCCCCTGTCGATGCGTTAGCGGATCATGGTCACTGTCGCCCGCACGCGGGCGGCAGTTTTTTTGATCGCATCACCCCGCGACCGCTTCGCCGTCCTCGTCACCGGTTCGCATGCCCAATTGCTTCATCTTTCGATACAGGTTCGATCGATGGAGATCAAGTTTCGATGCCGCCTCGGTCATGTTGCCGCCGCATCGGTCGATCGCCTGACGGATATGATCGATCTGGAACAGACGGGTCGACTCGGCCAACGACGTCGGCAGATCGACACGATAGGTCCGCCGATTTCGATCATGTTCTTTCGACGTCGAGATCGGCGGCTGACGAAGTTCCAGATCGGGAGCGTGAATCATGTCTCCGGTCGAGAGATAACACACCCGCTCGATCGTGTTGCGAAGCTCGCGCACGTTGCCGGGCCAATGGTGGGATAACAGCGCCGTTTGCGCGGAATCCGACAGCGAGGGGACTTTGCGACCGATCTGATAACAAAAATGATTTAGAAAATGGTCGGCCAGTAACAACACGTCACGTCCACGATTGGCCAAATCCGGCAGTGTCAATGACACCACGTTCAGCCGGAAGAACAAGTCTTCTCGAAAACGCTTTTCGGCAATCAATTGCTCCAGCGGTTGATTGGTCGCTGCGATCACGCGGACGTCGACGGGAATCGGCACACTGCCGCCGACCCGGACGACTTCCCGTTGTTCCAACACACGCAACAGCTTGGCCTGACCTCCGGGACTCATGTCACCGACTTCGTCCAAGAACAGCGTGCCGCCGCTGGCGAGTTCAAACTTGCCGACGCGTGTTGCGTTGGCATCGGTAAACGAACCCCGCTCGTGCCCGAACAATTCACTCTCCAACAAAGACTCGACCAACGCCGCACAATTGACGGCGATGAAGGGTCCATTCTTGCGATCGCTTTCGTAATGGATGTGTCGAGCGACGACTTCTTTTCCGGTTCCGTTGCTGCCCAGAATCATGACCGTCAAATCGGTCTTGGCCACCTTGGTGCCGCTTTCGCGAACCGCGACGACGGCGGGGTGCGCACCGATCAGCGGCGTGCTTCGCGCGGCGTCACGAACGAGACGATCGCGCGATTCGGTCAACGACTTTTGCGCCCGCTGGGCCTGGATCGCCACCGCGGCATGGGTCGCCAAATCGGACAACAACAACACATCGGAATTGTCGAAGTGGTTTTCCAGATGGTTGATCGCTTCGAACACACCGATCGTTTCACCGCGTGGGCCGTTCAGCGGCACAGCGACCAACGACCGCGTGCGGAATTCCAGTGACCGATCGACGTCGCGGTTGACCCGCGCCTCGTCGTCGCTGCTGGCGTTCCAAATCTGTGGCTCTTTGGTCGCCAAAACCTCGCCCACGATGCCGGCGTTGTCCGGCACGATCAGCGGGCGATCGTCGATGCCCAGGGCAGGTCGTCCGATCAGTTTTTTGCGTCGCTTGTCCCACAAGAAAATGCTGGCGCGCTCGCAACCGATCAAATCCGTCGCCGTGTCGGCGATCTGCCGCAGCAACGTGTTCTCGTCACTGGACTCCTGCAACTGGGTCTGCTGCCACTGGGCTGCGGCCTCGAGCACGCTGGTCAACTGGGCGATTCGATGGCGGTGGCGCGCATCGAGCTCGGTTTGCGTGATCGCCGTGACCAACAATTGCGACAGCCGGTCCACCCGGTCGGGATCGATCGATTCGCTTTCCGACTCGAAAACCAGGCAGCCGACCATCGGGGAAGAAATAATCGCACCGCCATCGTTGACGTCGACCTGGCAGGGCACCGCCCACCAGTGGCCGTCGGTACGGCCCCCCCCGTGGTCGATCGCATCGCTGATCAGATCGATCGGCAGATCGGCCGGAACGGGCCGATTCGAGCTGTCGCCGGACGAATCGACCCAAGTGCCGACGTGCCAACGGCCCTTTTGCTGGGTCACCAGGCCGGCCGAATTCAGCCCCAGCAACCCAATGAATCGGGGGAAAAGTTGTCGGACCAACGCGGAATGACTGATCTGAGCACGCAAGGCCCGGCCGATTTCGGTCGCAAACGCGATCTCGTCGAGGGGATGGATCGGTTCGTGAGTACGAGTGGAAGAGGAGTGATTTGTCATAAAGTCCAGGTTTCGCCGTTAATGTTGGACGATCGAAGGGCAGACCGGGAAGCATTTCATCGGGACAAGTGCCGCCGGACCGCCGTGGGCAAATAGACGAAGTCGCCTACTTCACGCTATCCTGTCCACCCCGCAGCAAAATGCGTGCGATGGTGACGCGTGACTTTTCCCTTTTCATTAGGAATACGAATCGAGATGCAATTTCAGGGTAAGAAGGGGCTTATTTTAGGGGTCGCCAACGAGAATTCGATTGCTTGGGCGATCGCACAAGAAATCATGAACGCCGGTGGCGTGTGCGGATTCACACACCTGCCGGACCGCCCGGACGACGATCGTCAACGAAATCGACGACGCGTCTCGCAGCTGACCGACAAGTATGAAAACGCCGCGTTTCTACTACCCATGGACGCGCAGAAAGACGACGACATCCGCAGCGTATTCGAACAGACGACAGAAGAATTTGGAAAAATTGATTTTGTCCTCCATTCGATTGCATTTGCCGACCGCCAGGACCTCGGCCGCGACACCATCGAAACCAGCCGCGCCGGGTTTGCCCTGGCCATGGATGTCAGCGTGTACACCCTGCTGGCCTGTGCCAACGCCGCCAAGCCGATCATGAATCCGGGCGGCGCGATCGCGGCAATGACCTACTTTGGCGGCGAAAAATGCGTCCCCGGCTACAACGTGATGGGGATCTGCAAGGCCGCCCTGGAGGCCGCGGTCCGCTACGCCGCCTACGACCTCGGCCCGTCGGACATCCGCGTCAACGCACTCTCGGCCGGCCCCGTGCGGACCCTGGCCGGTCGCGCCGCCGGCGTGGAAGAGATGCTCAAGCTGTACGACAAAATGGCGCCGCTGGGGCGAAACATCACCCACCAGGAAGTCGGCCGCACCGGCGCGTTCCTGTTGAGCGATCTGAGCCAAGGCATCACCGGAGAAATCCTGCACGTCGACGGGGGTTACAACGCCATGGGCAGCCCCGGACGTCTGCTCGATGACCTCAAGTCGTAAACCTCCCTATCCTCCCTCCATTTGACCGCAAGAGATTCCATGGTTCGAACCGCAAGCACGATGTTGCCACTGGGCACCCAAGCCCCCGATTTTTCGCTGCCGGAATGTGACGGCGGCACCGTCAGCCTGTCAGATTTGGCGGGCAAGAAAGCACTGTTGGTGATCTTCATGTGCAACCATTGTCCCTACGTCAAACACGTCGCCGATCAGCTGAAATCGCTCGGCGACGATTACTTGGCCAAGGACGTCGCCGTCGTCGCGATCAGTAGCAACGACGCCGACAAGTACCCGGACGACTCGCCCGAAGCGATGTCCAAAGAGAAGGCCGATCGGGGCTATGCGTTTCCGTATTTGTATGATGCCGACCAACGCGTCGCCCAGGCATACGCCGCGGCCTGCACGCCCGATTTCTATCTGTTCGACGCCGATCAAAAACTGGTCTACCGTGGCCAGTTAGATTCTTCGCGCCCCGGCAGTGACATTCCCGTCACGGGCGAAGATCTGCGGGCCGCACTCGACGCGGTACTCGCCGGCGATGCCCCGAGCGCCCAGCAGCGTGCGTCGTTGGGTTGCAACATCAAGTGGAAGCCCGGCAACGAGCCCGACTACTTCAACGCCGCCGGTGCCAGCTGAGTGCTGTCTTATTTGCAGGACCTGACCCTCCGGCTGGCCGCCGGAGCAACGCGGTTGGATGAACCCGTCCGACAGACGCATGCGGCTTGGCTGACCGCCCAGCAGCGCAGCGACGGCGGGTTCGCCGGACGCGAAGGCGGTAGCGATCCCTACTACACCGCGTTTGCTTTGCGCGGACTCTGGATCCTCGACGCCCTGACTCCTGAGATCGGTCACTCGGCGGCTGACTTCTTGCGCAGCCGGCTGAATCATCGCGAAAGCATCGTCGATTTGATCTCGCTGATTTTCGCCGCCGCGATCTGTGAAATGGCCGTCGGGGCCGAGGTCATCGGCGATGATGATCGCGATGGTGAACACGACGGCTGGATCGATAACGTGGCCGGTCTGTTGGAATCGCTCCGCACCGACGACGGAGGGTTTGCCAAGAGCCCCGAAGGTCGCGCCGGAAGCACCTACCAAACGTTTCTCTCGACGCTCTGTCTGGAGTTGATGGGGCGGCAACCGCAGAACCCCGAACGCATCTTGGGATTTTTGGATTCGCAGGCGCACCCCGACGGCGGATACTTGGAAATCCGCGCCGCCAAACGCGCCGGGGTGAACCCCACCGCTGCGGCGATCGGAACGCTGAAAACACTCGGCGCCATCGATCGCGTCGACCGTGAAACCACCATCGACTTTCTCGGGGAGATGCAATCCGATGAAGGAGGCTTGACGGCCAACACGCGGATTCCGTTCGCCGATTTGCTTAGCAGTTGCACGGGCATGATCACCCTGGTCGATCTGGATGCCGTCGATGCGGTCGACATCGCGGCGGTTCGACGCTACGCCGAATCGATGCAAGCCGATGGCGGAGGCTTCACCGGGTTTGCGCTCGATCACATCGCCGACGTCGAATACACGTTCTATGGCCTGGCGACCCTGGCGCTGACGGTTTGATCGTCGCTGCTCATGAAACGAAAGACGACACTTATCGATCGTGCGTTGCTAGACTACTCACGTCCCCGTTAAAGTCCTCCCGGTTTCCAGACACATGACGATCCTCACTGTCGAAAACGTTTCCAAGTCGTTCCCCACCGCCGGTGAGCCCCTCGAAGTCCTGCGGGACGTTTCGCTGGAACTGGCCGGCGGACAATCGATGGCGATCGTCGGTCCCAGCGGTAGCGGCAAGAGCACGCTGTTGCAGATTCTCGGAACGCTTGATCGCCCCGACGACGGTTCGGTGAAGCTGGACGGCGAAGATCCCTTCGTGCTCGACGACACGCAGCTGGCGCACTGGCGAAACCAACGCGTCGGTTTCATCTTTCAAGACCATCATCTGCTGCCACAACTGTCGGTGATCGAAAACGTCTTGGTGCCTTCGCTTGCCGTCGGCCGAGCCTCGGCCGATCACATCGCGCGGGCGACCGAGTTGCTCGAAGCGGTGGGATTGAGTCAGCGGACCAGCCATCTGCCGAGCGAGTTGTCCGGCGGCGAACGCGAACGTGTCGCCATCGCGCGGGCTTTGTTGATGCGTCCCGCACTGGTGCTGGCCGATGAACCGACCGGAAACCTGGATCGACGCACCGCCGAATCGGTCACCGCAGTCCTGCAAACGCTGCAAAAAGAAAACGACGCGATCCTGATCTGCGTGACCCACAGCGACGCGTTAGCCGCGGCAATGGACCAGCGACAAGAGTTGCTCGACGGCCGCCTGGTGGCGGGCTAAGGCCCGGTCAGCCAGATTGCCCATTTCGACAAAAAGGTGTCCGGCACCTGGTATGTCCCGCTCGATGGGACCAATAGGACTGATGGGACCCACACGTCCCCTGCGTCCTATTGGTTCCATTGGACGATCATTGCCCCGTATCATTCTGCCTGCTGTCTTCTTCCCGCGGTCGACTTTCGAGACGACTCACTCCTCGAAGTCCTCTTCGTCCTCTTCTTCGTACTCCTCGTATTCTTCGTCGTCTTCTTCTTCGTACTCGTCTTCGTCTTCGGCGGCGATCGCGGACGGTTGGCGTGGCTCAGCTGACTCGTCGTCGGGTTCCGGTGGATCCAACCCCTGCATTTCGTGCCACTGTTCCAACGTCAGCAACACGTCGCGGGCTTTGCTGCCGTTGTACTGTCCAACGATGCCGTCTTCGGCCATGAAATCGATCAGTTTGGCGGCGCGGCCGTAGCCGATTCCCAGGTGGCGTTGCAACAACGAACACGACCCGCGGCCTTCGCGAATGATCACCTCCACCGCGCTGTCGTAGATGTCCGGTCGGTCTTCATTGAGCGACGGCCCGTCGGAATCATCCTCGCTGGCGACCTTCAAATTCATCAGTTCGCCGACAAAGTTCTGCTCGCCCATGCTGCAATGGGCGCAGATCATGTCGATCTCTTCGTCGCTCAAGTACGTCCCTTGGCCGCGGATCAACGTGCTCGTTCCCGGCCACAAGAACAGCATGTCGCCGTTGCCGAGCAACTTGTCGGCACCGTTTTCGTCCAGCACGACCCGGCTGTCGGTCTTGCTGGCGACTTGAAAGCTCAAACGGGCCGGCAGGTTACTTTTGATCAATCCCGTGATCACGTCGACGGTCGGTTTTTGCGTCGCCAGGATCAGGTGGATTCCGACGGCACGACTTTTTTGCGCCAGCCGAATGATGTGCTGCTCCACATCCTTGCCCGCGGTCATCATCAAATCAGCCATTTCGTCGGCAATGATCACGATGAACGGCAGTTTGTCCGGCACGCTGCCGTTGTCGTCTTCGGGATCGATCTCCAAGCGACGCAGCACTTCGTCACGTCCCAAGTCGTTGAAGCTGTTGATGTGTCGGACCCCGGCGTTGGCCAACAACGAGTAACGTTCTTCCATCTTTTCGACCGCCCAAGCCAAAATCGCTTCGGCCTTGCGCATGTCCGTGATCACCGGGTGCATCAAGTGTGGCAGCTTTCCATAACCACTCAGCTCAACCATCTTGGGGTCGATCATCAGCATCCGCACCTCGTCCGGTCGACACGTCATCAGGATCGACGTGATGATCGCGTTGAGACAAACGCTCTTACCGGTACCGGTACGTCCGGCGATCAACAAGTGCGGCATCTTGGCCAAATCGACGACCATCGGATTGCCCGAAACGTCTTTGCCCAAGAACACCGGGATGTTCATCTTCAAGGAACGCATGTCCGACTCTTCCATCACGTCGCGCAACCGAACGGCTTGACGTTTTTCGTTCGGCACCTCGATCCCCACCGTGTTCTTGCCGGGAATCGGTGCGACGATGCGGACGCTGGGCACGCGTAATCCGATCGCCAGGTCTTCGGCCAAGCTGGTGATCTTGCTCAATCGCAACCCGGCTTCCAACTCGATTTCGTATTGTGCGATGACGGGGCCGGTTTCGATTTCAACGACCCGGATGTTGAAGCCGAAGTCGGCAAACGTCGCTTCCAGAATCTTGGCCTTGCGGCGGACTTCGCTCAGCTGTTCGTCGTAATCGATGTCGTCGCTGGCTTCCAGCAAATCGACTCGGGGCAAGTGGTAATCTTCGCTTCCCGCCGGAGCGTCTTCGACCATGTCCTCGTACAGCTGGTCCAGTTCGTCTTCGGTCTTGCTTTTCTTGGGCAATCGAATCTTGGGTCCCGGGACATCGTGCGGCTGGTCGCCTCGCAACGAGACGGTTTCGTCGTCGATCTCGATTTCACGGATCGCGGGATCATCTGGGCCATCCTCGTCGTCGCCGAAATCATGCTCCTCGTACTCTTCGTAGGCCTCGTCTTCATCGATCGCTTCTGGTGGTGGCGAAACGGCGACGGCGGAGTCCGCTTCGGCGTCGTCGTCGCCCTCGGCAGTCTTCTTGCGACGCTTGCCCGCGCGGAGCTTGATCCGTGGCTCCGAACGAGGCGTCTCGGATTGGTCTTCTGCGTCCTCTTGCGACTCCGTCTCTGCCGTCGCCACGTTCTGCGCGGCCGCCGCGCTTGCATCCGCTTGCTCCGCGTCTGGCGTTGCGGCGAAGGGGGCCGGGGTTTCTTGGAACGGTTTACGGCGCGGGCGTAGCGCCGGTGGGATCGCTTGCGCCGCTCGCTTGACGCCGCGGCGCGAAACCTGGGCACCGCCGGCAACGATGCGACGGCTGGCGTACACGATCGCATAGTCGGTCGTCAAAAGTGTCCCGATCACCAGCAGCGTTAACGTCAAAATCCACGCACCGCTGGCGTTGAAATGTTCCAACAACCACGTCGACGACATCGCCCCCAACACTCCGCCGGCACCAAAAATGGTGATGCCTTCATTCTCGATCGGCAGCATCGCCGCAGCCGTGGCCGTTCCGAGCAAAATGATCGTGCCGCCCAATGAACGCAGCACCGGGGCGTTGAGCCGGCCGCGACGCAACAACGCAATCGCCGTCCCGCCGAACGCCGCCACCACAATCCCCGACGCCAAGCCCATCGACGTCATCATCGCCGACGCGATCAACGCGCCCCAATAGCCGCACGCATTGGTGATCTGCTCGGCCGGTGGATAAACCAAGACATCGGGCAGGTGCAGAGCACTGATCGGCCAAAACGGTTCCTCCAGCGGATCGGCCGGGTTGCGCGTCACCAATGAAATCGTCAACAGGATCGTCAGCGCAATCAGCATGATTGCACCGACATCGCGAGCGAAGTCCGGCGTTGCAGGAGTATCGTTGATCAGGTCGGCCGACATGCAGTGTCCGAAAGGTGGGCCAGTTTCAGTTTCCCAACAAGGCTTGTCGGCTAAAATCGTCCGTCAAACTCAACCGACGTGAATACCGCTGCTGGAACTGCAAAGACCCGATCGAGCGAAAAAGCCTGCCCTCGCCGCAAGGTTTGCCAAGCCGGTCAAGGCTCGGCAATCGTCAAGGTTTTGCTAGCTGCTATTGGAGCGACACGATCGGCCGCATTGCCCCCAACTCGAGCCGAATTTTGCTGACACACAGACGCCAGCGGCAACAATGGTACAGTGACCGGACATGACGGCCGGGATGATCGACGGGCAACAACCAACAGAACCGTTGCGAATGCCGGAAACGGCGAATCAGAATCAGCCAGGGAGCGGTGGCAGGCCAATTAAGTAGCGCTAAATCTACACGAGAACGTCAAGTGTCCATCGAACTGCTTCACACCTCCTTTGGAATCCTCTTTACTTTCGTCTGGCTGTTTGTCGGCCAAATCTTGGTCGCCGGCCGGTAGGGATGTCGAATCTTTTGCTGCAGGATCTGGCGACTTCCGCGACGATCCACTCCGACACTTATTTTCCGTGCGATGATGAAAGGGCACATGATGAGACTCTGTTGGCTGGCGCTGCTCTCTGCCGCATCCTGTTGCCACGCTGCATCGGCCTCGGCCGACGAACGCCCGAACATCGTCGTGATCGTCGCCGACGACTTGGGTTACGGCGAAACCGGGATGATGGGCAACCGGCAAATCCCGACTCCCCACATCGACACCCTGGCCGATGCGGGCGTCCGCTGCATCGCCGGATACGTCACGTCGTCCTATTGCAGTCCCTCTCGGGCCGGCATTCTGACCGGACGGTATCAGTCCCGATTCGGATACGACATCAATCCGACCGGAAAACGAAATCTGCTACCCGACGCCGGGCTGCCGACCTCCGAAACCACCTTCGTCAAAAAACTCAACGAAGCGGGCTACCGGACCGGACTGGTCGGCAAGTGGCATTTGGGAGCGACCCCGGCGCGGCATCCGATGCAGCGAGGGTTCGATTCGTTTTATGGATTCTTGCACGAAGGGCATTTCTATGTCCCGGGATCACACGCCGACGGTGTTCCCTACCCGAACGTGCTGACGATGATTCGCGACAGCAGTCTCGAAGTCGGCAGTCGCATCCGCACCGACAACCTGATTCGCGGCAATTATGCCCGGATGAGTGAACCGTCTTATGACCAAGACAACCCGATGATGCGGGGCACGGAAATCATCGAAGAGTCGCGTTATCTCACCGAAGCGATCACCGAGGAAGCGGTTTCGTTCATCGACCGACATCACGACGATCCGTTTTGTTTGATGGTCTGCTACAACGCCGTCCACAGCCCGATGCAGGCCAAGCTCGCCGATTGCCAGGCCTTGCGGCGAATCACCGACATCCAACGCCGCATCTTTGCCGGCATGCTGATTTCGCTCGATCGCGGCCTCGGCGCGATCACCGCAGCGATCGACCAGCACCGATTACGCCGCAACACGCTCGTCGTCTTTCTCAGCGACAACGGCGGCCCGACCGCCGAACTGACCAGCAGCAACGCCCCGTTGCGAGGCGGGAAAGGCTCCTTGTACGAAGGCGGCATCCGAATCCCGATGGTCTGGAGTTTCCCAGGCCGGTTGCCCGAAGGCGTCTCCGAACCGCGACCGGTGATCAGTCTGGACATCGCGGCAACGGCACTGGATCTGGCCGGGCTGCCGGCCGATGCCCGGTCCGATGGCGTCAGTCTGTTTCAATGGATCGACAACCCGATCGCGACCGGTCGTCAACATCTTTATTGGCGAATGCCCGGCGGAAAACAGGCGTTACGCAGCGGCGACTGGAAAATTGTGCGTCCCAAACGGGGCCAACCGATCGAGCTGTACCATCTAAAAATCGATCCCTCCGAAGAGCATGACTTGGCCGGGATGCAGCGTGAGAAGTTGAGAGAGCTGATCAACCGCTGGCAGGCCTTCGACGCGCAAATGGCTCCCTTGGCTCCCTGACCACACGACGAGACGCCTGGCGCTGCAGACGTTAGCGGAACGGCGCGAGCCGTCCGGTTGCAACGTGAAAGACCGGAGAGCTCGCGCCCTGCCGCTAACAAAAAACACACCGCTTGGCGTCAAAGGATGTGGCATTGGGCTGACACGACCGGCAAGCGTTGTGCCAACCGCTCCGGGCTTCCGAGGAGCCACACCAATCGCTCTTGCACCGCGATTGCGAATCTGCGAGTTTCACGGCCCACCTTCAACTCGAGTCAGTGTAAGGAGACCGGAACCGTGGACCGTTATTGCCTCGCCATCGCATTCACCCTCGCCACCTTGGGGTCGACCGGCTTTGCCGCCGATGATGAATCGACCAAATACTTGCTGCGTTATTCGTTGACCGGCGGGCAAAAACTCAGCTACGAAGTCACGCATGTGGCAAAGACCAAGACCCGGCTCAAAGGCGACGAGGAAATCTCACAGGTCCACACCGTCAGCCACCGGCATTGGGCCGTCACGCACGTCGACGGCGACGAAATGACGTTCGATCATGTCGTCGATTCTGTCGAAATGACCCAGCAACAAGGCGACAAAGAAGAGATCCGGTGGTCCAGCCAATCCGGCGAAACACCCCCCCGTGTGTTCTCCAAAGTGGCCGAGCAGATCGGGAAAACACTGGCCACCGTGACGATCAACCCACGCGGCCAAGAAACCGACCGCCAAGACAACGGCGGCAGTAAAGCGTCACTGGGAATGGGCTCGCTGTCCCTGGCCTTGCCCGATGAACCGATCGCGATCGGCGACTCCTGGGCGATCCCCCGAGAAATCAAGACGCGGACCGAAGACGGGTTGGTCAAACCGATCAAGATCCGTGAACTCTACACGCTGGAAAAAGTGAAATCCGGCGTCGCCACGTTGTCCGTCCGCAGTGAACCGCTGACGCCGATCGAAGAAGAATCCGTGCGGGCCCAAGTCGTCCAACAACTCAGCAACGGCACGATCAAGTTCGACCTGGACGCCGGTCACATGATCAGCAAAGAACTCAATTGGGACGAGACCGTGGTCGGGTTCCAAGGCCCCAACAGCATGATGGAATACCGCGCCCGGATGACCGAACAACTGATCGACAGCGTCGTTCGAACCGCCCGTCGGCCGTAGCAATTAGCTGTTAGCAATTAGCAATTAGCAATTAGCTGTTAGGGATAGCTGGGTAGTGCAGCGTCTATCGGTAGATGTCATGCGTGGGGCAAGTGCCGTCTGTGATCGGCTTCCCTCGATCGATCTGATCGAACAAATGATCTCCGGTATCACCGCAACGGAGAACACCTACCGATGGCAAGGCGTACCCACGGATCCCTGGCTGCTTTTCATCCGTGGGTACGCTCTGTCATTTTTTGACCAACCCATTTTTTGACCAACCTCTTTTTACCGTCAGCCGCGTTGCCCTCGCCAGCGCGGCGGGACGAGCAGCAGCGTGGCGACGACCAACGCACCGAACAGCGTGTAAATGACCGTGAAGACCCACGGTTGCAGGTCAAAAAACATCGCCTCGTGCAGGCAATTGGCGATGAAGTCGCCTTGGTACGCCTGCCCTCCCGCGGCCGACCGAAAGTCCCTTTCTAGCGTCGTCAGCGGGCACGTCACGCCCGCCCAGGCTTCCAAGACGACGACCAGTATCATCGTCAAATGAATGCCGCGAAACCAGCGGTTCCGCACCCAGCCCCAACCCCTCCATGCGCCGAAGATCGTGAGCGGAACCCCCAACACGACGAACGCCACGTAACCGAAGTGAATCGCAACGGTCAGGTCGGCGAATAGCTTGTAATACATTCCACATTCCTCCGCGAAGCCACCTGTTCACCAGATAGACGACTCCACCACAGAGACGGATTGGAAGATCACAGAATTTTACCGAAGTTCATTCCCCCATCATCCTGCACCCACCGTCTCGCCCGCATGGTCTTGCCCCCATTGTCTTGCCTCCATTGTTTTGCCCCCATTGTTTTGCCCTCATCATTCTGCCCCGAATCATTCTGCCTCCCTTCTCCCCAACTCTCCCCCCACCAACCCATCCAGCTCCACGCCGCAAACGACAAACGGATCACCGGGCCCAAATCCACCGGATTGACGAAGCTCCAACCGACGCTGATTGATCTGCCGCATCCGCTCGATCGCCTGTTGTTTGGTGAGCACCGATTGCCCGTACAGCACTTGCACGGACTGCCAGGCGAGGGCCTCGTCACGACGCCCCAGTTGTTCAAGAATCTGCACCAGCTCGTCGATCTGAGCCAGTCGCTGGTCGGCCGATGGCTTCAACCCCGCGGCGATGACCTGGGTCTGCTCGATCAGTTCGGCGCGCTCGGCCGCAGCATGCGAAGATTCTTGCTGTCCCAATTCGGACAGCGATCGACTCAATAATTCATACGCCTGGCCATCCGTGGGATCTTGCAGGACGGCTTCGCAAAAACATCGTGTCGCCGATGCGTGGTCACCCGACCAGGCATGCTGTGCCCCCATGGCGAACCAAGTATGGCTATCGCTGCGGTCCGGGTTTGGGTTCGGGATCCATTCCTCAAGCCCCTTGGTGTCATGAAGAAGCACCAAGACTCGTCCGAGCAGTGCGTTGTGATCGGCGTCGTGAAGCGAAGATTCAAGCAACAGGCGACGCGCCTCTTGCAGTTGGTTCGCGGCGATCAAGTCGAGCGACGCGGCCAGATCATTCAGGGGCTCGGTCACACCAGTCCCAGCGATCGGGATCGAGACATGGAACAAGGAAAGCAGCTCCGATTCCTGGATGTCCCCCTGGCGACAGAGGGTCCGAAGGTGATCGGCCGCTTCGAGACGTCTTCCCAAGCCGAGCAGCAAGTTTGCCAGCGCGCGATGGGCCATCATGGCATCGGGCGCATCGTCCAAGATCCTTCGCAGGCGTGATTCGGCGCCCGCGTAGTCGCCGTGCAGAACAAGCCACTCAGACGTCTGTCCCAAAGTGGGTAAGCGGGTTTCCGGATGGGCGACCGCCAGTCGATCGAGCATCCGGACCGCTTCGGGAAATCGGTGTCGCAACCCCAGCACACGAGCCATCAAGAAGATCACTTGCGGATCCTCGGGCGTCTGGGACATCGCGACCCGCGCGTGTTGGTAGGCCGCGTCGATGTCACCGCTGCGCAAGGCTTCGGTGGCAAGTTTGCCCGCTGCGGCCGCCGTCAGCGAATCCGTCGGCGTGTCCCTCGGCAGGGCAGCCGCCGCCGGAGCGGGCATTCGTGCTTCGTTCGTGGGGGCGCCATCAAGAATCGGACGCGCGTTTGGCTTCGGTTCAGAACTCCGTCGTTGGTGGACCTGGATTTCGGCCGCGCCGTTTGAAGCGTTCGAAGTCGAAGCAGCGGAGTGAGGCACGCCGCCACCGTTCGTTTCTCGGGTTGCGTGCTCACACCCAGCGAGCCAAATCAGCAGTCCGAAACAAGTCGCGACAAAGTAAGCGTCTCGTCGAAACGATTTCGGCCAACTCCATGGGCACCATGCTTGAGACAGACGGCATCCAGGCAGGGGTTTCATGGTTCCTTCCGAATGCGAATCCAATGATCGTGAAAGACCATTCCTTGTTCGAACGTTTTCGCCGGCATGTGACATTCGATACAACCGTGCGTCGGCGACACGCTGCAAGCGACATGCTCGTCGGAATCCGGTTGATGGCAATTCCGGCAATCCTGTTCGTAGTCGGCTGTCGACTTGGTCTTTGAATCTTGATGCGGGTTATGGCACGTCGAACACATGAACGTGCCTGCGGATTCCAAGTAGCATTCGCTTCTCAGCAGCCCGACGGGTTGAAAGCGAAGTAATTCGTTGGCGTAGGCACGTAACGCTCCCGGGTCGATGTGGCGCGGCAACCGATGACAGTCTCCGCACAATTGCAGCTCCGATTCTAAATCCCATTGTTCGCGGCCCACTGAATACGGCGGCGGTGACGAGGACACTCTGGATTGGCGAACATGCTCACTGCCAGGGCCGTGGCACTTCTCGCAGTTCACGTCGGCGACCAGATTGATGATCTCCGTTCCGACGATGGTGCCGGTCGTCGTGTGGCAATCAACACACTGCCTGACGCTCTCGCCACGAACAACATTGCCCCAATGTTCCAATTCGTTGTGCGGAACCAGGCCCACGTGTCCCGGCGTCAATCCGAAATCACCATGTGAGCCGAACCAAGAGATCCGATGTTCGACCCCGGCGACATCCGGCCCGTTGTCGTCGATCAACGTGAGCAAGGTGACCGCATTACGTCCGGATCCGAGTACGTAATGCAGCGGAAATGGTCCTCCGTTGGGGTCGGCCGTCCGTCGGGACTGCAGCCCCTCTTGTCCGAACCGATACTGAAAAACGCCATACGGCTCTCCGGCATCCAGAGCTTTCTCGGCATACTTCTTCGCGATCTTCGATTCAAGCGTTGTCGCAAACGTATCGGCGTGGCCGGAGTGCCGATGCAGTTCGAAATTTTCTTGGTGGCATTCCCGACAAACCTGTTTGCCAACATAGGTCGGCTCAGTCGCTCCAACGTCATCGTGAGCGACCACGCGATCGCCAGCCTGATCGAACGTCGCAAACGGGCACGACATCACCAACATGCACAGACCCGCGACGACTGCGGGAACCGCAACGCGGGTGTGAATTGCAAATCGATTCATCGGCAACGAAAACGAGACGGGCGATCCAATGGCGACCCCGTTGCCCGGATTGCCCGGGACGTTTGACCCAGGCAATCCGGCAACGATAGCCGGGAGGGGTGATGCGAGGCAATCGGTGGCAGCGATTAACTCGCCGACTGTTGCATCGCTTTGGCGTATTCTTCCTCGCTCATGCCTTCAACCGGCACATCGTTGGTCGCTTCTGTCTCGGGCGGCCCGACGATCGCCGTGTCTCCGGAGCCTCCGCAACCGACGGCGGGAATCAAACAGAGTATGCAAATCGATGTATAGAAATACTTTCTCATCATAGAACCTTTATAGATAACTGGGAAATAAAGGTCTCGCCCCCTAGGAAAGAGGGCGAGACGCGATGGTTTCGAGCTGATGATGTAATTGGGTTTACTGATTCAGCGATTACTGATTCAGTTGCTCGTCGATCACTTCACTGGCAGCCTTGGTGCCGAGGGCGCCCCACAGGCCGTAGGGGCTTTCCGCACCGGGACGGGACTGGTTCTGGTCGTACCAGATCCCCGCGGCCCGCTGGTCACCGGCTTCGATCGAATCGGTGATAAACGTGACCGCACCGTCACCCATCAGCACGTGGCACCCGCCTTGATGGAAGCTACTGGGTGAAAAGTTGCCCAGATTGTCGGCCCACTGTCCGATACACAGTTCGCTATTGGGCGGACGGACGGTAAAGACTGCCTGGATCGACGTTCGAAATGCCGACGCCCAACTCATTCCGCGGCCGTTGGTTTCATTGACAACAACGCGAACCGGCGGCGTGCACCCGCCGGTGCTTTGCGAATCGCACCAGAACCGTGGCCGATCCGGATCGATCTCACCAGATTCGATACAGTGTGACGGATTGAAGAAATGGTGATCCCCATTTCCGCCGGGGTCCCAAGAGATCGATCCTTTTACCGCCTTGTCGCCTTGGTCGGTGACAATTTCCCCACACGCGATCGTGTTGGACAAGCCGTCTTTCACATCGCGAAACGCAAATTTCGTGTACGGAGCGAACATGCCACGGTGCAGTGTTTTGGCGTTTCTCGCATTGCCGGCACTGGTCGTTGGCACCATTTGAGCGGTGTCAAAGTGGGAGATGATCTGGTTCTTGGGGGCTTCGCCCAAGCAAGCACCGTAGTTCACGCGGCCACGTCCCGGCAGTCCCGTTCCCCCGTCGCTCGGACAACGCAACGTTGGGATTTCTGACTGCCAGGGAATGTATCCCGGGTTCGTCGAATACGACTTGGGACTCGGGCCCATCTCCGGCCAGAAATTAAGTGGTCCGGGAGGCGTGGCGCCGGTCACCGTCTGGATACTTCGATTGGAGATGTGATCCCACAGGCCTTGCTGCTCAAAGTAAGGCGTCAACGGGACCCAGATGCTGAGGCTTTTGCGATTGGCCGTATTGCTCGCGCGCCACCATGCCGGCGGTGTCTCATGGCCCTTGCCAGTGCCACCACCATACGGAGGCAACTGTTTGAATGCGGCATGGTAATTGTGAATTGCCAAACCGAGTTGCTTGAAATTGTTGCTGCAACTCATACGACGTGCGGCCTCTCGAGCGGCCTGGACCGCGGGCAAGAGCAGCCCTACTAAGATCCCGATGATGGCGATGACCACCAATAACTCAACGAGTGTAAAACCAGCAGGGCGACCTGCTGTGCGGGTTCGAACCATTTCGTGCTCCAATGAAACAAAGAAGGAAGTGATAACGCCGACGAAAAGCCTCACGCACAATGTGGTCCGTTCTAGATCCAATCGCATCCAACGAATTAAATACCAATCAATGAACGTAGATAGATTTCGAACCACTTCCCTAAAGCAGGGAAAGTTTCAATGCTTGTTTGGTGGGTGAACGCATTGCGTCTAGGCGGGCAACTGATTCGCTGGCCCATCGATGGGTTTGCTATCAGTCATGTAGAGCAATGAACCGCGGCAGAGGCCGAAATGTTCCGCATAAAATGCCGCTTTTGTTGTTTTATAGAACCAAAGTATATCTTGCACACACTATGGGGCTTGCGGAATGGCCACAGGTGGCATTGGTTGTGTTCACTAATTTTCAGTGGGTATATTATTATTCTGACCCGTATCATTCTGCCACTTCAAATCGTTCTGCCATGCCCTCCTTTCGATTCGATTGGAGCTAGGTTAAAGGTCCCGCCGATGCAACGTTGGTTTCTGCTCGTCGCATTCTGTTGGGTCGTGGGGTGTGGCGCTGATGTAAACCAGACGATTCAACCCGAGGTCGGCAGCGATCAGGAACAGTTGTCCGATCCGATCCAGGCGATGCGGCGCGCGGTTTCAGATCGCAATTGGGACGTCGCTTGGGAACAGGCCCCACAAGCATTGCTTTCGGCCCCGGACGATCCAGCGATGATCACAGAAGTTGCAGTGATCGCGGCGAGAACGGGGCACACGTCGCAAGCGGCTGATCTGATGGTCCAGGCTGCTCGGCACAGCGACTTCGACCCGCAGCGGGTTGAACACGCGATCCAAGCCTTGGTCGACGTGGGGCGTCTCTACGACGTGATCGACTTGCTGCAAGATACGGTCCAAGCCAATCCATCCGATCATCTGCTGCGCGTCAAATTGGTCGGCTTCTTGAAAGAAGCTCAACGCAATGAATTGATCGAACCACATTACCAGACGCTGATTCGCGAACGTCACTTTGACCTGCAGTTGTTGGTCGCGTTGACTGATGCCGAGAGTCGCACGTTTGCAACACAAACGGTGCAATGGATGATCGAGCGAAATCCCGGTGACAGGCGAGTTCGGTTGGGAGAAGCGATCGATTTGAAGGACAATCGAAAGTTTGAAGCGTCACGGGACGTTTGTCGCGAGATCCTTGACCGACATCCTGATTTTACGCCCGCCCAAGCCCTGCTTGGGTATGTCCTGGCGGCCCAACAGCTTGAATCGGAATTGGTGGCCTGGATCGCCCGCACGTCGGAGGATTGTAAGGAACAGGTTGACTACTGGCTTGCCCTGGGCACGTGGTGGACCTCCAGAAACGAACACGCCCATGCGGCGCGGGCGTTTCACGAAGCGACGCGGCGAGATCCCAACAGCAGCGTCGCATGGACTCAACTGGCAACTTCGATGCGTGTGCTTCAGAATTCGGCCGACAAGTCTTCTGATTCGGTGTCGGAGGCCCAATTGAATCAGATCGACCAGCGTGTGCAGAACCTGTTGCTGATGCGCAAACATCTCAACGCATTCACTTGGAGCGAACACAAGAGCCAACGGATCGCCGTCGGGATCGCCAAATCGCTTTCCCGTCTTGGCAGAAACTGGGAAGCAGAAGCGTGGGCCGCGGTTGCCACGACGCTTGCCGACGAGCCGGTTGCAGATCTGGCCGGCACACGAACACAGATTGTTGATCGACTGAAACGCGATCAACGCTGGCAGTCCATGACCTGGAACCACGAGTTCGACATCGACCTGTCACATTTGCCGAGTCCTGCGACAACACCAGCGCCGGACGACATCGACGTCGATCCTCAAATCGCGAACATCGCCACCGCTTCACCGCGTGTTTCGATTCGTCTGGGTGATGAAAGCGGTCGCTGGGGACTGACCGGCATGGGGGCCGACAGCGATCCAGACGACGATCGACGCGGCGCGCTGACGCGGTCGACGGGCGTCGGCGGCGGCGCCATCGACTACGATCTTGACGGCTGGTCGGATGTCGTGGTGATGGGGGCCGGTGGAGAGATGCTGCAATCCGACTCGCACCCCAACGAATTGCTGAGGAACGACGGTGAGCGCCTGCTGCCGGTCTCAAAGTTGGCCGGGGTCGCCTACACCGACTTCGGTCAGGGATGTTGCGTCGGCGATTTCAACGAAGACGGATTCCCCGATCTGTTCTTTGCCAACCTCGGTGCCAATCGACTGTTGCGAAACAACGGCGACGGATCGTTCAGCAATTGTGGTGACCTTTTCAGCGACGAAACGACGGCCGAGTGGACGACCTGTGCCGCGTTCGTGGACATCAACCACGACGGCATCTCTGACTTGGTGACCGGCAATTATTGCTCGACCGCCGGCGACCCCGATCGGCCCTGCCCGAACGAATCCGGCGAACTGGGGACCTGTCATCCGCTTCGATTTCGCGCCCAGGCAAACCGTCTCTACTTGGCAGATACTTGCGGCCGTTTTTCCGAAGTCACCGATCGCCTGACCGATCCCATCTCGTCCGGCCGAACGATGGGAGTGCTTGCGGGCATGCTGATACCGGACACGCAGGGTATTTTTTTTGCCAATGACATGTCGCCCAATGAACTGTTGACGCAAACCGCTCCAGCGCAAAGCGATCAATCGCATACCGCCCAATCGCAAACAGAGCGATCACCCGTGCGACTGGACCAATCGGCGGTCGCACGCGGCGTGGCCGTCGACGCCGCCTCCCGGCCCCAGGCTTCGATGGGAATTGCGGCCAGTGATTTTGACGGCGATGGCGATCTGGACTTGTACGTGACCGGTTTTGCCAACGAGTACAACATTTACTACGAACAAGTCGCGCCGGGGTTTTGGAGCGACCGGTCCGGCAAGGTCGGCTTGCTGCAACCGACCCTGGCGACGGTCGGCTTTGGAACCGAAGCGATCGACCTGGACGGTGACGGGAGCGACGAAATCGTGGTCACGAACGGTCACATTGGTGAATTTGATGATGGAGAGTATGCCTATGAGCAGCCGTTCCAGATTTTCAAGCGCCGCACCGACGGCATGTTTGTGTTGCTCGACGACGACGATTGGGGAGACTATTTTTCACACCCCCACGTCGGTCGAGCGCTCTGGACCGTAGACATCAATGGTGACCATCGCAATGACGTGATGATCACCCACACGCGCGAACATGCTCGACTGTTGATCAACCAAACGCCCACCACCAACCGTCACCTCTCCTTTCGATTGATCGGTCGGGAATGTGCGCGAGATGCGACCGGCGCGATCGTCCGTTTTTCGCATGACGGCAAAAAGCGATCGTTGTGGTGCCTGTCTGGCGATGGCTACATGTGTAGCAACGAACGCATCTTGCGAGCCGGCGTCGGATCGTCCGATGAAGTCAACAACGTTCACGTCATCTGGCCGGACGGCTCGGTCGATCGGATCGGCACCCTGGCAACCAACACCCACTATTTGGTCGTCCAAGGCGACGACGCCGCAACCAGTCTCCTTCGCGGACAGAAGTGAACGCAATGCAAAACGAGGAGCAGACGATGCGCCGGACGACCACACCGCTTTGCACCGATTTTCTCGCGGGCCGATCTCCCTGGGACACCGCCCGGCCGATGCTGTCGCTCATGCGCGGGCGTCTTGTGACCGCGTTGATTCTCGCCTTGATCGGTTCGACGGGTTGCCACTCGCCACGATCGGCCGATTCTCCGAGATCCGATCACGGGGATCTGGCTTCCCAAGACTCGCATGATCGAATGCTCGACACCCTGGCAAAAATCAAAGCCGATATCCCCACGCAAAACTTCTTCCTCGGCGACGCCGACTTGGTCGATTTGCAACACCAGCTTGACGTCCAGCCGGACCACGCATATGCGATGCGGGGTGCGTTGCTGTTTGAAATCGGCAGCAAAAACGTCTTCTTGGGGCAGACGTCCAAGGGCATCCAACAGCAGAAAGCGGCGTTCAATCTGCTCCGCCAGGCCGAGGTGCCGCAAAGTGTGTTTGACAAACTGTTCTTTTCCATCGGAGTGTCACACCTGCGAAAAGCGGAAAACGACAACTGCATCGATGCCCACACCGCGGGAAGCTGCATCTTTCCGATCCGAGAGGATGGAGTCCATGTCCATCAAGACGAAACGCTCCGGGCGATCGCCTACTTTAGCCGGGTGCTTGAGACGCGACCGGACCACTTGCCCTCGCGATGGTTGTTGAACCTTTCTTACATGGCGATCGGTCGTTATCCCGATGACGTTCCCGAATCGTTTCTGATTCCACCGGACGCATTTGAATCGGAACAGACCTTTCCACGCTTTGTGGACCGCGCCCCGGAACTGGGGCTGAACACCTTCAGTCTGGCCGGCGGAGCGATCGCGGACGATTTTGATGGTGATGGTCTCCTGGATCTCGTCGTCTCGTCTTGGAGTCCAGCCGGGCAACTGCGTTTGTACCACCACCATGGCAACGGGACCTTCTCCGACCAAACCGAACAGGCCGGGTTGCTGGGCATCTACGGTGGGTTGAACCTGCTGCAGGCAGACTTTGATAACGATGGAGACCTCGACCTGTTGGTCCTCCGCGGCGGTTGGTTGGGCGAGTCCGGTCGCCACCCCAACTCGTTGTTGCGCAACGACGGCGACGGCCACTTTCGCGACGTCACGTTTGACGCCGGGTTGGCCGAACACAACTTCCCCACGCAAACCGCCTCGTGGGCCGACTACGACAACGATGGTGATCTGGACTTGTACGTCGGCAACGAAGGTTTTCCCAACCAGCTCTTTCAGAACCGGTCTGACGGGACCTTTGTTGAGATCGGCACGGACGCCGGCGTTGCCGATCCGGGATTCACCAAGGGCGTCTGTTGGGGCGACTATGATGGCGACCGGTTTCCCGATCTGTACGTTTCCAATTTAGACGGCCCGAACCGGCTTTTTCGCAACCTGGGAAACGGCCGCTTCGTTGACGTGGCTCCGGAACGAGGCGTCGCGGGGCCGAACGTGAGTTTTCCGCTTTGGTTTTGGGACTACAACAACGACGGTGCCTTGGACATCTATGTCGCAAGCTTTTCACAGAGCGTTGACCCGATCGCGGCCGACTTTTTAGATCTTCCCCATCAAACAGAAATGGATTGCCTGTACCAAGGCGACGGGGCGGGCGGATTCACCGAAGTCGCTGCGGAAAGAAACTTGCAACGGGTGACACAACCGATGGGCTCCAATTTTGGCGACCTGGACAATGACGGCTATTTGGATTTTTACCTGGGAACCGGCTTTCCAGACTTTGAAGCGCTGGTCCCCAATCAGATGTTTCGCAATGTCGCCGGCGAATCGTTTTCCAACGTGACCACCGCGGGCGGATTCGGGCATCTGCAGAAAGGCCACGGAATCGCGTTCGCCGATTTGGATCACGACGGAGACCAGGACGTGATGCATGAACTCGGCGGCTGGTTCGCCGGCGACGCGTATGGAAACGCGTTGTTCGAGAACCCGGGGTTCGGCAACCACTGGATCGTCGTCAAACTGGTTGGTACCGAGTCGAACGCCGCCGCGATCGGGGCGCGCATCCGCGTCGATCTCAGCGACGGATCAACGCAGCGTTCGATCTATCGTTGGGTCAACAGCGGCGGCAGTTTTGGCGGCAACCCGCTGCGTCAACACATCGGACTGGGACCGTCCAATCGTATCACGCGACTGGAAGTGTTTTGGCCCACGACAGGCAAGACGCAGGTCTTTGAGGATGTGCGGGCGAACCAGTTCATCCGTATCACCGAAGGCCGATCCGACTACGAGCCGCTGCCGTACAAGCCAGCCCCGTTTTCCGCAGCAGCGACCGCAACGCCCGATCATTCCCATCACCATCATCACACCACCGACGGTCAACACTAACGATTCATCCCGTTCCAAAGGTGTTAGCGGAACGGCGCGAGCCGTCCGGTCGCGTTTCAAAAACACCGTGAAAGACCGGAGGGCTCGCGCCCTACCGCTAACAAGCAACACCCCGCATGGCGTCAAAGCGGGAGGCATTGGGGTTGCGTGATGCAGCGAGACATCAACGAAGATTACATTTCCATTCGGACTCGGCACATTTAATCGCAACACCATTTACCAAAACACACCGACGACGCGCCAGATCCCCAACAGGGCGACGCCGCACACGACGAGCGCAGCCAAACCTTGACGCACCCGTCCAATGCTTTCTCGCGTCGTGCGTCCCCGCCAAGCAACAACCCCTAACAGGAAACAGGCGACAATCGGTAACAACAACCCGTTGGCAACCTGTGCAAATTGAATCGTCAATGCGGGACTCTTGCCAAACCAGATCGCAACCAGCCCGCCGGCCAACACCACGCCGAGTGCGATCACCCGAAAGCGTCGACTCGATGGATCCGCGTCCCACTGCAGCGAACCGCAGATCGCATACGCGGTCGCGATCGGCGCCGTGACCGCGCTGGTCAGCCCGGCCGCAAACAAACCCAGCGCGAACGCGATTCCGCCACCTCGGCCCAGGGCGGGCTGAAGCTGCTGGGCAATTTGATCGATCGATGTCCAAGGCGTTCCGGTCTGGTGAAAAGCCGTACTTGCGGTCACCAAAATCGAAGCCGTCACCAACCCGCCCAGTGCGACCGATAAGCCGGTGTCCCAATCCGATTGCACCATCGCCTGATCGGGATCAGTACCTCGCCAAGTGGCCGCGGCGCCGCTGGCATGCAGAAACAGGTTGTACGGCACGATCGTGGTGCCAATCAGTGCGATCACGATCGTCAAGTTCTCCGCGTTGAGCCGCGGCAGGAAAACGCCTCGCAAGATCTGCGTCGCAGGCGGCATGGAGATCACTCCGGCGGCCAGGAACGAAACACTCAGTAGAATCACCCAGACGACCAAGACGCGGTGCAAAATCTTGTAACGCCCCAGCCAGATCACCCCCGACGTCAATGCGATCAGAATGACCAACCAAACGACGGCGTCCCCGTGAGTCACCGAAGTGATGCCCGCTGCAGCACCGGTGAGATTTCCCGTCTGATAAGCCGCGTTGCCCACACCGATCGCCGCGATCACCAACACAATCGCCGGACGCAGCCATCGCGACTGTGAAAGTGATTGTCGAATCGATTCGCCCAAACCCGCCCCGCTGGTGATTCCCAGCCGCGCCGCGAGCGATTGAAGCACGATGGTTCCGAAGCATGCGAACAGAATCGTCCACAGCAATTCGCATCCGAATTGGGCGCCTGCTCGACTGGCCGTGACGACGGTGCCCGGCCCGATGAACGCGGCCGTGACTAGCAATCCCGGTCCGAGTCGGAACCGAGCTCGCGGCTTTATTGCCCTCGTCTCACTGTCGACCATCGGAGACTCCGACGCCCGCGATCGCGTACAACCCGAACGTCGCCAACCAGTGATCACCCTCGTAATGCCCGCTGTTGATGTAGGCCAATCCCGCCGCGAGATGCGACTCCGCATTCTCAACCAAAACACGTTTCAGCGGATGTTCATCCCGAAGCGCCGAGGCAACCGAACGCAGGCACCAGGCGCGGTTGAGATTCAGTCCCGCCAAGTGAACAATCTTGGGATCCGTCACATCGCTGACCGCAACCGGCGCGATCGTGCCGTCGGTCAGTTGCGTCGCCAGCTCAGGCACAAACTTGGCCAGCCAGTGCTCAAACTCGGGTCCCGGCAACACCCGGCGCATCAAATCGGCTTCGTTCCAACACGATGAGAAAAAATCGTGCCCGGAGGGTTCATAGTGCACAGGGTAGTCGAGGTCGGTGGCGAAGTACGCTTTCGCTCGATCGACGACCAGATCCTGTAACGCGGGCATCTCCATCGCACGTGCATAATCCAAAATCTGCCCCAACGCGAATCCCGTATCGGTGTGCTGGCCGGTTCGAATCGGAAACGTCAACTTCGGCAAATAGTGCTTCACGCGTCGCACCAAGACGTCTTCCAAAGGGCGCAGATTGTCTCGCCAGCGTTTCGCGTCCGCATCGTCCCAGCCGTCGAGTTCGATCACCAAGCGAAACAACCACGACCAACCATACATCCGCTCAAACGTCTTCTGCTCGTCCCGGGCAAAGAACGCAGCTTCCTGTTTCAAGTTCTCATCGGACAAGTGCCGCGACAGCACCTCGCGTATCTGGTGTGCCGACGCCATCTCGGGATAGTGTTTCAACAACCGAACCAGCACCCAATGCCCATGCACGCTGCTGTGCCAGTCGTAACAACCGTAGAACGCTGGGAAATGCTCACGCGGTGCTTTGATCTGATCCTTGTTCGAGTACACCAACGACAGCTTGTTGGGAAATTCCGTGTCGACACCCTTCAGAACCAGTCGCGCCCACGACTCCGCCATCGCCTCGTCCATGACGACCGGTCTGGACGGCTGCGCGATCGCGTGGCTCCCAGGTTGGAGCATCGCAAACGCGACACTGGCGACCAACCACCACCGAACGCGTTGTGGCGAGGATGGCTTTGAACGGAGCGATAGGCTGATCGATATCATCGGCACTGGAGATCGAAAAGGTTTGGTTTCGGGGAGGACAACGGTGCATCATGACAGATGATCCGACACCGCTTGCACGGCAGGCCCCGATTATGGGTCAAAAAATGGGTTGGTCAAAAAATGTCGGGCACGGATTCGTCACCGCGCTCTGCGCCCATTTTTTGACCAACAAATCTTTTGACCACCCTCAGGCGGTACAGAGAAGACCGCAGCGGACTCACCGTTGACGCCCGCGAATCCGACTCGGAATCTACGACTCCGTGATCGATTGTGGCATTTCTCGCGCCCCGAACCTGTGTTGTGGTACCGTGCCGCGGTGCGAAGCCGATCGACCTATAATGATCCCCCGATCATTTTAGAGAAATTTCCCTGCCTGAACGCCCGAACGGAACGCGGATCTTGTCTGGTGTTTTGAGAGGAGTACCGATCGCTCTCGGTTTCCGTTTGTCTTGCCTGTCCTGTCGCCCCACCGGCCTATTCGCCGCCTACGTTTCCATGGATTTTCCCCCAATGGCACTTCCTGTTTTCCGACAACGAAGATCCGCTCCTCGACGAATGCCTCGATACCTGCAACACCAACGGTCCAGACGAAGGCTTTTCGAACAACTTGAGCCCCGTTGCCTGCTCGCCGCCGATAGCGGGGACAACTGGCACCCCGATGATCTTGGAGGAACGGGATTCGGCGGCCCTTTCGTCACCACCGGCCCCCCGTTGGTCAGCTCCGCTCCGTCATTCTCTGACGCCGCTGAAGTGATGTCCGACGCGTCTTCTGACCCGGAAAATGCTTCAACGGCCAATCTTTTTCCGACTGCGGTGCACCCCGTCGACGGAAACAACAACGTGATTGTGCCGCAAGCCGGTGAACCTTTTTTTGTCCGCGTGGAGTTTACGTACGACAATCCGCTTACCGACGCCTATTCCATCGGCCGCACGGTGAACAACAATCCGCAGCATGTTGCCCCGCCGATCACCTGGGGATCCGGTCTGGGCGGTCGGACGACGTGGCACCACGTTTGGGGAACCTGGGTGATGCACAAGGCGGGGACCTACAGCATCACGGTGGCTCTGGATATCGACGGCACGGTGGATGAATCGAACGAAGCTGATAATTCGATCACGGTCAACTTTTCGGTCGGTGGCGACATCACGCACGAATGGTCGTTGGTGGATGCAGAACAGGGCCGTAGCCTGCTCGGCGACGGCACCGACGTCATTGTGGGGACGATGGACGACGCTTTCGATTTTAATCACCCCTGGTTCACCGGAGTGGATTCTTTGGGCCGGCAGCGTTTGGTCGCTTCATCGCAGAATACCGACGGCCCGGGGACCAGTCCGGTCAATGCGAACCATGCGACGGCAGTGATGGGAATCGTGCTGGCGCGAGGTGACAACGATGGCGACGTCACGGGCCTGGCCCCAGATGCGCGGTTCGTCACCGCAGAATTCATCAACCGCGCACAGGTTCCCGGATTGAATGTTCAAGACGTCTTCGACGCGGCGGGGTTCCTGGTCGAGCACGGCGCCGAGGTGATCAACATGAGTTGGTCGTGGTGGGCGGGTTCGGCAACCGATTCCTATCGGGGCGAAACCTCCAAAACCAATCTGCTCGTCGACTATCTCAGCTACGGACGGGATATCGTCGCTGTGCCGGCGGTCAACCAGTTGGCTAATCACTCTCGGCCGACTGCTCCCGGATCGTCTCGAAACGTCATCACCGTTGGCGGACTCCGAGAAACCCTCGACCGGGCGTGGAGTCAACAGGATTACGGTCCGACTCTCGATGGACGCAGCAAGCCAGACATGCTCGGCAATGCCGCCGTCGATGTCGTCTCCACACGTGCCGACTGGCGCGACGGACGCCTTGCCGGTGGCGGATTTGGCGGCACCAGTTTCGCCACCCCGTTCGTCACCGGTGCCGTCGCCCAGATGCTCGACTACGGAAAACGAAATCAATTGACCACCGACCATCGGCTGATCAAAGCAATCGTGATGAATTCCGGAATCAAAACGCTCGATGCGAACGGTTCACCCTGGAGCAATTCCATCACGCAACCATTGGATAACCAGCAAGGCACTGGAGTGCTCAACCTGTCACGTGTTTACGACGTGTATTCGTCCGGGCAACAGCCTCCGGGCCAGGTCGCAGCGATCGGATACGACTTTGGCGAACTACGCGGTACGGTCAACTCCGGCGACGGAATCGCGACCTACGATCTCGGCAGCGCCACGGTGGGTGGCGAAATCGATGTCACGCTGACCTGGGATCGACATACGTTCTGGAACGATGTCAATTCAAATGCGCGTATCGATGCCGCCGACAGTTTTTATGTCGACCCTAACGACGCACAGGATAACCTTGATCTCGTTCTGTTACGGGATTCGGTCCCGGTCGCGCGATCTGAAAGTACGGTCGATAATGTCGAACACCTGCACGTCACCAATCTGCAACCGGGGCGATACGAATTACAAGTGCTCCGTCGTGACGTCGCTAATTCCGGCCCCGGAGAAACGTATGCGCTGGCATGGCATTCCGACGCCATCTACGCTCACCCGCCGAAGGTCGACTTGATCCAGGTTGGCCAATCAGCCTCTCGCAGCCTCGTCACCGAGGTCACTGTGAACTTCGATCAATTCGTCGAGCACGCCGAGCTGGCGAGTGCATTCGTCCTCACAAACACGTCTACCCAGACGCAGGTGGGGCAAATCAACGTGCTCGCGGCCGACAACGGGAACAAGACCTCGGCAAAACTGACCTTCGCGGGAGCATCCACGTTGCCACGCCAAGGAACTGGTGCCTCGACAACGTCCTTGGTCGACGGCAAATATGAACTGCGGATTCTCGCCAGCCACGTCATGGGACAGGGCGGAATCTCAATGTCCGAAGACTATTTCTACACGGGTTCAGAGGCGACCGACGACTTCTTCCGACTCTTCGGCGATACCGACGGCGACCGAGACGTCGACGGTCAGGACTATGGACGCTTTGGATTGACGTTTCTGCAAAATTCGCTGAATCCGAATTTCAATGCCCAGTTGGACTACGACGGTGACGGTGACGTCGACGGGCAAGACTATGGAAATTTCGGAGTGCGTTTCCTCAAATCGCTTGGCTGATCCAACGGATGGAAAAGAACTATCCGGAGAAGCAACATTCTTTTCGCTCGAAATCGGAACGCTCCGGGGGGCGCCCTCTACGGATGGAGCGAACTGTGGCAGCGGAGGAACCAGCGTGGCTCCTTTGGTTCCAATCCGGCCCCTGCGTGTGGTTTATTTTTCCAAGTTCTTAAAGAATATTGGTGTTGGCACAAATTCTGCAGAAGGGTGAACGGAGGTTTGCACACCTTCTCTCCCGCACCATGTAACGACCGCTTGTTTCGGAGCTCCGCGATGTCCGCCGGCAATCTTCACCCCACCTATCTTCCTCTTCGCCACGAAAACCGACGCGTTTTGCGTTCGAGCGCGGCGGGTGGGCAGACGATCAACCGCCCCTTCCAGATCCACGGGCACTCGCGGCCGTGGTGGGTGATGCTGATCGCCAGTATCGTGGCCCTGGGAACCAGCGGCTATCTGGCATGGTCGTCCTTCACCGCATCCCCCGTCGCGGGGTGTGACGGAGGCAGCCTCTTCAATTGTGAACACGTGCTGCACAGCCGTTGGTCGACGGTCCTGTCCCTGCCGGTCAGCGTTCCCGCGCTGATGCTGTACGCCACCGTCATCTCGCTGCTGTTTTGGAACCCGGCGTCGGGGGCCGTCGCGCGAGCGCGTGGGACTGTCCTGGGCGCTGCGTCGCTGACCGCTGGGATGGCGGCGATCTGGTTTATCGGGCTGCAAGTTTTTTCGCTCAATCACCTCTGTCCCTACTGTCTGGTCGCACACAGCTGCGGGATCGTTCTCGCCGCGACGTTCCTGTGGAGCCGCCCGGTCGCCTCGCCCGCGCTGAAATGGTCGGCAGGGTTTGCCGGCCTCTCCTTGATCGGTTTGATCGCGCTGCAAAGCATGAATGCGGAACCGGAAACGTTCGAGGTGATCGAATACCCCGACGCGGCTCCGGCGCAGGTTGGGACGTCCGTGACGTCGCCAATCGAACCGCCGGAAGAGGTGTTGTTTGAATCACCGGTCGCATCGTTGGATGCGGATTCAAGTCAGCTGGCCAGCCAGCTCGGACGTGAGCTCAAGTCCGTCGTCACAATGTTGGTCAATCCGGCTTCACTGTTGACGCTCCAAGTCACCGAGCCGGCCAGCCAGCCCCGCACCGTCAGCATTCTCAACGGAATGAAACTGGCCCCCACCAGTTGGCCGTTGTTGGGGAAGCCTGATGCGCAGCTGGTGCTGGTGGAGATGTTTGACTACACCTGTCCGCACTGCCAGCGAACGCACCAGACCATGGAACAGGTCAGAAAGCAGTACGGTGATCGTCTGGCGGTGGTCACGCTGCCGGTCCCCCTCGATGGCGAGTGCAACCCGACCATTCGTTCGACCCATGCCAGCCATCGCGAATCCTGTGAGCTTGCCAAGCTGGCGATCGCCGTTTGGCTGACCGACCGCAGCCAATTCGACGGATTTCACAATTACTTGTTCGAAGCTCAACCCGGCTACGCACAAGCGCTGGCCAAGGCAAAGGCGACCGTCGACGGCGAAAAACTTGACCAGCAGTTGCGCAGCACCTTACCCGCCGACTTCATCAAGCAGCACGTCACGCTCTATCAAAAAGCCGGTGCGGGGACGATCCCCAAATTCCTGTTCCCCAAAGCGACAACCAACGGAGCCATCGAATCCCCCGACGCGATGATTCGTTTGATCAACCAGCACCTGACGCCCTAGCAGCGGGCGCCGCGTCTCAACCGACAAGCATGATGTACGTCAACTGTACTAAGACGAGCACGGCGCACACCAAGGCAAGAATCCATCTCCACATCACCGTCCATCGACTTCGTTGACTGAATCTGACGGTGTCGGTGTGTTTTTGTATTGCCCCAGTGGCCAGTCCGCCGGTCCAGCGGCCGAATAAGACGAGGCTCTCAACGGTCGCTGCTGCTGCGAAAGTGTAGCCCACGTCGGCCCAGCTGAACCCACGTGTCGGTATCCACAATTGAAAGAACTCCAGACCAACCAACAACGCCAAAGCGGCGGAAAGAAACTGGCGTCGCACGAGATCCCAAACCGCTGCCCCCAGCAGGCACGCGGGAACGAAGCAGACGGCCATCGTCATCACGAACGTGCGGAAATTAAACTGTACATCGAGCCAGGAAACGATCGGGTTGGGTAAAAACACTAAATCCGCCGCTGTCGTCGATGGTTTGACAATCGCGTAAGCCGCGAGCCCCAACGTCACCACAAACCAAACACCAACCGACCGCAGTCGCCACGATTTCGGCATTTCACGTTCCAGGGCAGCAGCAGGGATCTCCGTAAATTCTTTTGATGCCAATTTCGCGAATCCGTTTGGAATAAAACGATCGATTTCTGTTCCGCCTCACCGGTCGCGTCCCAATGAACAATCATGGAACTCTCTTGGGCTCGACGTAAACCTCGCGTGATCGATCAACGACGGCCAGATCTGACTTGGACTGAGCAGCGTCGATTCTGACTTGATAGCCCGGTAGGTTCGTGACGTCGATCGAAACGGATTCGTGACCGATCGAGCATACTTCGCGCAGATCATGAACAAATTGGGTCAGAATCGACTTTCGCCCCAAGTGCTTGACCGCATAGACACGTGCCGCGGTGCCCAGTGTTTCCCGCAGGCTGCGGTCGCGGGCCAAACTGACAATCGCGTCACAAAACGCGTCAGAGTCCGCCGGCGGCACGACGATGCCGTGTCCGGCGACGACATCGGCAATTTGCGTTCCGATCGAAGCACAGGCGACGATCGGGCGTCCCGTCGCGAGCATGCCGGTCAACTTGGACGGCATTACCAAATCCGCCGCGTCGGCTTTTTGGGGCAGCAAGTGAATGTCCGCACAGTTCATCAATTCGTTGAAGCGTTCCATCGGCTGCAGCGGCAAAAATTGCACGTTCGACAAACCCTTCGAAGACTCCAGCAACGACTCGTAAGAAGCGCCCCGGCCGCAGATGACGAAGTGCAGATCGTCACGATCGGCGGATCGGCGGGCGGCCTCAATAACGATCTCCAATCCTTGTTTCGCGCCGATGTTTCCGGCATACAACGCGACGCAACGATCCGGCGGAATGTCAAACCTCGCCCGCAAATCGGCATCCGCGTCGATCGGTTTCATGACCTCGCAGTCGACCCAATTGGGGAACGAAACCACGCGTTCTTCAGCGACACCTTTTTGAACCAGCTTTAACAGCATATTCGGCGAGATACTCGAGACGCGATCAAACCGCCGCATCAGAAAGGCTTCCGCCGCCAAGACGATCTTCTTCAGCAACGGTTGTTTCAAAATCCCCAATTCAAACGCCGCATCGACCTCAAAGTCCTGCACGTGCAGCCAGGCCTTCGCTCCGGTCAAACGTGCAGCAATCCAAGTCGTCGGCATACAAAAGGCGGCCGGTTCGATGGTAAACACGACGTCAGGTCGAAACCGAATTGCGTTCCAAAACATTGCCGGAATGCTCGACAATCCGAAGGACGCCAAATGGATCACGCGTTTCAGTCCCGTGACAGTTTTTGGCACCCACAACGGACACCGAATCACTTCAACATGACCCCTGCCGTCCACCGATTCGGTCACTTCTCGCGAATAGACACTCCCTCGATATCCATCCAAAATCTTCCATTGGGGATAATAGGGAGGTGTGGTCACCACCACCACGTCGTGCCCACCATCGGCAAGCTCCCGAACCATTTCTCCCGAGTACTTCCCGATCCCGATCTCTTCGGGAGCGTAGTTCAGACCGTGTAGCAGAATCTTCATGTAACAGACATCAACCTAGTTTAATAATCGACGCAATTGATAAACGTCGCTCGCGTGGCCTATCGGAAGTTTGGGCTTGAAACGGCAGTCGTCGAGCGGGTGACCAAACGCATTGCAGACGTGAAAAGGCAAAACGATGGGGGCAAGACAATGAGAGAGTCCGACAAGTTCCCTGCCATCATTCTGCCATCCATCATTCTGCCATCCATCATTCTGCCATTTATCGTCTTGCCCCATCGTTTTGCCCCATCAATCACCCCTGCGGCTCATGCGCCACCGCAGCATCAGCGAGCAACGAATGTGCCATCTCGGTCTTGGTCGATTCTCGTGTTTCCGCCCGGAGTTCCTGGATTTTGCAATACACCTGCGTGAAGTAGCCCATCTTCAGCAGGGCGAACGCGAGCCCGCGTTTTCCGTCCAGGAAACCACCCATCAGGAAATATGCGCCGAAGAAATACGCGATGCCGGCAAACGGCGACTCGATCAACCGATACTTGATTTTTTGCTTGAGCGTCAGCGGAATCGTCGTCTCGCCGAGGGACTTCATCTGCAAGAACCGCCGTGCCTCCCAAGAGGAGTATTCGTTGTGCTTGGCGATGTAGTGGGACACATCACGAAAGTCGCGGTGATCGATTTTGCTTTCGATCTTCCCCACCTCACCCTCAATGATCGGATGCTCATGAATCTCCATGTCCAAGTGACTCCATCGCGATTCATCGATCCGCTCGTACTCACCGGCCCCGACACGAAATAGCGCCAGCTTCTTCAGCGGATAACCGTGCTTTAATTCCTGTCCCATGAAGTAGATCGAGTAGTTCAACCAATACCCGCAAGCCTTTGATTCCGGCAGCGTCTTGGCAAGTTCTCGCTTGAAGTCATCGGTGAGGATTTCATCCGAATCCAAAAACAGCACCCAGCGGGTTTCGGGCGGATGATTGCGGAGGAACCAGTTTCGCTTTTTGGGAAACTTGCCGTTCCACTGGAACTGCACCAGTGACGCGCCGTGCTCTGCGGCAACACTCGCCGTCGCATCTTCGCTGCAGGAGTCCACGACGACGATTTCGGACGCGAATCCTTTCCCGATCGCGTGCAAGCACTCCGAGAGTCGTTCGCCGTCATTCTTCGTCGGAATGACGATCGTTAGGTCGATCATTTGCAGTTTGAACCCCCACGTTTCTTGATCAAGGTTGCCGGGTTTCCCACATACACACCTTCCTCTTCGGCGTCGCGACAGAGGACGGCACGTGCCCCAACGACGGCGCGATCACCGATCTTGACTCCGGGGCCGACAAACGCCTCGGCCGCGACCCAAGCCCCCGCTCCAACCGAAATCGGCTTCGCAACGAGCTGGAAATCTGGATCGCGGATATCATGCGTTGCCGCGCACAGCGTCGTCCCCTGGGACACAATCGCGCCACGACCAAGACTGATCGGAGCCATGCAGTAGCAATTCACCCCAGGCCCCAAGCAGGCGTGCGATTCCATTGTCAAATGGCTCGGAAGCCAGATCTTGACATTCGAATACACGTGGGCATTCCAGTCGACGTCCGCACCAAACAACCGCAAGATCGCGACCCGATATCGATGCAGCGGCGCCGGCGTCCACGCGGCGAGAGTGATCCACGCGAACTTCCAAAGCACGCGCAGCAACCGGTTACTCAATGAGTAACTGGCGCCACCTTCACTGGGATTCGTCGTTGACGCATCTAATAGTGCACTAGTTGACATAAAGACCTCTCATCAGGACACGCCGGCGACAACGCGATCGTGCCGCCAGTTTTCTTCTATCGCTCCGGCCATGGATTCATTGATCGCGGCAACCAATCGCTTTGCAGCAGCCTCAGGCAAGAAGTGATTCGTGTAACACGACTTTGCCGCCGTCGCCATTTCGGCCCGCTGTGGATTGGAAAGCTCTGCCCATCCTCGCAGCAACCGCAACGTTCCTTCCTCGGTGTCCTCGTCGACGATCGCCGCTCCGTCATCGACGATTTCTTGGTAGATATTGATCTGCTTGCTAATCAGCACAGGTTTTCCGCACGCGAGAGCTTCGACGACCGCGATTCCGAAGTTCTCTTGATGGCTGGGTAATACCATGGCTTCACATCCGTAAAACGCGCCCCACTTTGCGTCGCCTTGTAGCATTCCCGGAAAGTAAACCGTAGGCGGAGCAACCTCGCCCCCATCGGATTCATCGGTTAGCCCCAGATCGGATGCGAGAGCCTGCATCTGGCGAGAAAAGGCGGAATCCAAGGGTCCCGCGACGACAAGCGGGGGCAGTGTTCCGCTGTGGTTTTTGGCGAGCTGAGCGTAACTTCGTAGCAAATTGTCGACACCTTTCTTGGGATGAATCCGACTGAGGTAGAGCAAAAAGGATCGGCCCTCCAGTTGCGGACACTTCTGTTGGAATTGTTCGCGCATCGACTCTGAAAACTCAGGCGGTTCTGCGACACCATACCCCACATTGAACTCGCGACGCGGTCGGTAGGGTCGGAAGGGTTCACGTGCAAGTTCCAATTCTCGTTGGCAAGTAAATAGGATGCCATCGGCCTGATTGATCACGCGGTTTTCGAGTAGCTTCCAGTACAGATAGTTGCGGTAGGCCTTCAGGCGTCTTGAGGGATCGTTCTGGAACCAGGGGTCCAGCATTCCATGCGGCATCACAAACAGCTTGGGTGTTTTTGCATGTTGCTTGCGGTGCTCTATGATTGCGCGTGTGACGGCCGAAGAGTGATACAACCAGAGGGCATGAACAATCACCGCGTCAAAACGCTCAAAATTTCGATCGAGCCATGGGCGGAGAGCTGCCGAGTAGGCCCAAGGGCCGGCTCCCCGGCCGATACGATGGATCGGAAACGGATCCTCAGTTCGAATCGGATCATCCAAACAGACGACCTCGTCTTCGACACCGAGCGATTGAAGCGCCGGCACCAGGTTTCGGATCCCCTGGCAGGGACCACCAGAACTTGGATCCATCGTAGGAATCGCACGTAGAATTCGCATTTTGCTAGTTCACAAATCCCGTTTCTCGGGTGAAGTACTTGGCATCATCTGGGAGATTCTTGATTCGCTTGGCCGGTACACCTGCGTAGAGCTGTTGCGAGTCCGTGTACTCGTTGTTCAACAAAGACTTTGCCCCAAGCACGCTACGCGGCGGCAAGACGGCGCCTCCCAGCACGACCGAGTCGGTCCCGATGAAACAATAGTCGCCGATCGTGATTGGCCGTGCGTCCTGACGATTCGCCACCACGTCAATCGAGTGAGTCAAAAACTGGGATCCGTATCCAGCGATGGTGACAAAGTCACCGATCAAGATGCGCTCCGTACAATCGAGATGATGGTTCTTGGTAATCGCGCTTTGCGTACCGACGATCAGTTCCGGCCGCCGGTCGGAAATGTGCTGGAAATGTTTGGGGTTATTCTTCGGGAAACCGGTGATCCAGTTTCCACGCCCGATCCTAGACTCCTCACCAAGCTCCAACCTGTCGAGATGGATTGCGACGCTGAAATGATCAATTCGGGAGAACGGTCCCATCACCAAGTGGTTTGGAAAGATCCAAGCGAGACCGATTCTCGCAGTTGGGTGGAGTTGATAGCCGAGCCAGCGTTGAAGAACGATTCGCTTGATCGCCCAAGGTAGAACGATGGTTGCGAGGAAGAGCAGCTTCTTCATTCAGTCACGGAGCCCGTGCAACGCAAAATACTTGCGCATCATCTGTTCGGGTTGAAAGCGTTCGCAGTTGAGTCGGCCTGCATCAATCAGATTGCATCGACATGAAGCGTTTTGTAACTCGGCGATCGCTTCAGCAAAGGCGTGCGGATCGTACGGATTCGCGTGGATGGCCGCTCCGCCACTGACCTCTGGCATCGGCTGTCTATCGCTCGCGATCACGGGTGCCCCGCATGCCTGCGCTTCGATCACCGGCCATCCAAAGCCTTCTGAAAACGACGGGAAGACAAACGCAAAGCAACGGCTATACAGAGCCCGCAACGTCTCATGATCTGGACGGTGCACCTGAATGACTCGCTCTGCGAGTCCCAGTTGCGACGCACGCGATTGGAGACTTGACGTCAGCGGAGCACCGGCAAAAACAATCGCACCATTCCATTTTGCTCCGGCCTTCGCAGCCATCTCCAACAACATCGCCCGATTCTTGCGTTCCAGCGATGAACCGATGTGAAGCAGAAATGATACTTCTGAACCGATGCCCGCGGATTGAAGCAGTGGCTTCGCCTCGTGACAGGGCATTGGGGAGAAGGGCGCATTCAAACCGTTCAGTACGACCCTCCAGTCACGCTGATCCGGTGGACAGGCGTCGGACACCGATCCCGCAAGCGACTTCAACTGCGAGAGCGTGGTGTGAGAGACGGCTGCAACCTTCTTTGACCTTGTAAGATTCTTCAGAATCCAAGCTTGCATCAACTTGCCCGTCCTCGACGCCGGGCAGTGAGCCTCCGCGTCGCCCCGGGCTCCGCGTATCGCCAAAACATCGTGGCATGTGATGGCAGATTTGTCGGGGGGAAGCTGTCGCATGTAGTACGCGTTGGAGTGATCTGCGACGTGAAAGCAAGCGTCCTGCAGCGTGCCGTCGCGACGCATTTTTGCAATCCGTTTACGAAGCACGCGTGGATAACGCACCCATTTGTCCAGGTAACCAAGCCACTTGGCGATTCCGGACGTCGTGCTCGAATGCTCTTTCGAAAAAAACACCTCCGGCCGCCAAATCTCCGCGTCAATCCCCTGTTCCTCCGCACCACGCTGCAGCATCTGAGCAAATCGTTCCATGCTCTGCTGGCGATCCGGCGGGTAATTACCGATGATGATCAGCTTAGGCACGCGTGAATCGCCTCTTGGGACGGGAAACCGGCAACTCTGACACAGGCCTCGGCTTTTTCAACGCCGCCAGCATCAGCCCGCCGCTCAACACGATAAAACCCAAAGCCGTTGGCTGGGAGGTGTTTCCCATGAACAGCGAATGGATTCCAACGCTTCCGAGAATCAATGGCAACGGATTGCCAAGCTTCACAGCGAGAAGTGATCGCAGTGTCATCGAAGCGGACAGCAGACCACGAAACATGATCATCATGAGCCCCAGCAGCGGCCCCAGTTCTCCAATCGTTGCCCCCCAGCCTCCCTCTGCAATCAGAAAAGCGTGACTGCTACCGGTCAGCAACTTGGCACCCGCATTGGTCCCCATTCCAATTCCTAGCCCGGTCACGGGAACGCTGTCGATCGATTCGAATGCGCTCAGCACCCCATAGCCAATGATCCGGTTCTCAACAACTCCGGCGACGCCCTCGCCATCACCTTCGACTCGAGTTGCTGCTTCCCACCGGGTGCTGAACGCTTCCATCGCGGTCTGAAATACTGCCGTTTGAGACGCGCACGCGACAACAATCGCCAACCCCACCGAAGCAGGCAGAATGTTTCTCAAAAGCCTTGGAGAAATCCCTGCCGCCAACGCGGCGAAGAGGAATGTGATCGCATATTGAAACGCGATTGCCCGGCTGATCGCCAATGGCATCGCGATCACTAAACAACCGCCCGATATCCACAGCCATTTGGGCAGCGGTCGTGGCCCGCTCACCAACCAGCCGACAAACAATGCGGCGGCTAACGAATAGAAACAGGCAACACCGTTCGAAAAACTGAACGTCCCCGCGCTGCGGTGCCGACCGCCCGCACCGCTGAACACCGACGTTCCCTCGCCACCAACGCCTACGTTCACGAAGTGAGATTGGGGCAAATAGAATTGCATCGCCAGCAGAATCGTCATCGGGATCGCGATCAGCAATGTTACTTTCGAAAACTCCCACACATCGCTCCGGTCAAAGACCGCAGGGAAAAGGAAAAACAGCGGGAAATGTAAAACCAAAATCCTTGCGCCGAACAGCGCCACAGAAAGACTGCCATGACCGAGGCCGACGGCCAGCGGAATCGCAACGAGACCGACCCCGACAAAGCCCCAGACCCAAATGTTTCGCAGCAAATATTTGTAGCCCAAATACAACGCGGCGATGCAGATCGGATCTCGAATCACAAGTAGCGGCGTCGCAAGCTGAGGTAAGACCCATTTCCTCAGGGCACCCTCAAAGATGACCAGAAGAAAGTAAGCCCACAGCAAACGGCGAATCTGTCTTTTTCGATTCGACATTACGATTGGTGAGACGCAGAACGCACGACGGGACTCAGGGGGGGAAGCTCGATGACAGGCAGGACGTCTTTGTTATTACACTCACGCACGACCATTTGGATCGGAGCGGCCAACTCTGGACGATTGCGAGGTCGAATGGTCCGACGAAGCCAGGCAAACCGCAACTTGATCATGCTTGCAAGGCGGGGCCGAAATCGTTCCGAAATCAAACCCAACGCCACCGACGCGACAAACGCGCAACCAATCCCAAGCAGATTGATCGGCCCTCGATTAAAACTTTCCGCGCCCGACAGGGCGGCAAAGAACGCCAGCAATGGGAAATGGAAGATGTAGACGGGGAATGTCAAGTCGCCGAGTCTCCGAGCTACCCTCATCACAATTGGCGAGGCTCCTGTTCGCAACAGTCCCCGCATTGCGAACAGAATCATGCCGACGGACGCCGCCAGAATCCAATCGGTGACAAACGCGCTGGAATAGTTCAGCGGCGGACGCCCTTCACGATGGGGAAACCCCAAACCACCATGGACAAGCACTGCTCCGACAACCATCCCAACAAGCAGCAACATCCATTGTGCGACCACGTTCCTGGGACGCCTCGACTCCAACCGCAGCACAGCAACCCCAATGAGCCAGGCAGGCAACAGCAATAGGATGTTTGGCCCCGCGATCACTGCGATCAACAAGACGCTAACCGACCGCAGCCAACGGACGCGAATGAGCGTCGCCGCCGCAAAAAGAATGTAATAGAACAACTCGTAACTGAGTGACCACAATGGACCGTTGAAACCTGGAGTCAGGTTGCGGAACCAAAGCTCCTGCAGAAACAGCAGACAAACAACGTACCGTAATGACTCGAACGACTTGAATAGAGATTCGCTCAATGACGGGTTGAGGTAGGCGACGGCCATGGTGCACGCGACAGTCAAGAACAATGCGGGCAGCAGGGTCACATACAGCCGTGTCAGTCGGGCGATCACAAAATCGGTGAACTCCCTTCTGTTCTGGTTCTGTGAGTACGCGATCACAAATCCTGAAAGCACGAAAAAGACCACGACGGCATCGTGCCCTTCCAGGAAGCCTGGAATGGAAAGATCGCCGAACCATCCGAACTCGGCGTGGCAGACGAAGACACACAACGCCGCGTAGATACGAAGAAGATCAAGAAAGACGGAAAAGGAACCGCTGATCGGTGAGGCTTCGGAAGGCGCTGGCATTAGATCACGTCCTGGCAAAACGAATGGATAGCGAGAGCGATTCGATCGGTTCCGGCAGGAAACTTAGCCAGGGATCGCAGGGCGACCATCAAGCGGCATCCACTGCGATGCCGGAGTGGATCGCTTGCACGAGGCGATTTCGGTAGGCATTCCATGTAATGGCGGCGCCCTTTGCGACCGCTGAGTCGCTCATTGCGACCAATCGTGCGCGATCTCGAGACAGCAATTCCAGTTTTTCCGCAATCGCATCACTATTGCGAATCGGCACAATAAATCCGTCTTCGCCATCTGTCAGGATGTCGGGTGCACAGGTATTCGGAGTCGCGATCACCGGCAATCCCTGAGACAACGCTTCGGTGATCACAAGCCCGAAACCCTCGAACAATGAAGGGAAAACAAAGACATCATGATTCCGCATCTCCTTGAGTATCTCGTCATGCGGCAGAGATTCGATCCAGCGATACCGTCGCAGCCCCGCTTCCAACGGCGCGCACTCGACATTTGGTTTTCGGCCGATGATCGTCAATTCAACCGAACTACCAAGCGTTTCCATCGCCTCGAAGAGATAGGCCAATCCCTTTCGCTGACTCAGACCTCCCACGAACAGCACGCGCAGTTTTCTGCCTTCGCACGCGCCGCGTCCACTTCCAGCGTCTTCAGCCTGGGGACATCCGTAGGGAATCACCGTTGACTCAGGCAGCGTGAATGGAACATCACCCAACGTTTTTGCGGTGAATGAACTGGCGACGATGATCGTATCAGCAAGCTGCAACTCTTGATCTTTGCGCGCGACTTTTTCATCACTGTCCTTGATGGCGGGCATCGTGGCAGCCCATTCTGGAAGGCGTTGAGCCTCTTCGGTTTGGATGCGACGCGCCGATCGCCAGTAGCCGATGGGCAAATCGTAGATGCAACGAATATCGAGTTCCTTCGCCGCACGAAACGTCTCCAAGGCCGCGTCTTCGTAGCAATAAACGGCTGAGACTCCCGAAAGCTTTCCCGATCGTAGCCGATCGGCAACCGCACGGTCCTGTGCCCGATAGACCCGATCAATGCAGAACGGACCCGACTCATGCGCGGTGAGCGCACGGAGGCCGACGCGCGGAGCAATCATTCGCCCCAGTTCACGCCAGGGCAGTTGGATTGTCTTGTTGCGCACCCGGGTATCAAAACACCTTCTTGAGAACTCGGATGCGAGACTGGTTTGCGAAAGCCGATGCCAAACATTCCCCGGGAATGCCGCGACCGAAGTCACGAATTGCGACACCAAACCCTCATCCTCCAATGCCAACAGGGCGTGCCGGACGTTTTGGTTGCCCGTGGGGTGAGAAAAAGTGATCATCGATCCTGCCTAGCGATCGCGTGCTCAAAGACTTCCAAATGACGTTCTGACACCACTCTCGGCGAATGCTTTTCGAGATGCGATGCGTGATTTGATCGGTAAGAAGATGCCAAGTCCGGCTCAGATTCCAGCCGGTCCAGCCAATCGGCGAGTTGATCGCCGTTTCCCCTTTCGAACAGTGGACCGCACGGACCGATCGCGTCGACGAGTCCGCCCTGATTGGTGCCGATCGGAATGCAGCCACAGGCGATTCCCTCCAACGCAACGATCCCGAAGGGTTCCTCCCATTGCGACGGAATGACCAGATACTTCGCCCGATTGAGTTCCTCGGCCACCGCAGCAGGTTCCCGACGCCCCAGAAATTGAACTCGATCAGAGATTCCCAACGATTCCGCTTGCCGCTTCAATGCATCTTCATCGGGGCCTGCCCCGATGATGCGGAGATTCATCGGCTGTCCGCATTCCTGCAGGTTGCTGATGGCGCGTAGCGCGGTCGGAACGCCTTTATCTGAGACCAGCCGTCCGACAAATACCGCACCATCGCGTCCGCTCCAATCGGTGGTCGTCCTAAAGACATCGTCATCGTAGGCGTTCTCGATGACAACCGATTCTCCGCTCAGATGTTGAGCGGTCGCCCGACTATTCGAAATGCACGGAAAACGTTTCAACACGTGATGCTTGAGGCGGTCTTTCCATGAAATGGATCGGTCCGCCCGGCTGACCCAGGTATGAATGGAAAAGACAGTATTGCGCCCCGTGCATGACGGCAGCCAGTAGCGGAATGCAGGGTTATGGTGGTAGATCACGTCCGCTTCCCTCGCCAGACGCCACTGCGTTCCCAGCCCTGGCCGACGAATCACATCGATCCACGTCAATTCATCTCCATCATCACAGGCAACATCTGTCACCACCTTGACCCGATGTCCCCGCTGCAGAAATTCACGCAACAGCATGACTGCACTGGATTCAATGCCGCCCACCTGAGGATGAAACGCGTAACTGATAAAAAGAATTTGCATCTGCTTCGTCTTCGCGAGGAGACTGGACACCTCGCTCAAGAACTCAATGAGCTGAGAAACGCATTGCCAACGGAAACAAGCTTTGCTGGTTGCAGTCCCACCGTTGGCGGGGTCTTTTTGAGATCACTGTAACGATCGACGACAAACTGCTTGTCTCTGTCACAGAACAATCCGATGCACGCATTGGCGCGACAGGGAGCGGCGATCGGTGTCCCATGCTCGATGAATGCGGCGACGGTCCCGCTTTTTCCAATCAGTTGTCGCGGGACGGTGGTGATCCCAAGATCCAACGATCGCAAGTAGGTTGAGATTTGATCGGGAGACATCCATCCGCGGACCACAACGTCCGCTTTTCCGCCGAGGTGTTTTTTCCAGTAACTCTCCGATACGCGGTTCAGCGCCCCCGCGAAATGCACACGCACTTTTCGATCCTCCAGCGTTGCCGCGGCGATGAAGTCGAGGATCCAATCACGCACATCGTCGTTGGGTCTCTGCTGAGAAAAAAAACCGATGTTCAGCACTTCGCCACTCGAATGATTCTCGACGACCGGCGCGGTGCATGGAATGTTGCTGAACAGCGAGAGCGGATTCGCGCGAATGCCCAATCCTTCCAACGATTCTTTGTATCGGGGAACGTGCGTGTGCACGATCTTGCAAAACTGCAACCTCCGTACGATCTCGCGTTGCAGACGTGAAATCACCCATCCAGATAACGGCCGCTTTTTCTGAGGTCCGATCCAGAGTTCATGAAACATGACGTGCCATTGGAAGCGACCGATGTCGCGACACTTCGAAAGACATCGCAGGAACCCGAAGGGGACTCCCCTTGCGTTGAACGAATAGGGAACAAACTGAATGCTCACCACATCGGGTGACTCCTCCCGGAGAATCTCAGCGAGTCCCTTGGTCTTCACTGCCCAGTTGTGATTCCGCCTCCAACGCTTGCATCTCACGGGAGTCTCTTGGTCGCTTTGATATTCCTCGATCTGCCATTGATCAGGATTGAATCGAGCGTCCTCACGATCGCAAATCGCGAGAATCGACGCATCGCATCCCTGACGAATACACTCGGCAGCCAGACGACGGGTATAGTCACCGACGCCATCACGGCCGGGCTCAAGACTGCCGCATAGAAAGACGATTTTCAACGCTGCTTCACTGCTCTGGTAGGATCCGCCCTGCACTGGCCCAGAATTCACCGGCCTAGGGATCACTGGCCCCGATTTCACTGGCCCCGAATTCATACGCGGCGTACCACCCTGCCAATCCCCGACGCCATCAGGCACGAAAGTCTGCGAATGAAGATTTCATTGGACATGTAACAACCGATGGGACTCATGTTTTTCAGAAACTCCTTGTCAATCAGTCTCGGGGCATTGCCTTTGAGCGAATCGGCCAGGAAACGCTTTTTCCAGGGCTTGGGCTGGCCGAGGGCGTGCGGCAAGATCGCCGCTCCGGGTTTGAACCCCATGGCTTCCTGTCCGATCACGCTGAATTCAAAGTCTGTCGCTTCGATCGCTGCGTTCAACCCGTCCTGATCACTCGCGTCAAAACAGGAGAAGAATCCTTTTTCCGTGAACTCCTGGCCGAGTTCAACCTTTGCGGCACCGAGCCCGCCGATCGCGTCTCCCATGCTTGTCATCAGAGCGCGCCATTGCTCGAGGAAACCTCGTGCATCGGAACGCAGGCCGATGAAACCGCCGTTGACATATTCACGTCCTTTGAAGCTCAACGAAAAGCCTCTGCTTTCAAAGTATCGCCGCCAGCCGACTCGCCGCGGATGGTTTTCGGGAAGGGGAGAGTTAACGTCCTCGCAAAGCGCTATTCCGCAGGAGACCCACTCGCAGAACACCTGCCAATCTTCGGCGACACAGATATCGGGATCCAAGTAGTAGATCGCATCCGCCTCGGCGGCCGGTCCATCGAGCAACTCGAGCATGAAGTCAGGCTTGTAGTTGGTCAGGTGATACGGTGTCTCAAGCGGAAGAAAGACGATCTCAAGGCCGTCGGCCACGTGCAGACTCATTGCGTTCGGCCATTGGCCTACGGAGCGTTGCTCTGCCGCTGCCGTCCAATGAGGCAGGCTCCCGCGGTATCCCGCATACACTTTACCGCGATACCCGTTCTGGTAGAGCGAGTTTGTCAACGCCGCCACACCATAGTGGTAATGGCCTTCGAAAAGTGTGCACACAGTGGTGTTCATGAACGGATCTGTGAATGAGCGAAGTAGATAGAGTGAAGTAATGCCTGTCCGATGCCACCTGCGATTCCGATCAGAAGCACTTCGTTGACTACCGAAAGGTCGACCAAGAGGATCGCGATGAGCTGCAGGACGATGCTGTAAGGAACGCTGAAAGATGGTGGAGCGACGACACCTCGTGAAGAACTAAGTCCGAAGCAGGCTCCGGCCATCAGGTTGAGTACACTCCCAATGATCATCAGCACGACCTCACTTGTCAGGCCTGCGTAATCGCTGCCAAGGACCCACAGCACTTCAGAAGGGAACAGCCAAACAAAGCCGACGATGCACAGTCCAAGGGCAAGGAATCCCAGCTGGATCTGAAAGTAGCGCGTCAGCAGGAGTTTTTTGTTTTCCGGGAGTCTTGCGAAACGGGGGACCACCAGCGTTCCGAAAAGAGTGCTGAATATCGTTAACACGACTGCGAGTCGACCGAGTGCGCCGATTTGAGCAACAGCCTCAGTGGAGCCAAAGATCGAAATCAACCAGAGCGTGATCTGGGCCGAAAAGCTGTAATAGATGGCACCGGGCAGAATGCGTTTGACAATCGAGAGTATCTCAACTCGTACTGCCGCGTCTTCGGGTTGGAATCGGTCGGCGGATCCAGCCGACATTTTCCGAAGTCGGATGTTCAAATAGATCTGTGCAAAGCCGCTGGCGAGCACAGCAACGCCGGCAAAGGGAAAGAGGGTGAGCAGCAATCCGTTCAGGACTAAACGCCCCGCACTGGTTGAGACCTGCGCTCGCTGCAGCGGCGCGACGTTTTGCGTCAACTTGGGGACGACCTGCAGAAGAGTACCTGAAAGGGCGCTTAAGAACGACGGTATGATTGCCAAGACGATCGCTATCGACATCAACCACGAATCGCAGTGACGTTGCAATAGAAATAACAGCAACGGTGCGGCAATCAGAAAGCTAAATGCGGCGAATTGTTTCCGCAGCTTCATCCCCGTGACCAGAACGGCACCAAGCTTGTCCCTGTCTTGCCAAACCTTGCCTCCCTGTGACATCACACCGCTCGCGATCCCACCATCGGCCAACAATGTCATCGTGCCGAGCATCGTATTGGCTAGCGTGTAGAGTGCATATTCTTGCGGAGAGAGCAGGCGGATGACGATGATCCCACAGGCCATTCCAAGCGACTGAATCGCAAGTTGAGCTGTACCAGTGACGGCGATCAACCGAGACCACTGGAGGATGCGCGCGTTTCGATCAACGCCGCCGGGGGCTGCGAGTTCACTACTCATCAGAAAGGATCATGCTGATGCGTTCATCTGTTAGAACCGCTTCCCGTGACGTTGATTCAGGAGACGACAAACTCCATGCCTATCGCACGCCACTGCCCGATGAGGACGTTATTCCACCGCCACGCTGACGGTGTGGCCGTGGAGTTTGAGCAGGGCGTGCTTGCGGGCATTTTCGAGGTCGCTTGCGACCATTTCGGCGCACATCTGCTCGACGGTGATTTCGCATTCCCAGCCGAGCTTTTGTTTGGCTTTGGTGGGGTCGCCGAGTAGGGTTTCGACTTCCGCCGGGCGGAAGTAGCGGGGGTCGACTCGCACGATCACGTCGCCGGGGTTCACATAGGGCGATTTTTCGCTGTCGGTGACCTGCGTGACCGTTGCGATCTCGTTGACGCCTTCACCGGAAAACTCGATTTCCAGTCCGGCCTCGTTGGCCGACATCGTGACGAACTCTCGAACGCTGATCTGTTGCCCCGTTGCGATCACGAAGTCGTCGGCTTCTTCTTGCTGCAGCATCATCCACTGCATCCGTACATAGTCCTTGGCGTGACCCCAATCTCGCAGGGCATCCATGTTGCCCAGGTACAGGCATTCTTCCAGGCCCTGTGCGATGTTGGAGATCCCGCGTGTGATCTTGCGGGTGACAAAGGTCTCGCCACGCCGCGGTGATTCGTGATTGAACAGGATCCCGTTGCAGGCATACATCCCGTACGACTCGCGGTAGTTGACCGTGATCCAGTAGGCGTACATCTTCGCCGCCGCATAGGGCGAACGAGGATAAAACGGCGTGGTTTCTTTCTGCGGGATCTCTTGCACCAGGCCGAACAGTTCTGAGGTGGAGGCTTGGTAGAAACGGGTTTTCTTTTCCAGGCCAAGGAAGCGAATCGCTTCGAGCAGCCGGAGCGTTCCGATCGCATCCACATCGGCCGTGTATTCAGGCGACTCGAACGAAACCGCGACGTGCGACTGGGCACCCAAGTTGTAGACCTCGTCAGGCTGCACCGCGTTGATGATCCGCGTGAGGTTGGACGTGTCGGTCAGGTCGCCGTAGTGCAACTTGAATTGCGGCTGCTCTTCGTGCGGCGATTGATAGATGTGATCGATCCGGTCCGTGTTGAACGAAGACGCCCGGCGTTTGATGCCGTGGACCTCGTAGCCTTTCTCCAGCAAGAACTCCGCCAGGTAGGATCCGTCTTGACCGGTGATTCCGGTGATGAGTGCTTTTTTCATAGTAGAGTTGGCAGTTAGCAGTTGGCAGAAGTGTCGAGCTGGATTTGACAGGCTGGAAGCCTATCCGACTATTAACACGCTCCTTCGCGGAGCAGAGCGGTCTTGACGGTCCGCCAGAGGATGAAGATGTCCAGGCTGATCGACCAGTTGTGAAGGTAGAAGCGGTCCATGAAAACTCGCTGCGTGTAGCTGGTCGAATTCCGTCCGGAGACTTGCCACAGGCCGGTGATTCCGGGACGCACCATTTGATAGAGCTCAAAGACTTCTGGATACTCTTGGATGTATTCGCGGTCGTAGTCGCCGCTGTCGATGATCGGACGCGGCCCGACCAGACTCATCTCCCCGACCAGCACGTTGAACAGTTGCGGCAACTCGTCCAAACTGGTCTTCCGTAAGAAGTCGCCGATCTTCGTGACGCGTGGGTCCTTCTGCAGCTTGTGGGTTCGCTTCCACTCCTTCATCATCTGCGGGTTTTTCTGCAGATACTCACTCAACCGGCGATCGGCGTCACAGACCATGCTGCGAAACTTGATCGCCCGGAAGGGGTTCCGATACCTGCCGACACGATCCTGATAGTAAAACACGGGGCCCGGATCAAAGATCTTGATGGCGATCCCGATCGCGATCATCAGTGGCAGCCAGAACGGAACGGTCAGCAACACCAGACCTAGGTCGATCACCCGTTTGGCCAACTGGGCATGGGGACTGGTCAGTGCCGTGTAACAGTGCAGTTCGATGCCCGATCCCTTCTCTGCCAACCGTACCGATTCGGTCGGATGGTAGGAAAAGTCCATCGGCAACATCACGTGCGGGATCCCGTGAAAGGCATGATAGTCCTGCCATTGGCCGGCGTCCTGCTCGGCCAAGGCGAGTCGGCAGGCGCCGGTTCCACGAAGGATCGATTCCAATTCCGTCGTCGGCCCCAACCAACAACTCTCCGAGCGACGCACCGGTGCGCCGTTGCCGATCGGGCGTCGCATTTCTTGTGGCGAGTCGATTCGAAAGACCTGACCGTCGGCCTGTTCGCGTACTTGGGACTCCACCGTTTTCTGCTCAGGTGCATTCGACGCTGGGGAACCGTCCCAATGTCGCGTCGGGTCAAAAACGATTCCCGCCGGTCGCAACCCTTCATGCCGCGATCGGTCCAGTCGGTCAAACAACTGCCTACTCGCAGCACCATTGCCAACGATCACGACCGGCTGGGTCCACCAGTCGAATCGGCTGAGGAAGAGCCTGGCCACCGGACGCACCGCGGTCAGGCAAAAGAACAATGTGATCGACAACGTTGACCAACAGAACCAAGGAAATGCGCCCACGCTGGAACTCATCAGCAGCCCAAACGCGGCTCCTACTGTCACAACAATGTTGGTCTGCATGATCCCGCGGAATTCTTGCGAATAACTCGCGCCGCAAGCGGGGTACAGCCCGTGAATTCGATGCATCAAGATGACAAGCAGGACCACACCGATGCAAAACGTCGGATGCGGCGTTCCGCCGTTCCAGCGGTGAACCAACGTCGCGGCCGTCACAGCAACGCTGCTGGCAAGGACGTCGAAGACCAACAGGGGCAAGGTCGATCGGAGATCATACCACGCCTGTGTTCTACCCAAGGTCAGCGCCGTCGACGTGCCGAGCTTCTGTAGCGACGCGGCATCGATACGGCTGCCCGAATCGGTTGAGTGCGTCGTCGCCGCGCTCGCTGCCATTGGTCTGGCATCTGCCAATTCGTTTACTGTCGTACTCATCGCATTCATGCCCTTCCGTGACCCAGTTAAATGAGAATCATCATTGAGTAGAGAAAAGAAGACAAACGATCAACGTTTGCCCGAGATCAAACGATCGCGGGCACTGCGCCCGTTCAGCTTGGCAGCTTCACCATTGATTCGTTTTTGTGAACGCTTGCTAGTCGGCGAAGAATCCTCTTCTTCGGATTCGTAATACTGTCGGTAACTGTCGACGTATCCGTACTCGCCTTTTCCGTAATAGTTGTAACTGCTGTACCCGTAGCTACGACGGCGCGAGTCACGACCGTTGACGATCACACCATCGATCGGCACACGTTGATCCCGGAGGATCTCGGCGGCACGCTCGACGAGCGTTCGGTTGTTCTTCTCGATCCGCACCGTCAGCAGGCAGCCATCGACGTGCAGAGCGATGATTGCCGGATCAGTGACCGCTAACAGGGGTGGAGAATCAATGAAAACCATGTCAAAGGACTGCCGGGCGTTCGCGATGAATTCCGCGATAGACTCCGACTCCAGCAGCTCCGAAGGAGCCGAGGTCCGCGAACCGGCTGGACACAACGTCAGATTGATTTGTTCGCATTCGTGAAGGCTTTCCGAAAAGCAGACGACGTGATTCAAGTAATCAGAAAGGCCGGGTGACCGTTCAATGCCGAAGGTTTTCGCGACCATCGGTCGCCGTAAGTCCGCGTCGACCAACAACACCCGCTTGCCGGCCTGGGCCATCGAAACAGCCAGGTTGGCGATCGTCGTCGACTTACCGTCCGAGGGGCTAGGGCTAGTCACCAAGAACACTTGCTTCGATTGTTTCTTTGCCAAGAACAGAAGCGACGTTCGCACGAAGCGAAAGGTTTCCGCATCGGTCGCCCGGGGCACGTGGAACGCAGCCACCATCGGCGAAATCTCGGAATCCTTGATCGCTTGTTTCTGAAGCCGTGACTCGCGAAGCATCGGCATGTGCGCCAAGATCGGTGCTCCGACCACGCTTTCGACCTCCCCTGGATTTCGGAACGTGCGGTCAGCCAGCTCGGCCAACATCGCCAACCCCAACCCCAACATGATTCCGCCCATCACACCCATGATGGCGATCTTTGACTTTGACGGCCATACGGGAAAATTGGCCGGCGCCGGCATCACCAACAAGTCCGTGGAAAAACCAGAATAGTCGTTGGTCAGATTCAATTCTTGCAGACGCTTGAACACTTCGTCATAACGAGCCTGTGCCCGATCGAGGTTGGCCTTGAACGCCGTCCCCTTGAGAAAACTCAGTTCAACTTCCTTGGCCAGTTTGGACTCCTGTTCCGAGAGCGCGAGCAATTCGGATTCACGCTTGGCGAACTCGCTGATGTCACTTTTGAGCACGGTGTAGTAGGTGGCCAGAATTTCGGCAGGCGGGACATCGAACTCGCTTTCCTTCTTCTCAGACGATTCATCGCCTTCCTGCGGAGTGAATTTTTCGATGCTTGCGATTTCCGTGTCGAGAGCAACCACACTGGGATGCCCGGCACCATAGCTGGCACGCATGACCTGCCGCTGACTGAGCAGTTCCATCAATCGATTGACTTTCGATGTGCTGGACGTGTTCGCCACAATCCGAGCGATGTCCATACCACTATCGCCCCCCTTCCTTTCCTTGGCGATACTGACCAGCGTCTCCAGCCGAGCAATGTCCTCTTCGGTTAGAAGAGCCATTACCCCGGCGTCGGTCAATTCATCTGCCCGCTTGCCCTTGACCGCATCGGCGATCACAAGCCGTCGCGAGCGGGCCGATGCGAGGGCGGCCCGCACGGTGGCAAGCTCGACTTCGATACTCTTCAGCCGGGTCCGGTGAATGTCCTCCAGGCTTCCCACGCCGCTACCGCTGACATTCAACAATGCGGGCACGGATGCCACAAAGTCGCGGTACTCCTGATCTGCTTTCTGAAGTGCAATTTCGTTTTGGACTTGAGCCTTGGCGATCAATTCGACCGCTTCGGCTCCCACATCGCGCGACTGACCATCGATGTAAAGTTGATAGGAATCAAAAATGGCCTGCAGTACCTTGGCTGCGGTTTCTGGATCACTGTCTCGATACGTCGCCCTCAAAATACTGGCACTCGCGCCCGCCCCCTGGCCTCCCTTGCTGATGGACAAACCACCGCGAAGCTGCCCGACACTGCGGTTCAATTTCGCCCGGTCGATCGCTTGCTGGAGCACTTTGGGGCTCCCGAACAACTCAATATGCGTGGACAGAATCTCGTCCTGCATCGTCACGGCACCATCGGACGTGCCACGCACGCCCGTGCTCGCCATCTCGCTGGACAACTGGCCGACCAGGACGGCCAGCTTCGACTCGTAGACGGGCTTTTGCTGCACGAAGTAAACCGTGGCACCTGTCACACTGACCAGCACACCCAGCATGATGAGATGAAAACGCCGGCGAACGATGCCGAGCAGATCAATACTCAACTCCGCGGCGTCGTCGGCCTCTAGCGTTTCGTCTTGGTAACGTTTCATGGTTTCAGCGGGGAGGGAGGGGACATGCTTGAAGCGAGAAGCCGGCTAAACACGAGCCAGAGGTTCCGACGCGTGTTCATCAGTAACTTGCCGAAGTGGCGTAAGCTTCCAGCTTGCGTTCTGCATTGATCGATAGGCAGGCGAGCTTCGCTCGGAAAGGCAAGCAAGATGCTTACCCCACTTCCTAAACCTGGACTTCGTCCGCTTGGGTGACACTCACCCCATTCACATAGCAATTGTTCACTAGACAACATCTGGCGTATCAAGCATTGGATCGCGGTACGGCGCGGCGTCACGAGATCACGCTTCAATAGTTTGGGGCACCAACGGTGCGTAACTTCAGCGACCTGCGAGCCAATCGACGGCTCAATCGATGAAAAGATTTAAATCGGATGGGCAACCTTATGCCGCTAAACGGATCAGCAATAAGAACCTGGCGGCGACGCCCCAGGACCTTGATCGGCAAGCACCATGCCGGCCCCGACAACAGCGGTACAGCGTTTAAGAAGCAACTGGTCTATTGGCCAGGAAGAGATTCTCTGCCTAGGACATAACTGGCCGAAAGAAACAAACATCACCGCATCGGTTCGTTTTGTCAGCGGGCACACCGCGATGTCAATCGTGCGATTGATGAGCCGTTGCAATCCACGGCAGCGATCAGTCCATCGCTGCGTCATCTCCATAATCGGCTTCAATGAGAACACGTTTACGCGGTCGTCATCGGATCGTTGGCAAATCAAGTTTTCGCTCCAGCGAAGGTCTGTTCTGTTTCGATTGTGTCGCCGCCGTTCGACGTCCCGATTCTACATCGATTCAAAAAGTGTCAAGCAATCGGGACAGGGACAAGATCAAGTTGGCCCATCGCCCCCCCCAGTCTGCTTCGGGAGAATTGTGGGGATGTTATCCAGTTCCCCCTTACGCAACACGAAGGGGACCTCGCCGAACCGACGCAAACCGATTGTCGCTGCGATTCACCGAACATTTATTTTCCGAATTTCTTTGCGACACCAGGACGAAGTTTGCGGACGAACATCGGTTCACGTATTCCTCACCAACTGCATCAACAATCCACACACGTCGTTGCAATGTGGTTGCCGGCGCAGTGTCGGAGAATCATTCGCAGGGGACGTCGATTGAACGAATGACGTCAAGGAAAACGTAAGACGGGCGTTCAACACAACGGGCAAGAGTGTTGGTGTGCAGGCTTTAGCCGCCCACGGTCGCTGCGTCGCAGCGATCGAGAATCGCCTAAAGGCTAGACACCAACGATTGCTGAATCCCCGGTTACAGATGCCCGTCCCATTCGTACCTGCCCCCTTTTCCGCTCCAACGACGCGACCCGATAATTGAAAGTGGGCAAAGCACTTTCCCTACCGGGGTAGCGCATCACGACAATCGGCGTCAGCCACCCGCGACGCGTTCGATCATTGCTTGGGATCGATTTTGACGATCTCGGCTTGAAAGGTTTGCACGCAGGCTTGGATCCAAGGATGGGATTCGATCTCTCGCATCCGTTCCATCCGTTCTTTGGCTGTCGCCTTCGGCGCAGGCTTGGGGGCCTGGGGGCGGCCGGGCGATGCGGCACCGGCGACCAATTGAAGGGTGACCGGATGGCCGACGATCTCGGCCAGCGCTTGAGAGACCGGCCCGCGATGCTCAGGCAAATCCATCCGCTTCATCGACATCGATGACTCGGCCGGAAAGACCAAATTGATTTTGGAGTTGCCTTCCAACTGCGCCTCCGCCATCGAGGCGATCGACGCGGTCATCGGCTGAACGCCCTGGAGCGCCTGCGCAAGGACGTCTTGAACGTTGGACGCCGACAATCTCATCTTGGGCGACGGCGGCGAGCCCGACGCAGCCGCGGGGCCAGAAGGTGCCGGCGACGCGACCGGCGAACCCGAGGCAGGGGAACGCGTGTCCGGCGCCGGCGGTTCAGGCTGGGTTGGTGATGCGACCGGAGAATCAGCGACCGGGGAAGTCGCGGCCGGGGAAGTCGCGGCCGCGGAAGTCGCGGCCGGGGCCGGCGGACCGGCGGTTGTCGGCGAAGGGGATGCCGCCGCAGCAACTGCCACTGGTGGAGACGGATCAGCCGTTAGCTTTTTTTTTTGTGGTGCAGTCCGGACACTGGACAGCGGTTTTCCGCTGCCGGCCGCGGCAGCCAAATCCGCGATCGCTTGCAAATCGGGCAAGTTGCAGATCTGAATCACGGTCGACTCCAGTAGCACCCGCCCGTAGACGCTGTGCCGAATCCGAACGAGCGTCTGGTCGATCAATGCGACGACGGCCAGCACGGTTTGCAATCCCCAGGCGTCCCCCAATGTTTTCAGTTCGCCGTGCATGGAGGCGGCGGTGTGGCGTTGCAGCGTGGCGTCACAGCCAACGGTCACGGCCATCAAATCGCGGAAGTACCCCAACAGTTGTTCAGCAATCCGCCCGGCGTCGACACCGGCATCGATTGCCGCATCCAGTTGAGCGAGCGCGTCGGCGGCATCACGCTGGCACATCGCTTGGGCTAGCCTGTGCAGCCGTTCATCATCGGCGGTCCCGAGCATCGAGTGAACTTGATCGGCCGTCAAATGCCCATCGCTAAAGCTGAGCACTTGTTCGAGCAACGATTGGCTGTCCCGCATCGAACCGGCGGCCCGGCGTGCGACCAACTCGAGGGCCGCCTCATCGGCCTCGGCGTTTTCCGCGGCCACGATCTCCTGCAGCCGTTTGACGATCTTGGAAACCTCGACCGGCGCAAAATCGAAGCGTTGACACCGACTCAAGACCGTGATCGGCATCTTTTCGGGGTCGGTGGTGCAAAAGATAAACTTCACATGCTCGGGCGGCTCTTCGAGTGTTTTCAGCAGCGCGTTGAACGCCGCCTGGGTCAGCATGTGGACTTCGTCGATGATGTAAATTTTGTACCGCGAGCGGCTGGGGCGGACGCCGACGTTGGCCCGCAGCGAGCGGATTTCGTCGATCCCGCGGTTGCTGGCTCCGTCGATTTCGATGACGTCGATGTCTTCGCCCGAATCGATCGCCTGGGCGACATCGTCTTCGTTGTCAAACGTCGCGCTGGGCCCACTGGGGTTGTTGAGCGCTTTGGCGAAAATCCGCGCGGTACTGGTTTTTCCGACCCCTCGAGCCCCCGTGAACAGGTAAGCGTGCCCGACTCGCCCGGTTTCAATCGCATTGGTCAGCGCCCGGCCGACGTGCTCCTGGCCCACCAATTCCTCGAAATTGCGGGGACGATAACGGCGAGCGACAACGACGTACGAGGAGTCATTTGCGGGGACGGGATGGTCGTCGGACATTCGTGGTGCAATCGAATTCGAACCGTGCGGGCGTTAATCTGGGCATCCTACACGATATCGGATGGAAAAGAATCTGGTCAAAAAATGGGCGGGTCAAAAAATGGGCGGGTCAAGAAATGGGCGGGTCAAGAAATGGACTGGTCAAAAAATGGACTGGTCAAAAAATGGACTGGTCAAAAAATGGACTGGTCAAAAAATGGACTGGTCAAAAAATGAAGTGGTCAAAAAATGGGGGGGACCAAACCTCAGCCATCGACCACAAGCCCAAAGCCGATTCTGAAATTTTTTGACCAGCCCATTTTTTGACCAGCCCTCCGTTCGTCCACCCCCCCTGCATCCGCCTCAGGCGGGGGTGGTTGCCAAATTCGAATTGGCGACCGACGGCTTGCGAGTCGAAAACCAAACGACCGCCAATCCCGTCAACGTCGTGGTCGATAAAACGATCAGCCAGGATGCCGGCAGGTGCATTTGGTTCTCGAATCCTTCGCCGAGAAATGCGATCTTGTCCTGATACTTCGTGGCCAGATTCAGCAGGGCGTTGTGGGTGAAGTGCATCAGGACGCCGGGCCAAACACTTTGGGTACGATAGGCGATCCAGCCGAGGATCAGCCCCAGTAGCGTCGTTGGCAGAAATCGCTCGATCAGCAACATGTTGCCGGTCACGACGTGGAACAGTCCAAAAATGACGGCCGTGGTCACGATCACCCGAGTCGGCGACAAGACCTTGCGCAGTGCGGTGAACAGAAAACCGCGAAAGCACAATTCTTCGATCACCGCGGGTGCCAGCGCCAACGTCCCCACCAGCAACCACGCCGGAGCGACTTTGAGTGCCTCGACGGTTTGTCGCGTCTTTTCGATCCGATCGACGTCCAGTCCGCCGATGCCCATCTGTTTGGCAAGCACAAACGACTCGTGTGCAAACCCCCAAGCCCCCAGCCCGACCAGCAACACGCCGAACAGCGTCAGCGGAGAGGGGGTCGCCAGTTGATAACTGGTCGAGAAATTGCAGCGTGCCAGCACGACCGCGGCGAGCGGGATCAGGCCGAACGTCAACACCAGCGCGATCGCGTTGAGCAACAACACCCAGGTGATCGACAATTCGGGGACGATTCGCATCAGGACATTGCTGACCAGATAATAAATGGGGACCAACAACGCCAACGTCAACGCGGCCGCTTGGGGTGACGGCGTCGGCGTCGACCGCGTCGGTCGTTTCAACATCGCGCCGAAGGATTGCCCGCTGGTCCGACTGACCGCGTCGCTGCCGAACAGCTTCGACGCGATGGCGATCGCGGCCGCGGCATAACCGACGGTGCTGAGGACCGTGATCACCGCCGGGGCGGCTTGCGCCGTGCCTTGCAACACCTCGCGTGCCAGTAACACGATGTTGATCAACGGGGCAATCGCCAGCGGACCGTTCAAGGTCACGCCGGGCATCAAGGACAGCATCCCCGGAGTCAACGACAGCAGCATCACGGGAATCAAGTACGCTTGGGCTTCTTTGAAGGAGCGAGCGAAACTGGTCAACGACAGCAGCACGGCCGCAAAGAAGCCACTGAAAAGCACCAGCAAGCCCAAGATTTGCAGCACAGCCAGCCACGGAAACGCGTCTTCACCGCCGGTCAACAGCGGCAGCAAACGGCCGGCCCATAGCGTCGTGAACATGGCCAGCAAGTTCGCCATCGCGGTGAGCAAGGCCACGACGACGACGGCCACGTATTTTGAGAACAAGATGTACGAGCGCGGCACCGGCGATGCCATCAGCGATTCCATCGTCCCCCGTTCCCGCTCGCCGGCCGTCAAATCGATCGCCGGGTAGACTGCACCGGTGATCGTCATCAGCACCAACACCAGCGGCACGATCGTGCCCAACATCGACGGCTTTTCGGCGACCCCGATGTTCTCAACAGACACGTCCGTCGGCGGCGTGTAGTCAGTCAACTGTGACGCGGCAAGCGCTTCGGCACGCGCCAATCGCAACCAATGCAACCGCTCGGTCAAGATGCGTTGCGCCCCCTGGCTGGCCGGATCACCGTTGAACGCCGTCAATCGCAATCGCGGCGGATTTCCCAGTTCGATACGGGCCGCCAAATCAATTTTTTTCTCTTGGAGCGCCTGCTTGGGATGGAGTCCGACGGACGTGGTGTTGACCACACGAAACGTGGCGAGGTTCCCCTTGCTGGCTTTCAAGATCGCCGCGGGCGGCTGGCTCATCGGATCTTCCAGCCACGCCAGCAACAGCGAACCTTCGTCGTCGGTTTCGACGCCGATCGTGTACGGCGTCTGCTCGGACGTTCCCGCCGTGGACGAAACCAAAAAACGATTCAGCGCCATGCTCAATAACGGATAGACCAGCAGTGGCATCATGACCAGCGTGATGATCGTCCGCCGGTCACGCATCGTTTCACGCAGTTCTTTCTGGCACATCCGGACGAGCCGATTGCCGGGTTGGTGCTTCTGCCGGCGTGGGCGGTGTGGCGTCGTCGCGCTGCGAGTTTGGGGGTCGTTTGACACGCTCGGCTAATTCCTGATCAAGTCCACAAAGATGTCCACCAACGATGCCTGGCCGGTCTGTTCCTTCAACTCGTTGAGCGTGCCACAGTATTTCAGTTTGCCGGCGTGCAACAAACCGAATCGATCACACAGCCGTTCCGCTTCGTCTAAACGATGCGTGCACACGACCACGGCTTTGCCACCGCGACGCAGAATATCGATGTAATCAAAAATCGTTTGGACGCCGACGACATCCAGCCCGCGCGTCGGTTCGTCGAGCAGCATCACCGGCGGGTCGTGAATCAGCCCGCGGACCAGCGTGACCCGTTGCCGCTGTCCCGTGCTGAGTTCACCGGCACGTCGATCCAACAGATGCTTGATATCCATCATGTCGGCCAAACTTTCGCAGCGTTGTTCGGCCAGCGTCGCATCAACCGCGTACAGATCGGCGAAGTACAACAGCATCTCCCGGACCGTCAACCACGGATAAACCCCGTCGCTGGCCGAGACGAAACCGAGACGGCTCTTGACGGCCATCGGATCGGCAGCCGTGCGGACCCCGTCGACTTCCGCATAGCCTGAATCGGGCTCCAGCAATCCCAAGATCATCCGCATCGTGGTCGTCTTGCCGGCCCCGTTGGGCCCCAACAACCCGAACACCTCTCCCGGCGAAATACGAAACGAAACGTCGTCGACGGCGGTCAACACACCATCATCGAGGGGAAAGGATTTCGTCAGCGAATCGACATGCAGCATGGACGTCCGCAACCACCGAAACGGGCAATGAGTGAAGAAAAGGTAACCTGACCGCCGCCCGGGATCGCCCGAGTCAGGTTAGAGAGTCGACAAGCACGACACGCAGCGACTCTCGTTTCGGTGCATTGTTACCGAGAATCCGCCGACTCGACTACTCCCAGCGGCCCGTTCTGCGATAATCCATGCTGCGGACCTTCCGATCTCGGTCCATGACACCTTGAAACCCCCCGACGATCTGTTCCATTGCCCGAGCCGACCGACACAAACGATCCGGCCCCCCTTCGCATCCTCTCGTTCCCGGGCGACGACCCACGCGACGGCGGGGATGGCGCCGAACCGCCCCGCGCTGACCAGCCGCAAGACGCGGACCAGTCGCAAGACGCTGACCAGCCGCACGATGCGGCGGCGTCCTCCATGACGAGGGCTGCGGATACCGAAACGCAGCCACCCATCGCGACGCAGGCTCCCATCCCGACGGAACCCCCGGTGGGCGACGGCGAAGACGGGGAATCGGACACGGAGTTGCTCGACGGCGAGCCGTCCCCGAACAAATCTGGCGACGCCGATCCGGCAAGTTTCGCCGACAAACGCGTTGCCTTGGTCGGCCGATTCGGCAGCATGAGTCGACGTGAAGCTGCCAACGTGTTGCAGTCGTTCCAAGCGGTGGTCGTCGATCTGCCCCGGCGTTCCTCCGCTTCTCAGAGCGGAAAAAAACGCGACGATCCGTCGGACCCGCCCGCCGACCGCATGATGCTTGACCTGGTCGTCATCGGTGCCGACCAACCGCCGCTTTCACAAGACGAGTTATTGCCGCCCGGCGTGATCGATGCCGCCGGCCGCGGTGAGCTTGAAATCATCCATGAAACCGAACTCTGGCAGCGACTGGGACTGTTCGATGTCGGACGCTCCGCCCAGCGTTATTACACACCGGTCATGCTGGCGGACTTATTGGGGGTTTCGGTGCGCGTGATCCGGCGGTGGCACCGCAGGGGGCTGATCACTCCGGTGACGACGTTGCACAAGCTGCCCTACTTCGACTACGCGGAGGTGGCGACCGCGAAGCGTCTGGCCGGATGGATCTCCGCCGGTGCCAGCCCCGCGGCGATCGAACGTCGACTGGTGGACCTGGTTCAAGTGCTCCCTAACATCCGCCGACCCCTCGATCAGCTCTCCATCTTGGTCGAGGGAAAGCACGTGCTGTTGCGACAAGGCGATGGCCTGGTCGAGCCTGGCGGACAGATGCGGTTCGATTTTGATGCGTTGGAAAGCGACGGGGCATCGACGCCGGAAGTGTTCGCGTTTGAACCGCCCGACCAACCGCCGATGCTGCGCGCGGTCAGTACCGCCGAGCACGATCCGATCCTGCTGGCTGCTTATCAAGCCGAAGACGAGGACGATCTGGAAACCGCGATCGATCTGTACCACACCATTCTGGCCCGCGACGGAGCACGTGCCGATGTCAGTTTCCAGATCGGCGAGCTGCTTTATCGCATGAACTTTTTGATCGCGGCCCGCGAACGCTACTACAGCGCGATTGAAATTGATCCGGAATTCGTCGAAGCCCGCGCCAGCTTGGGCGCCGTGCTGGCCGAACTCGGGCAATTCGAACTGGCCGTCGCCGCGCTACGTGGTGCCCTGTCGATGCACGACGACTACGCCGACGTCCATTACACGCTCGCCAAAACACTCGATCGCATCGGCGATGACCTGCAAGCCCTCCAGCATTGGCAACGCATCCTGCAACTCGCCCCCGACAGCCCTTGGGCGGCCGAAGCGAAAGAGCGGCTGGGGGTTTGAGGAGGGAGAGACAAGGAGACAAGGAGACAGGGAGACAAGGAGAATGCGAACTGTGAAGCTCTAGTTGGTACCCATCGTCTTGCCCCCATCTACGGGAATCGGCATGACGGAGAGCAGGCCGCATCAAGCCAGACACGGAACAGATTGCGACAAAATCAAAAAGAATCAGCAACGAATTCCCTGACGCAACGAAAACAGGAGATCACGCAGGCGATCGCATTCTAAACGGGGAATTCAACGTGAGCTGGTCTTATGACGGTGCAAGCCAAGTGTGGCGCTGCACCAACTTTTCAGATTTGCAGTACGCCGAAATCAATCACTTTGCCGAATACGGCCAACCCGTCAGCCCTTATCAATCGGGTTACGACCACGACCACGTTCCGGACTTTGGCAACGTGGTGATCGAAATGACGCAGGCGGCGGTGATGAACAGCGGCTACGGCGAGAACATCACGGCGCTCGATTTCCCGTTGGTCAACCATTTCTTGGACAACGGCGTGATGATGGGGGACACCCGTTACATGCCCCAAGTGGTCGAACGCGGTGCCGATGCCATCTTGTCAGCCATCGGCGCGATCGATCGATTGCCGTCGGGCCGGCACCAACTGGGGCACCTGATTGCTCGGGGAACCGTGCGAAACAGGGATCGGTTCATCTCAACCAACCTGTACGGTTGGGGGGACTACGGCATCACGCCGGGCAGCATTTCGGCCGGTGACGCCGCCTACATTCACGGCACCGTCAGCTTTGCCTTGAAACGCAACACCGTCTTCGTGGTGACCTCGGCTGAACGCCGCGTGGAAGCCGAGATCGGTGCCGGCGACGACAATTGGGATTTCAATTCCAGCACCATCAACCCGGTGATCAACGCGACCGTGGCCACGTTACTTGGCCCGGACCACTACAACCTGACCGCACCGATCCGAATTCAATTCCGTGGCACCGGTAAACGGATGGTCGCGACGAAGCGACTGTGAGTGGCGTAAGCTTCCAGCTTGCGTTGTTCGAGCGGAAAAGGGGTCAGGTACCAAAAACCAAATGGCCCGTCGGGTGCTTCGCATTTTTGGTACCTGACCCCTTTTCCGCGGCACCCCAAATCTAAAAGTAGCCAGAGCACTAGACCATTCCCCAACGCCGTCGCAGAAACCACTCCGCCGACAACATCCCGGCGAACAGGGTGAACACCAGCCAGCCGCTTGCGGGCCCATCGCCCAAGCGATTCTTTTCGATCACCGGCGTTTCGGCACTGCGGCGTTTTTGGGCGATCGCATCGATCAACGCATCGATCTGTTGCGGATCGAACGAGGCACCGCCGTGGTCGGAGGTCAGGTCGGCCAATTGTTTCATGTACACCGGATCGGCCATCGGTCGCGCCAGTTCGCGACTGGTTGCGGTCACTTGAAAGGCGACTTCATCGGGCTCGATTGATTCGTCACTGGCCCGAACAACAAGCTTGTAAAAGCCCGGTTCCAATTTGGGAATCGTTCCGCTGATCCTCGGTTCGCCGCTGGCCGTTGCGGTCACATCCAGTGACGTTTCGTTGCCTTGATCGTCGACCACCGTCGCGGAAAGTGTCACGTCGGTCGCGGTCTCACCGACACGCATCAACCTGGCACGAAACTCCGGTCCGCGGTCGGATTCGAATCGCCGCAGGTCCAGTTCCGCGATCAAGCGATCGCCGCCGGATTCTTCGCGCGACATCAGCCACAACATCAGCTGGCGCCAGAACCGTTGATGGGCTTCCGCTTTGCCTGCCCGCCACCAACGATAGGTTTCATCGATCGCCAAGGACGCCACGCGGCCCTTGCCGTAACCGCCGATCACCAACAGCGGCTGTTGCTTGTCGGTCGCCAGCAACGTTTGCACCCCGGCGGCGGCCTTCGCGCCGACCAGTCGGTTGGCGCCCGACAGTTCGGGCAGCGACTGCCAAACCGACGCGGGATCTCGTCCGCCCAGATCAACGATGGGGTGGCGCCGGGCGACTTCGATTTTGATCGGTCCGGGGATTTGCGCCGTGGATCGCGCCGCCCGCTCTGCCGCGCTCATCACACCGCGTGTCGGTTGGCGACGTCGCGACGGATCCATTTTGATCGGCAGCACGTCGGCCAAGACTCCGTCTGCGTAGCCGCCGGTGCCATAGGTCTGCAGTCCGCCGAGCGTGATCAGGCCGGCGCCCTGGCTGACCCGCTCGGCAAGTTGTTTCAGCTGTGCATCGCCCAAGGCACTGGAGTCTAGATCGCCGATGATAAAAATGTCGTAGCGTCCCGGTTTCAAGACGGCGTCCAGCGAAACCGGCCAGGTTCGGTCACCGCGAATCGGCGCGTAGTCCAGTTCCAGATCGGGGAAACGTCGCAGGGACCGGCGCAAGAACGTTTGCTCCGGCCGCCCTGGGCCTTCTAAAATCAGAATACGACCGCCGCCTTCGCGGACATCGACAAACGCCGTTTGAGCGTTGTTGCTGGTCACCCATTCGCCGTCTTGCGGCGCCGCTTCCACTTGCAAGCGATACAGCCCCGGCGCGGGAGCCGTCATCGGGATGGTCAGCGCGACGGATTCACGAGCGCCGCGGGGATCGATCTGACGTGACCGCGCTTCGGTCTTGGTTCCTTCGGCATCGATCCAGGACACGGTCACGGGGATTTGTCGATTCGCCAAACCACTGGCCTCGACCGTCACGGAGACATCGAATTGATTTCCGGCAAACAATTGAAAACTGTCCGGCAGATTGGACAGTGCCACGTCACGAGCCGACGCATCGGTGCTGGGCGGCCCGATCGGGACGGTCCACAGCGGAACCGCCAACGCATCGAGCACTTCGGCGCCGCGCCGGGCGGCGGTACTTTGGTCCGCCGTCTGACTTTCGGAATCCGCGACCGCTGTTTGCGTTCCGTCACCGAACAAAACGACGCCCGCCATCGGTTTGCCGGCGGCTGCATCGATGGCGCCCTGCATCGCCAACCCCAGGTTCGTTTCATCGCCGGCCGGTTGCATCGAGTCCATGGCATCGGCCAGTCGCGCGATCGCATCGCGTTGTCTGGCCTGGGCGAGCGATTCGGATCGGGAATCATAACGGAGCAGTTGCACTTCCAACATTTCATCCAGCGTGCCGACTTCCGACAACAAGCGTCTCAGTGCCGTTTGCTGGCTGGTCCATCGATCCGCCCCGTCACCGTCGGGCAGCGACATACTGCGTGAGGTATCGACCGCAACGACCAGCGTCGCCGCGGCGGGGCGATTGTCGGTTCGTACCACCGTCGGGCGCATCGCGGCGATCAACAGCACGATCGCGGCCAAGGACCGCAGCAAGATCAACCACTTTCGCTTTCTGGGGTCGTCGGTCGGCGGTGTGACCAGCGTGATCACTGCGGCGATGGCGATCATTGCCGCCAGTGCAACCCAGAGCGATCCATACAGCGGTTCCAGGGTGAATCGTGTCATGCCGCCGATCTCCGCCTCGTCGAGCCGGACTTTGCCGCCGGCGAGCGACGATAAAATCGGTTGCCCAATACTTGTTCCAGCATGAAAACGAACAACGCCAAGAGCATGATCGGCGACCAAAGCGAGATGACCCGAGCGTCATCGCTGGAGGTCCACTCCATTTCATCGAGCGAATCGATTTGTCGCAGACGGTCGGGACCGAACAGGCGTTCCAATCGCGCCGCATCGATCCGCGTGGTCGCCAATTGCTCGCGGGGCAAATTGGCCGTGAAGCCGAGCCCGATTTCATCGCCACGAATCCAATGCACGCCACTGTGTTTAGGTTGCCCGACCACGATTCGCAGCGTCCCACCGCTGCCCGCGTCGTCGCCCTGCGGGACATTGATCGGAACCGGAGTCGCACCGACCGGAGGAAACCATTGCAATCGTCGTGGTTTGCCGTCGACTTCGATCGCAGCTTGTTGACGAACCGGAATCGAAACCGGTGCGCCGACGCGGGTCATCCAGCTTTCGGCGCTGCGGCCGGTCACATAACGCGTGACATCGCGGACCAACGAAAACGCCGGCCAGTATTCGTCGGCTTGAAACAGTTCGTTCCAGGACGAAGAGGGGGGCGTGATGGCAGGGATCGGAGTGGTCATCAACACAATCCGTCCGGAGCCCGACGCGTTCTGAGGTGTTGAAACTTCGGCGGCGGATTTCGAACGCCATTGGATGACCGCGGCATGGTCCGTGCCGGCGTATCGCATCAGCACCTGGGCATTGTCCGAGGGGGCGAGTTGCCAATACTGGTAGATTCGAAAATCTTGAAAGGGGACACCGCCGGGCGTGTTGGCCAGCGTGACCAGGGCGGGATGGGATGCGGCAGAGATTTCCAGGAACGTTCCCGGTTCGGGGACGCGCCAACGTCGCCGAAACACCGGCCAACCTTCGACCGAGACGTTTTCTTCGCCCAGCCGATCACCTGCGGCGACCCACACCGAACCGCCCTGTTCGCGATACCGAATCAACTCGGGCTCGCCGAGCGCGCTGTCGGGCGGGTCGAGCAGGATGACTCCGTCAAAGTCCGTCATCCGCGAGGCGGCCACGTCATCGTAGCCGATGCGTTCGATCGCGTACTGGGATGCCGGGTCATCGATCGGCGCCGGCGCCGAGACGGCCCAGGCAATTTCTTCGGCTTCTTCGGGTTGGTCGCTGACCAACAACAATCGACTCGGCGGCAACACCGCCACGCTAAAGTAACTCGCGTCATCGACCGCCAACGCGTCGGCACCGACTAATCGGATCGCACCGTGATGCAACCCGACCGGCAGCGGCGGCAACGTCATCTGCAGTTCGACGTCGCGGCCGGGTTGCATCGTGACACTCAGGCGATCGACCGGCTTGGCCTGGGGGCGAACGATATCGCCGTCGCGGACCACGGGCAGGGCGGGGCTGCTGGGGAACAGCACGCATTCGGCGGTGACGCTGAGTGAACCCGGTGGCGTTTCGCTCGTCTCGCCCGCTGCACCGTCTGGATTGGTCCCCGAGTCGGCCGCCTCGTCAACGGGAGTGGCGGCGGCTTCGAGCGACAGGACTGCCGCGACGGTGATCGAGGTTTCCGGAGCCGGCGACACATCGGAAAGGGTTGGCAGCGAGACGGTGCGATTGGTGCCGACGGGCCCGCCGACGTCCCAAACCGTCACACCGACCCCGGACGATTCCAGCAGTGCGGCCATCGACTGCCCCGAGAATTCATTGGCGAAACTCGACTCGGTCAATCCGCTGAAGATCACCACTTGTCGCGATGGAATCTCGCTCGTTTGCAACAATCGGGCCGCGGCTTCGACCCGCGACTCCAGCGGTTGCACCACTTCCAGTGCACGCAGGGCATCGGTTTTGGAGAGCGCACCGGTCACGTCGAGTGAAAACGCGGCGGGGGCGCTGGATCGATCGATCACGGCGAACCGGCTTTCCCGATTGGCGGCCAGGATCAACTGCTTGGCGGCCGCGCGGAGACGATTCAGTTGTGTTTCATCGCCCGTTCGCCACGCCGCCAACGGAGCATTGTCGACGACGATCGCCAGGGCGACCGGCGACGCGTCATCAATCTCCGGCTTGGTGCCGCTGGCCAACGTGAACCCGCCCCAACCCACCGCCACGATCAACGCGAGGGCAGCCGCGGCGAGCAACGACCGAACCAGCGTTTTCTGATTCGGTTTGCCGGCCGCAACCGATGCCATCGCCAACAGTGCGATCCCGGCGATCGACAGGATTCCGATCGTCGACCAGGTCAGCGAGAGCGCACCGGCGATCACCGGGCGGGCCAGGGCCAATGCGACCACGGCGAAGGCGGCGATGCGAAGCGCCAGCAACCACCATCGCCGCACCCGGACCTTGCTGCGGTTGGTCTCGAACCGTTGAGTCAGCAAGCGGACCGACGGAAACATCACCTGCTTGGGTTCTTTTCGCGCGATCAGATGCAACGCGATCGGAATCCCGACCGCGGCCAGCGCGAACAACAGGGCGGTGTTAACGAACGTCACAGATTACTCTTCCAGTGCCCGTTTCCGCATTCGCCGAACCTTGTCTTGATGATGACGGTGGGTGCGAAAGGCATCCAGTCCGGCCAGGATCACGATCACCATCAGGATCAACGACACGATCGACCAGGCCGCCACAAAGACGACCCCCACGTCGGCGAACGTCGCCGCCAGGATCAGTAACCCACAGATTCCGATCAACACGTTGACGCGCAGACGCGACTTCTTGCGGCGGCGGCGGTATTCGACGTCTTCATCGCCGTCGAAGGTGTCGTGGGGCCAACCGCGGTGTTCGGTCCACTGCAACCAACACGCGAAAAACAACAGCGTGACGCCCAGCAACAACCCTCCGGCGAACATCGCAGACACTCCTATCGAGTCGGATCGGTTGCGGTGGAACTCAACGAGACGAGCCACTGGTGTGCGACCCAAACGACCGCCGCGATCGATTCGCCGCTGCAGTTTTCGGGCACGTCTTGCTCGGTGTGCCAGTACGACGGCGCCCCGATTCCCGGCCGCGGATAATCGAAATCGATCACATCAATCGTGGGAATCCTGGCGATCTGGTTGAGCGGCAGATGGTCGTCTCGCAATTCATGCCGCGTCCGCATGACGAAGGCTTGAACACCGAGCTGATCCGCTTTCTTCCAAAACGATCGCGCCACCGTTTTGGCGAATCGGATGCTGTTGACTTCATAATAAAGCTTCAGCTCCTTGTCCCCGATCATGTCAAACAACACGCCGGCGGCGTAGGGCACCGCGGGAGGATCGTTTCGGTATTGTTCGGCGAAGTAAGTTGATCCGAGAAAATAACGACCGCCATCGCGTTGCCAAATGAATTCTTCGCCGTCAAACAGGACCAAATCGACGCCGATGTCGCTGGGCAGATCATGCAGCTGATTGGCCAGTTCCATCAATCCGGCGGTACCGCTGGCGCCGTCGTTGGCACCGACAAACACGCCTCGTGGATTGTTCGGATCGCGATCCGGATAGGGGCGGGTGTCATAGTGGGCGCAAAACAGAAAACGTTTCGGACGCTCGGGATGCCAGGACGCGATCAGATTGACCATCGTCAACGGCGAACCGTCGCGGGGGTCGCGTGTTTCAAAGGCTTGCCGGGTCACCGCGCCGCCGCGCTCGCTGAAGAACGCTTCCAGTAGACGTTGTTGACGCACCATCGCGGCGCTGCCGGAGGGACGCGGTCCCAGATCGCACAGTTGTTTCACGTACGACATCGCCCGCTCGGCATCATAGCGACCGGGAATCGGGTTTCGCGTCGGGCTCTCCACCGCGACCGCTCCCCGCTGGAACGCGCCGGTGGAGACGATGATCAACCACGATCCGGCCCCGAGTAACAGACCGATCAACAGCCAAGCGATGGCGGAGCGTGATCGGGTGGCCGGGCCGGACGACTCCGCCGGGCCGGGATCCTCGCTCTGAGGCATCGGCTGGCGGGATCGCGCGCGCGGCGAAGACGTCATCGCAGCATCGGATGTTGGGGTCATTCGAAGTCCATTTGAAGACGTCATTCGGTTCACCGGCGGCACCACGGAAACACCGGCGGCTTCATTGTACGCGTTTACGCCGCTCTCGGGCTAGGAGTTGATGCCGGTACGGCGATCCTCAAAACAGCCGGTTGTAACCGTTCAACGCCGCGACGCGGTAGGCTTCGGCCATCGTCGGGTAATTGAACGTTGTTTCGACAAAGTATTCCAACGTCAGGTCTTCGGAATCCATCACCGCCTGCCCGATGTGAACGATCTCCGACGCGTTGGCCCCGAAACAATGCACCCCCAGAATCTTCAAGGTTTCGCGATGGAACAGAATCTTGAGCATCCCGACGGTGGTGCCCATGATTTGAGCCCGCGCCAGACTTTTGAACTGACTCTGGCCGACCTCATACGGAATACGCTTCTCGGTCAATTCTCGTTCCGTTTGGCCGACGGAGCTGATTTCGGGACTGGTGTAGATTCCGGTGGGCAGATCCTTGACGCGGAGGTTGCCGTCTTTGCGTCCCAGGACGTGCATCCCCGCCGCCCGGCCTTGGGTATAGGCGGCACTGGCCAGCGAGGGATACCCGATCACGTCGCCGACGGCATAGATGTGCTCTTTGGCCGTTTGAAATTGTTCATCGACATCCAATTGCCCACGCTTGTTGGGGACCAAACCGATCGCCTCCAGCCCCAGATCGTCGGTGTTCCCGGTGCGTCCGTTGGCCCACAGCAAGACGTCGGTCTTGATCTGTTTGCCGCTTTGCAAGTGCAAGACGACGCCGTCGTCCTGGCCTTCGATACGATCAAACGTTTCATTGTGACGAATCACGACGCCTTGGTCACGCAGGTGATACGACAACGCGTCGACGATTTCATCGTCCAAGAATTCCAGCAGCTTACCCCGCGTGTTGACCAGATTGATCTTGACGCCGATGTTTCGAAACATCGAGGCGTATTCGGTGCCGATCACGCCGGCGCCATAGATCGTGATGGAACCCGGTTTTTCAGGGAGATCCAGAATCGTATCGCTGTCAAAGATTCGCGGATGGTTGAAATCGACTTCCGGCGGCCGATAGGGTCGTGTTCCGGTGGAAATCACGAACGCCTTGCTGCGAATGGTTTCACCATTCTCGATCTCAACGGTGTGGTCATCGACAAATCGCGCATGGCCAAAATAAATCGGGACGTTGTTGCGGTCGTAAAACGACTGACGCATCGTCACCTGTTTGGCGATGATCTCGGCGGTCCCGCGACGAAGTTGCTCCATCGTCGGGGTGGTGTGAATCCCGAGTTCGCGGAAGATTGGGTTTTTCAACACGTTCATCGTGTTCGTGATCGTGTACCGTAAGGCTTTGCTGGGGATCGTCCCCCAGTGCGTGCACCCGCCGCCGATCTGTCGGTATCGTTCGGCGATGCCGACGCGCAGGCCGCCCTTGCGAGCCTGCATCGCGGCCCCTTCGCCACCGGGGCCGGTCCCGATGACAAACAGGTCAAAATCAAAGTCGTTGTCACTCATGTGCGTCCCGTTTTTTCCGTTCGAGTTCTCAGTTCTTACTCCGCTTGTTTTACGATGTTGATCGCTTGTGTCCAATCCGATGTGAGTTTTGCTCAGCCTGAGGCCAATTTAGCGCGAGTCCTGGCGTGGATGCAAAAAGCGGCTCATGGCCCGCCCGATTCGGCGACCCACGCGGCAGGCCCCGCCGCCGCAGAATTCGTCGTTTTTCCCGAGTGCATGCTCACCGGATACACGTTTGACTCGCGCGAGCAGGCCTTTGAGGTGGCACTGGAAATCGACAGTCCAATCTTTACCAGTTTGGTCGAAGCGGCGAGTGATTGGAATCAACTGGTCACGATCGGTTTTTTGGAGCGATCTGGAGAGCAACTCCACAACTCCGCCGCGCTGCTGGGGCCCGACGGCATGATCGGTTGCTACCGCAAAATCCATTTGCCGGGTTTGGGGGTGGATCGCTTCGTCGACCGCGGCGAACAAGCGTATCAGTCCTATCCAGCTGAGACCGCCCGATCGGGTGACGCCAGAATCGGATTGGCGATCTGCTATGACGCTTCGTTTCCCGAGCCGATACGTGTGCTGGGGCTTTCCGGGGCCGACGTGATCGCGCTGGGAACCAACTGGCCCAAGGAAGGTATCCACACGTCGATGATCATCCCGCCGGCGCGAAGCATGGAAAACCACCTCTATTTCGTCGCGGCCAACCGAGTCGGCCGCGAAAACGGATTCGAATTCTGTGGGCGAAGTTCGATTTGCGGCCCCGATGGCGTGGTGCTGGCAAGGAGCGACGATGACCAGGAAACGATCCTCTTTGCCGAAGCCGATCTGGCGATCGCCCGCAATAAAACCATCCAGCGGACTCCCGGCACGCATGTCATTGATCGATTTGCCGATCGACGGCCCGAGTTTTACGGGGAAATCATCCAGCCGGTGGATGCCCCGCACGCACAACAGGAAAAGTAGCATGAGTCGATGGTGTGATCACTCGATCACTTCGCCGGCGATGTTTCGCTGGGTTTTACAGAAATCGTTTATCGCACTTCGATGTTCAACGGCGGGATCGCCGCATACGCGCCGCGGGTGAAGATCTGTTCGATCCAATTGTCCAGGCGGACGATGGGACGCTGGGGCACGATCACCACGTCGTTGTCTCGCAGCCAGATTTCGTCCGCCGGTGTCGGTCGCTTTCCATAAACCGCTCCTTGCAAATCCAGCATCGTCGAAATCAAACGCCAATCTTCGGCCCGTCGCAGCACCACGACTTGACGCATGTTTCCGCCGGGCAAGTGGCCGCCGGCTTGGGCGATCGCGCCGAGCACCGTCGTGGGGCCTTCCAATTGAATGCGATTGGGCGTCGCGACTTCGCCGAGCACGTAAACGAAATGGCTGGCCTGCTGCGTCAAGATCGGTTCGGCTTCCAATCCGACGACCAACTCGCGATAACGCAGGTTGATTTCTTTCTTCAATTCGGGAAGCGAGAACCCCTGAACACACAGACCGCCGATTCCCGGCAGCCGAATCTTTCCGTCGGGCATCACGGTGACCGTGAGTGCTTGTTGCTGCAATCCGCTCTGTCCACCGACGGCGTTTCGAATGTCATCGGCCAATCGATTGGTTCGAACGGGCGTGACATCGATTGACGGTTCGTCATAAAGTTTCTTGTACTTCTGCTCCAGCACATCTCGCAGCTGACTGATCGAAAGACCAGCGGCGTGAACTTGACCCAACAGACGAACCGTGATCGTTCCATCGGGCTGGATTTCCAAACCACGTTCGAGTGTTCCACGTTGCAGATCCGCATCCGCCACCGACTCGATCAAGACTTCGTCACCGGGGGCCAACCGATAGTCGCCCTGGTCTTGGCGTCGGGTGATCAGATAGATCACTTGCAGTTCATCGCCGGGGCGCAGACGATATTCGCCCAGGTGCGCGTAGCGTGATGGACCGGCATAGCCGCCCGGTCCGTAGGAATCAAACGGCATCGGCGACATGTCTCGCCAACGTCCCTCGGCCCCGCAATGGTCCTGGCAGTCGACCGCCATCATGCATTTGGCGCATCCGCCCCGGCATGGATATCCACCGGGGACGTTTCGACAGCCACAATCGGTTTCGTTGACCCTGCTTGCGCCGGAAACCGACCGCTGGGGTGCCGCTGTCACCGACGTCTGGGCGAACCCGTCCTGGCAAGTGAACAGGCACGCGGCGACAGCGACAGCCACGATCAATGTGGAGACGAGATTTAGGCGAATGGATGATGGAGACTGCATGCCAAATCTCACGGACTCGAATGACGTTGGAAATGATCGACGGAAACGCTTGCGGATGAACAACGAGTGACACGTCGCTACCACAATTTTGGAAACTTACCGAAGAATCGTTTGATCGCTGAGCCTTGCTGACTCGGCGCGGGGCCGGTCGCCGACGCATCGTAAACCTCGAACTCGTCAGCGCGATAGCGCTGATCCACCCTGGCTTCGATCGCATCGGTGTCATACGTTGATGGCTCGTTCGGTTGCGGTTTCGAACTCAGTTTCGGCAACCGAAACCCGGCCAGCGAGGCGGGGATGAATCGAGACGTTTTTTTCTCCGGCTGCGCCGTGACCGGGGCGGTCGGTGCGACCGACGATGTCTGACGCCGGCCGTTCTCGCCGGACGAGGGGCCGGCAACCGTCGAAGGTGGTGTCAGCGTGTTGACCGCCGGTGAGATCGAAGCGAACTGCGTCGGCGAAAGTTCAATCACTTTCGGAAAACGTGTCTGCTTGGCAGTGGGTGTCGCGGCTTGGACCACTCGTTGGTCAACCGAGACGCCGCCGACTGGATGGGGCTTTCTCGCCGCCACGCGGTCCAAAGCCGCTGCGATCTCTTGTGTGGGTGAAAGTGTCATCGCGTGTTGAAGCGTCGATTGTGCTTCAGCATCAAGCCCCATGTCGGCTAATTGCATGCCCAAACGCGTCGCCAGACTGGCGTTGGACGGTTGTCCCTGGAGGGCTGCACGACGGAGACAAAGCGAGGTCTCTTCCGGTAACCATTTGGTTTCATTGCGGCCCAGCTGGATTGCGGCAATCAAGTCCATCGCCTGGGCGGCTTGCACGTGGCGGGCGGCAAGCGGCGCCAGTTTCACGCGTGCATAATCCAGATAGCGGTCGGCAGACTGGGTCGGCGTCAAGCCGATCGACCCGGCGCCGGCCAGTGCGGGCGTTTGGTGCGACGAGGCGATCGCGGCAATCAATTCGTCATCGACCGCCGCCCCCGAAGCGACAAAATCCCTCGCTTCGCGAATCGCCGTGCGGGCGATGCGAACGTCTTTGGCAGCGGTCGCGGGACGCTGCAGCGATGCGGTCCGTCGATCGGCAACGTCGATTCCCGTCGCGGTTAATTCCAACGCCTTCCAAGCCGACGCTTCCGCCGAGGACCATGCTCCGACGGAATACTCGCGGTACGCATCGTCCAGATGTCGACCGGCTCGAGCCAAACAGGAATCGGCCGTGATCGACTGCAACCACGGCGCCGTAACCACCTGCTCAGCGGCCTTCTGCGGTGGTGCCGATGGCAGGGTAGGTGTCGTCGATTGCTGTGGCGATTGAATCGAGCGTGATTGCACCGGCGGCAAACGACGGGGCACCGTGACGGTGGGATGGTTCGTCGTGCCGGCAATGGACGGGGCGTCGGCGCAATACGGATTCTCTTGCGTTGCGGCGTCCAGCGTCGAAGCGGCCCCAGAGAGCACGATGCCGAGCAGCACAACGCGTTGTCGATTGCGAAGCGTCATCCGTTTCCGCTTTGTTCGGTTCATTGGTCTTCCGTGTCCGTGCCGTCCGGTCGGGCGTCATCTCAAACGTGCTCACCCTGTTGAGAGAGTGATCACCGTTGTGATGATCGGACAGGTCGCAACGATGATCCCTGTAATTTCGGCGATCGGCAGCTGTCGGTGGCGGTTGTAGACGGTTGATCTGCTACAACCGGCATAAGTTCGCCAAAGGTGAGAAATGACAGCAAAGGCTGGTTGCACTACAGCGGTGCGGGGCGGCCGTAGAAATAGCCCTGCGCCAGATCGAAGCCGAGCCTTTGACAGGCCTCCGCTTCGGTCGACGTCTCGATGCCCTCGGCCAGCGCCTTGATTTCCAGATCGCGGACCATACGGACAAGCGTTTGGAGCATTCGGTGCCGTGGCTCATCGGCGTGATCGATGGCATGGATCAGCGAGATATCGAATTTCACGTAATCGGGGCGAGCTTCGATCAATTCTGCCAACCGCGCTTGTCCGGAACCGAAGTCGTCGAAGGCCAATTCGATTTCCAGGTCTTTGACCGCGGCGGACAACTCTCGCATGACCTTGCGATTGGTGACACTGGCTTCGTGGATTTCTAGAACCAGGTCGGTATTGCCGGACATCTGGCGAACTTGGACCAGCGATTCGATCAGCTTGTCGGCATCCTCCATTTCCTTGGGGTGCGTGTTGACGAACAAGTTCGGCCGCGCGGGCAGATCTCGTCCGACGCGAACGCCTTCCCAACGCAGCAGTTCGCTGAGTTCGACTTCCAGATTCAGTTGGCTGGCGGCGTGAAACATGGCGGCGACCGACTCGAGCCCGAACACACTGCCGCGCCCCAAGATTTCGTGCCCGACGACGCTTTCGCTTTCGACGTCGACGATCACCTGGAAGTGCGGTCGCACCAGTTTTTCACTCATCATTCGATCGAATTGGACCAGCGCCAACGCTTCATCGCAGACGTTGCGGGCGATCGTCCCGGCAGACTGTCCGGTGGGCGATTGCCGAAGGACTCGAAAGGGTGCTTCGGCAAAATGGATCAAATCTTCTTCATCGACAGTGACTTGACCTTGGATTCGTTCGCCGTTGACGTAGGTGCCGTTGGTGCTGCCCAGATCGGTCAGCAGCAACTTGCCATCGTTGGCCGACAGGATCGCGTGTCGTCCACTGACGGTTTTAAAGTTCAGTTTCAGCGAGGACCCGGGCTTTCTGCCGATCGTGAATTCGGGCTCGTCGATCGGCAAGTGACGCAGATTGTCTCGCGGCTCGAGGGCCCCGGACAAAAACCAAACGTCACTCCCAATCACCGTGCTATGGCAGAGTCGATCGAGTGCGGAAGTGTCGAGCGAGGTCATTGGGTAACGAGCGGATGGGGGCATCAGATTGGTGGTTTCGGGATGGGCAGGTCCGGTGATGGACTCAGATCCCCCCGAGTGATTCGGTGTCAGGGTAACTGTAGGTCGCGAATTGGCCCCCCCGTCAAGCGATTGCGGATTTCTTTGGGGGGCGGGTTCTGTGGAGGGATCTGGTCCGCCGGCGGGGGCGGGGAGGAAAACCCGTCTGGGAAACGTCTCCCCGGACGCAATCGCCGTGACGCCGGCTATTGATGAGCTAGTTTTCATGCAATCGCTTGGACAGAACCTGTCCGTGATCGCCCCGCCGGTGATTGCGACATCTGTTGTGCGCCCCCAGGATCCGATCTTCCCGAGGAGATCCTGCGACACCCACCCCACTTCCCAATCCACTCATTCGGTATGAACGCCGCGATCCACGAAACCCATGCCGTTGATGCGGGCTTGCTCGGCAGCCTTCTGACTGACGATACCTTTTGGCCTGCCGAGACCCAATCACTCTCCGAAACCGGATTGAGTGACTCATTTATCGAGGGGTTGATCTTGAAATCCGTGTTGAGCGTCGGCACGCTCAGCGGACGCAGCCTGTCGGAGTTCATCGGTTTGCCCTTCAAAGTGGTCGATCCGCTGCTCGATGTGATGCGAACCCGCAAGATGATCGCGCACGTCCGTCCGGCGCCTTTTAACGACTACTATTATTCATTGACCGAACTGGGGCAGAATCGCGCCGCCGCTCAGATGAAGCAGTGCAGCTACGTCGGTCCCGCGCCCGTCCCGCTGACGGATTATGTACTCAGCGTCGAAGCCCAGTCGGCCGGTTTGGAGCCGGTCACGCAAGACCAATTGCGTCAGGCGCTTTCGGGGATCTCCTACCAGCAAGACTTGCTGGACTTTATCGGGCCGGCGATCAACAGCAACACCGGACTGTTCCTGTTCGGCGAGCCCGGCAACGGCAAAACCACCATCGCCCGCTGCTTGACACAATGTCTCGGCCAGGAGATCTGGATCCCGCACGCGATCCTGGATGACGGCAACCTGATCAAGCTTCAAGACGATGCCTTTCATCGTCCCGCACCGGTGCCCGAAACCGCCGCCAAGATTTTGAAGGCTCAGGAGTGGGACCGCCGCTGGTTGCGGATCCAACGACCGACGGTGATGGTCGGCGGCGAACTGGTGATGGAGAATTTGGAAGTCCGACACGACGCGCGAAGCAACATTTGTGAAGCACCGCTGCAGATGAAGAGCAACTGTGGCTGTTTGTTGATCGATGACTTTGGACGTCAACGCATCGCACCGGAAGAATTGCTCAATCGCTGGATCGTTCCGCTGGAAAATCGCTGCGATTTCTTGACCCTTCCCACGGGCAAGAAAATCCAAATGCCGTTTGAACAGATGCTGATCTTTTCGACCAATCTGGATCCGGGCGACTTGGTCGACGAAGCGTTTTTGCGTCGCGTGCCGTACAAGATTTTTGTCGGCGATCCGGGTCCGGATGAGTATCGGCAACTGATGAAAACGGTTGCCCGGCAGATGGGATTTCCGGAAACGCCCGAGGCGGCGGAATACCTGCTGTCGTTCTATCAGAAGAAATCTCGCAAGCCCCGGCGTTGCCATCCGCGCGATCTGCTGAAACAAATCGAAGCCTTTTGCCGGTACCGACAACTGCCCTTGGGTATCCGCCCGGAATACCTGGAACGCGCTTGCCGCAGCTACTTTAGCGACCTGTAGCGGCCACCCGAATCCACCAGAGCTGAGTCCACCAGAGCAACGGAAGATGACAACTGTCAAATCGAAACGTATTCAAGCGGGTTACGAGCCGATCGAAGGTTACGTGCTGGAAAAACGGATCGGCCGCGGCGGGTACGGCGAAGTCTGGCGTGCCGTCGCCCCCGGTGGATTGAAGAAAGCGGTCAAGTTCGTTTTCGGACAACAGGACGAACGACGGGCCGAACAGGAACTCAAGTCGCTCGAACGGATCAAGAGTGTGCAGCACCCGTTCATTCTGACGCTGGAACGATTCGAACTGATCGAAAACCAATTGGTCATCGTGACGGAGTTGGCCGACGGGTCATTGGAGGACGTCTTCAAGCAACACCAGGGTCGCGGTTCCTGCGGCATCCCCCGCGACGTGTTGCTCGGTTACATGAGAGATGCCGCCGATGCACTGGACTATCTGCACCAGCTCTACAAGCTTCAGCATCTGGATATCAAACCGGCCAACCTGCTGATCGTGGGCGGACGGGTCAAAGTCGCCGACTTCGGTTTGCTGAAAGATCTCGGCGAGGTCGAATGCAGCATGGTCGGCGGGCTGACACCGATCTATGCGCCACCGGAAGTTTTTGACGGACGTCCCAGCCTTCACAGTGACCAATACAGTCTGGCCGTGATGTACCAGGAACTGCTGACGAGCACGCGGCCGTTCAGCGGACGGACGATCGCGCAGCTGGCGACCCAGCATGTTCACAACGCGCCGAATCTGAAGCCGCTGCCGGCCAGCGATCGCCCGTGCGTGGCTCGGGCACTGGAAAAGTCGCCCGAACGGCGTTTCGCCAGCTGCACCGAATTCGTCGAAAAACTGTTGCGTCCCCACGCCGGACAGACCGCCGACACGGACCACACCGTCGAAGCCGCGGTCACCGAACCTGCCGCTCACGCGGTCGAAAACCTGCCGCAACTCGACGGCACCGTCGGCTCGGCGAGCGATGTGCATCAATGCCAAGCATTGGTGGTCGCCCTGGGCGGAACCGGTGCGGATTGCCTCAGTGAATTGCGGTCGCGGATCTATGAATTCGGCGCCGGATCTCCCGTCGTCCTGCACAGCGTCCTGATCGATACCAACCCCGTCACCACGCAAACCGCGTTGATGGTCGACGGCACCGACGTGGTCCCGCGCTGCCGCGTCGTCGAAGCCCGACTGCGGACGCCCAACGAGTATCGCAACAGCGGGACGGAGCGATTGAAGACGATTTCGCGACGCTGGATCTACAACGTTCCACGAAACGGCCATACCGGCGGGATGCGACCACTGGGGCGTCTGGCGTTGGTCGATCACGGCGAACAAGTGATGCAGACCTTGCGTGACGCGGTCAAAGCCTTGAACGTCGCCAGCGGCGACAACGCCCCACCCAAAATCTATGTCGTCGGCTCCTTGACCGGCGGGACCGGCAGCGGAATGTATCTCGACATCGTCTACTTGCTGCGCCATTTGCTCGATGAATCGGCGATGGAAAACGAACCGATCTTGTCGTTTCTGACGACCAATCGATTCCAAGGCGATCCCTCGCGACCGCTCGCCCTGCACTCGACCAAATCCGCGATCCGAGAATTGGCGCACTTCTTGATGCCGGGCAACAGTTATCCCGGAGACGTCGGTGTGGGTTGGCCGAGCGTTCCCGCGGCGCGAACACCGTTGCACCACACCTATGTCATCGCCCAGTCCGATCGCCCCGGTGCCCCCTCGCCGCTGCACTCGGTCGTCGATTACCTGTGGGCCGATGCGAGCGATTGCGGCGAACTGTTTGCCAGGGGACGACTCGAAGAAGACGATTCACCGTCGGGGCAGCGGACCATTCGGACCCTGTGCGTCGCCCAGATCGGTGACCCCGGGGAACGACAACCGAGTCTGCTGGCGCCTCATGCGATCAAATTGCTGTTGCTGCGGTGGCTGGGCAACCCGCGTGATGCAAAGCCCGCGGCGAAAGAGTTTTCATCACGCGTTTGGCGACGCTGTCGTTTGGACGGCGACGCGCTGCGGGGACAAACCGAACAATGGTTCGGCAACAACCGCCAAGAACGTCGTAGCAAACTGATGGAACGACTCGGCAGCCTGGACCCGTCGCTGCTCAAGAATCCCGCCGCCGTCAGGTCGCATCTGGTCAAATGGCTGACAGGCGTGATCGATCTGGACCAGACCGAGGTGTTGGCCGGACAGATCGTCGAGCAGATTGAACGCGAAATCAACGCTCGAATCCAAGACACCCGACTCAACCTGTCGTCGACGATTGCCGGGCTGAATGAAATCCGTCACGCGCTGACAGAACTCCAGCAGACACTGCTGCAGAAATCCGAAGACGAATTTCGCCACCTCGCCGACGAAGGCAAAGCTTCGGAGGACCAACCGTCGACGGTCGGTGCCCAGCCACCGCAACGGCCGATGGCGTCACTCCGCAGCGCCTGTGGCGTCGGCGAACAACTGGTCGGAATCATCGCCTGCCGCGCCGCCGCATCGGTCGCGACGACGCTCGCGGAAAAACTGGCCGACCTCACCGAAACTTATGTCGACGCCTCGACCCGTCTCGCCCAGGCGATCGCCAACCTGGCCGACGATGACAGCCGAGCGGTTGACCAATGGTCGATGCTGCCCCCGTCGATTCGCGACCAGTTGCCCGGCATCGTGGACCGACTCCACACCGCCAACGCCGTCAGCCAACTGTTCCGCATCGTTCAGGCTCCGGCGAGCGTGACCGCCGACACGGTGGTCAACGAAATGTCGATCATCGCGGCCGGTCTGATCCGCGAAGGGATCGCGGCCTCGAGCGATTCACAGCCCTGCGACTCCCGCGCGTCTGAATCACGCGGTTCGGACTGCCTGGACACCAAGACGTCGTCGATCGCAACGACCGATGAACTTGTCCTCGGCAAGACGACATGCTTCAACCCGCAATCCGATCCGGTTGCGATGACCCAGACCCATTCTTGGTCGTCTCCCAGCACACCGCCCAGCCTGACCGCGGAGTCCGCGTTGGAAGCCGTTCGACCACCGCTGCTGGAATGTGGCGGCAAACAACGCATCTACCTGATCAGTCGCGATGCATCGGAACAGCGGACGTTGCAGTCGCAGCTCCCCAACTCCACGGATGTGTCGCTGACCACCTTCCAGGCGCGGGCTGCGATGCCGATGCTCATCCATGAAGCGCGGGACATCAAACTGGACAATGTGCTCGCCTGGCTGGACGCATTGACCGGTGACGACGGTCGCATCAGCGATCGCCTCGCCACACGCTGCGATCTGGATTGGGGCTGAGGATCGAGCCGGTGGCGTGAGCTCAATGCCACTTACTTTAGCGCTGAAGGTGTTAGCGGAACGGCGCGAGCGGGCTGTCGTTTTTGTGAGCCGCGACGCGTAAGCGGCCGGGCACTGCGACGCTGCCCGAGGCCTTACGGCCAGCGGCTCACCATTGACTCAGCAGATCCCGACTCAATCGACAGCCCGCGAGCCGTCCGGTCGCGCTTCGAAAACACCGTGAAAGACCGGAGGGCTCGCGCCCTACCGCTAACACAAGCACCCCGCTTGGCGTCCAAGGATGTGGCAATGGGTGTAAGCTTCCAGCTTGCGACTTTATGCCCGCGGCAGACGAATCGTGAACGCCGTCCCGACGCCCACCGTGCTCTCGACCCGAATCTTGCCGCGATGCGCGTCGATGATCTCTTTACAGGCAGCCAGCCCCAGCCCCGTGCCGCCTTTGCCCGACTCGTCGGGACCCACTTTGGTCGAAAAGAACGGATCAAAAATCTGCGGCAATGTCTCCGCGGGGATCCCCGACCCGCTGTCCCGGACGACCAATTCGACCCACTGGGGGTCCTCGCTGTTGGCCAGCCGGATCAACAGGTTGCCACACTCGCCGATCGCCTGGCGGGCGTTGATCAAAAGATTCAGCAACACGCGTTGGATTTGATTTCCACTGACAATCGCCTTGGCCACTCCCGGCTCAATTTCGGTCGTCACCGACACCCGGTACTTGTTCATCTCGCGTTCGAGCAAGACCAGGGTGTCCAGGATCAGGCCGGCCAGGTCGGTCGGTTCGAACGATTCGCTGCGATTGCGTGCCTGGGCCAAAATCGTGCCGGTGATTTTCGAGGCACGTTCGGACGCTTCCAAAATTTTTCCGAGCGCCTTGTCGCGTGAAGCGTCGTCGCGATTGCGGATCCCGAGCCGGGCATAGTTGATGATCGTCATCAACACGTTGTTGAATTCGTGGGTCGCGGTGCTCGTCAATTCACCCAGAGTGGCCATCGACTGCGACTGCCGGAGCTGGGCTTTGAGGTGTTGGATGTACTGCTGCTCGTCACTCAACGGGGAACCACCGGCCAGCGCACCGGTGGAGACCGGTTTGCCGCTTGACGAGGGGTTTGACGTCGCGGGCGGCGTTGGGATGGCGTTGGGTGCGTTCATGATCCCCGGGTGGGTTGGCTGGCGATTGCATCGTGACTCCTTTGACCTATCGTCTGCCGCAGATGATTTGCTACACCCCGTCCTGGGCCGCAGGCAAAGCTTGCCAGTGCTGGTGACGGCCCGCACAATCGGAAAAGTTTCCGGAGAAAGAGATGCCAACCGTGCCCCAACAGTCCCACCCACGTACTGTGACCGAATCTCCCAATATCGTCCAACGATTGGCCCAAGCGATCGGCACCGCCAAAGAAATGGGCTTTGAAGTCCGTAAGATCGTGTTGGACGAGCAAATGCCCGGCTGGTGTCAAATCGGCCCGAGAAAGATCCTGTTTCTCGACCTGACTGCCTCCACCGGCGAACAACTGGAGCAGATCGACGAGATCATCGCGTCGTATTGCAACCAACGCGAAGACCGCCGCGAAGGCCGACTGGCCGCGTAGAGCCAGTTTCAAGGCCAGCGGGTGGGGGAGAACGACGGGCCCAGCGGAGCGTCCGATTCACCGCGCAGCGTGCGGCCTGATCGATACAATGTGGAGGCTCGGGGACTGGCATCACCACTTTTTATCGATCTTTCAGGCGTAGCGGATGTTCTTTAGGCGAATGGGGATAGCGGCGGCCGGCGGGTTTTGTCGGCGGATGGGGATCGGATTGCGCGCCGGTGCCGATCTCCTGCGACTGCTCCAAGCCGAAACCAAATACGGTTCGCCACGACAGCGCGAAGCGATTTCGCATGTGTTGGAAAGTGTCAAAGCGGGCTTTCAGATCAGCGACGCGATGAAACAGCGTGGCAGTTTTTTTCCGCGTCTGATGGTTTCAATGACGCGTGTCGGGGAGAGCACGGGCACCTTGGAACGCACCTTCCTGACGTTGGCGACGCACTTCGAGCAACAGGTAACGCTCCGACGTCTGTTTCTCACCTCGATCGCTTGGCCGGTGATTCAGCTGGTGCTCGGATTGGGCGTCATCTCGATTGTGATCTACTTGATGGGAATCCTGACTCCGTCCACCGGCGGCCAGATGACGGACATCTTGGGATTCGGGCTTCGCGGTGGCAAAGGCGTGTTGATTTTCTGGGGCTACATCGCTTGTGTCGCCGCCATCCTGTGGTCGCTGTACTATGCCTATCGACAGAACCTCGGAGGCGTCCAGAACCTGGTTCCGCTGTTGTACATGATTCCCAAATTTGGCCCTTCGCTTCAAACGATCACCTTGTCACGATTCACCCGCACCCTCTCGCTCGCCCTCGGCGCAGGCTTGGATCCGATCCGCAGTGTCAAATTGAGCTTGGACAGCACCGACAGCGACTATTACCGCAGCGGCGGCGAAATGTTTGAGGCGGCGATCCGAGATCGAGGTGACACCCTCGCGGGCGGCTTAAGAGGGACCGACTTGTTTCCCGATCCGTTTTTGCACCTGGTCGAAGTCGCTGAAATGTCGGGCACCGAAAGCGAATCCATCGACCACTTGGCGGTCGAGTATGAAGAGCGAGCCAAAATGGCGATGCGAACGCTTTCGGGCATTGCCACCGGCGTCATTTGGCTCACCGTCGCCGGCATCCTGATCTTCTTTATCTTCCGCTTTGCTTCGATGTATCTGGGCGCGATCAACGAAGCAGCGGGATTGAACTAAAACGCCTATCGAATGGTTGCGGAAGGGCCATGCCGCTCAGTGAAGCGTGGTTTCGTCATGTTGGGGCCCGTAGGCTCGCGCCAAACGGCTGATCATCGCTTGACATCAGCCGGTTCGCGCCAGCGTCCGGGCTTCCTCCGTTTGGCTTAACCGAGCCGTATTGGGCTCGCGCCGCGCGGCCAATAGATCGCCGTTAGCGTCCCGACGGACGCCGCACTTGTCACTGACTGCCTTCGGGCCATTCGGCCGGGATCAGCTGAACGCCGTGACGTCCCCTGGGCTCGGCGACCCGCAACGAATCGCGAACATAGTCGTGACATTGAATGCACAGGTTCGTCATTTGCAAGTAGGTGAACGTCACACCCTGATGATTCTGTTGCTCAGCCAGCTCTTCGAGTTGAGTGCATTGACGACGAAACTCGGCACTGAAATGCTCGTAGACTGTGTCCCGAGCCCTCGGCCATTCGGCCGCTTCGCTGATCAACTTCATCTCCTTGGCACCCCGGGCGATCGCCGGGAAATCTTTGCGAAGCAAACCCTCCAGAACGTGCTGCGATCGTTTCAACTTGGAACGCATCAGCACGCCTTCGGATCGTTCGATCGGCTGAACCACCGGATCGGCCCAAGTGAGCATGGCGAGCGGTATGCTGGCAAGAAGCGCCAACAGGACGAATTTGAATCTCATTTCAAAGCCTGGTGCTGAAGCGCATCGCAGCCAAGCCTCCCGGCGGCGACACCACGGATCGAAGTCTCATGGACAAGCGTCATCAATCGTTCTTCAGTAGCAAAATCGTCGGGCACCGAAAACGGCAACACGCCGTCGAGTACCGATTTCAAGCAAATTCCCATCCGGGTGTGCAACGACGCACATGGGAAGAGCGATGCGTTCAGACCACGTGAGGGACACACGGCGAAGGAAATCCCTCAACGTGGTGGCTTTCCCCGGTTCATGGTCAACCGCGTGTTAGCGTTCCCATGAGGAAAAGGTCAGGCGACAGCGGTCGACGGCTTTTTTGAATTACGTTTCATTGCAAATCACGTTGATTTGCGTTACCGGGAGTCGGCTAGGGTGACCGTCTTATTCGTCGATGATGAACCGCAAGCGCTGCGCCAGCTGGAACGGCAGCTGATTGCGGAGGATGTCGATTGGGATTGCGAATTCGCGACCAGCGGCGAACAGGCGATTGAGATGTTGGCGACCGCCAAATACGACGCCGTCGTGACCGACATGCGAATGCCGGGCATGGATGGCGCGGCGCTCTTGAATTTTGTCAGCAAGCACTATCCCAATACGGTGCGGATCATTCTGTCCAAGCCATCGGATCGCGATGCCGTGCTTCGATCGATCATGGCGATGCATCAGTTTTTGCCAAAACCGTGCGACGCATTAGAACTTCGCACGACGATTGACCGCGCCTGCGCGTTGCGTGACGTCTTGGTTTCCGATTCCTTGCAACGTTTGGTCGGTGGGCTTTCTCGTTTGCCCAGTGTCCCGGCGGTCTATCGAGAACTGACCAACGCACTGCGCAACGAAGACGCCTCGATTTCGTCCATCGGCAAGATCGTCGCCAAGGACGCCGTGATGACGGCAAAGGTGCTGCAGCTGGTCAACTCGGCGATCTTTTGTTTAAGCCATCATATTTCCGACCCGATCAAAGCGGTTTCGTTGCTGGGGGCATCGACACTGAAGTCACTCGTTCTTGCGATCGGCATTTTCCAAGAATTCGAAGCACTCGGCGTAAACGGGTTTTCCGCCGAAGTGTTGATGCAACATTGCTTGCGAGTCTCGCGGATGACCAAGCTGATCGGCCGACGCGAACGACTCGATTCCCAGGCTCTCGAAGACGCCATCACCGCGGCCACGCTGCACGACATCGGCAAACTCGTGCTGCATTCGATCGACCCCAAAACGTGCGCCCAAGCGGCATTGAAAGCCGAGATCGATGACATCCCGTTGTGGCGGGCCGAACGTCAGATCTTTGGTGCCGACCATGCCGCCATCGGTGCCCACCTGCTCAGCGTCTGGGGGCTGCCACAAACGATTATCGAAATCGTCGCCTTGCATCACACGCCGACCAAAGCCTACGAGATGTCGTTCTCGCCGCTGACCGCCGTCGTCGCGTCAAACTATCTCAGCCGGGCCGGCAGTCAGTTGCCGCTGCCCACACCCGATGACGAGCTGGTCCGCTACTTCGAGATGGTCGTGTGTGGCGAAAAACTCGAATCGTGGCACAACCTGTGCTCCGACGTGGGTAAGCGAAACGAAGAGTCGCGCAGAGCACCGCTGCCGCAAGACATCAGTCTCTAAACGGCTCACCGACGCGTCGCGGATTTCTGCGTCTGAAGTTGTCCCTCAACGTCGGCCGTTAACCCCGAGAGCGCGTGTTCGATCGATTTCCGATTGCCGAGTTCGGTTCGTCCATATCGGCAGCGTTCAAAGGCGTCGGTCAAGAACTGCAAATCGGGATAGCGCTGTCCCACGCGTTGTAACAATTCACTCGGGGTTTCGTCCGCACGTCGTGTGACCCCGGCGCGTCCGAGTTGTTTCAGTGTTTCGGCGTAAAACGGCAACCGGGGCTGCAGGGCGTGTGCCGCTCGGCGTGCCTTGCTGCGCCGTCGAAACTGCGGCCATCGCAACCGCAGTAACACGGCGAGCACCAGGATCACGGCGACGACGATGACGACGGAAATCGCCAAGGACTGCAGGGGCAAATCGATCTCCCCGCCCTCCAGTCGCCCGGCGCGGATCGCAGCCAGTTTGCTTTTCAGATCGCTCCACATCCGTTGATACGAACTTCGAACGTCGTTCAGTCCGGTCGCTTGCACCAGATCATCGCGTTGCCGTTGCGCATCCATCTCGACGACATAATCTTCCCAAACATTGTTCGCCAAGTTCAACAGTCCATCGACGCCCTCCGGATTGCCGTCGTCGAGCGCACTTTCGGCGGGGGTCGGGTCGAGTCGCATCCAATACCGCGGTGATCGTCGCTGACCGGCTAGACGTCCGGCCAGACGGCCGTCCGCCGAAATCTGGTCTCGCTCGATCAACGCTTCGACCCAGGCATGGGCGTGCAACTGCCGGGCGATGTAGTAGTTGCCGATGTTGTTGTATTCCTCCGTCCGATACCCCACGATGACGCGACAGGGGATCCCGACGCTGCGGAGCATCAAAGCCAGCGCCGAAGCGAAGTACTGGCAGTGACCCCGTCGATCGACCGACAGAAACTGCTCGACCGGATCAACACCAGGGATCGGTGTCGCGTCCAAGTTCAACGTGTAGGAAAACGCAGGATCTGTCTTTAAGTATTGCTCCATCGCCACCGCGGCACGCGACAGGCTGGGCTTGTCGCCAGGGATGCCGTCCAAGACCTGGGTCGCCAACCGGACCGCGGTCGGCACACTGGCGCGATCGAATCGAAGCAAGTCGGTTTCGTAGTCCCGCTTCGGCCGCGGCGCTCGGCTATTCAACCTCTGTTGCCAAGTCAGTTCGTAGGGTGAGATCACTCGCTCCGACTCCGACGCTTGAGCGATCCAGCGTGTCTGAATGCCGTCGGAAAACGCGTGTGTGCCGAATTCGTAACTGATGCGCGGATACGGCGGTGCGGAAGATTCGCGGGCCAGTGTCCATCGATCGATCGCGTGAACCACGTCGATTGCGTCGCCGTCTTGATGGTAGGGTGCGATCGAAAACAATGCCGGCCGGCTCATCGCTTCACACGTGATCTTGACATGCACACGGTCATACGGCGTGCGGTCGGATCGTTCGCGGGGGCGATCGGCGCTGGGAATGCGACCGCGGCGACTGATCGAATTCTGGTCGGTCGATACCCACTTGGCGATCGGCCGGTCCGTGGAGTAGTCGACTTCGTAGGACTCCAGCACTTTCCCCCGCAAATACAAACTGTCGTTGATCATGTAGGGTTCACCGCTGTCCTTGTCGGTCAACTTGACCCGCACCGCCGGGTCAGAGTTTTGCATCACCGGGCCCAATTGTTCCATTCGCACTTCATCATCGAATCCGACCATGGCGGGACCGCGCGCGGTCGATCGTGACGGCTGGACGCGACGCGGCAAGACATAGAAAAATGCCGCCGCGATCAGAATCACCGCCGGCGAAAGCACCAGCAGGGCGTAGCGTGACCAAGGCCCGGCCGCCCAATAAATCGAAATCACCGATTCCGGCGACGACGTGGCCACGATCGCGTTGCGCGGCGGCACGTCGTCACGTCCCCCAATGATGAACCGGACGAAACGTCCGAGTCTGGTTTTGGGAGGCTCGGGGACCGGTCGGTCCAAGGTCACATCGATACTCTCCATCATCGTGACCAACCCCAACAAGCTGAGCGCACTGGCGCCGACAATCGCGATCGGAATCATCCACACGCCGAAGCCGATCGCATCACTGAAAATCGCCGCGACAACCAACTCCAGTAAACAGAACACCGCCAACTGTTCCAAAATGCGCCGCGATTTGCGCTGCAGCATCAACACGCCCTGGACCAAGACCAACAACAACGCGACGGAGACCATTTGCGGTTCGCCTTGCTGTTGCAGCTCCCAGAAATCTCGCACGCAGTACACCGCGGCGCCGGCCATCGCCAAATATGCCCCGATCGGCGGCAATTCGATCAAACGCAACCAATCGACGAACACAAATCCGACGACCGCGGAAAAAACGGCCAACAGGGCGATACTCTCGGTGCCTTGACCGCCCGCCAACACCAACCCGCCGGCCGCCGACAACAACGCAAACTGAAACTCCAATCGCGTCCGCACCGACGGCACGGCCAGCAACTCACCACGCAACGAATCGGGAAGATCCGCGGTGTCCCGCTCAGTCATGGACATACCCCGCCTCCTCCGTCTTGCCAGCGGTCACCACACGGTCCGCGTCGATGGCGAACAGCCGTCGCACCGGCGGCGAGCTGACATCGATCCAAGACAGCCGCGACCGTTGATCAAAGTAACGCCACACCGACAACGCTTGGTGGCTGGATCGATCCGACGATTGACACGCGTCTTTGAATCCTCGCTGGCTGACCACCACCAGATCGTAAGCCTGAAGCTGAGACGATCGATCGACGACCGCACGCAGCAATGGATCGTCTTGCGACGCCTCAAGATGCACGGGTTTGGCAATGGCCAGTCGCTCCAGCAGCGCCGTGGCATCCGCCCCGATCGACGCCTGGACGTTCGAATGCGGCGATGCGTCGGCGATGAGGGCGTCGGCGACCAGCAACGCCACCGAACTGGTCGGTGATGCCAGTTCATTGATCAGCGTCGCGGCGACTTCCAAAACCTGTTCGACGACGCCGGGTGCGTCTGGGCCGTTGACCGCATCGACGACGAGACAGATTTGATGTCGGTTCCGCTGTTCGAATTGTCGCACGGCCGGTTCGCCGATCCGCGCCGTCGTCCTCCAGTGGATGTGTTTGATGTGATCGCCCGATTGCCAGGGACGCAACCCGAAGAATTCACCGTCTTCATTGCTTCCACCGGTCGACCGATGACCGTCTCCGCCCCGCCGTGGCGGCAACAGCGACTTCCACCCGCGACGCAACGTGATCAGCCGCGGGTAGACGTAGAGCGGTTCGACCGTCTGACGAGAAAGTCGTTCGCAACTCATCAGACAGAACGGAAACGTCGTGGAGACGACAACCGGCCCCAACTGGTATCGCCCGCGACGATGGAAGCGACACATCACCGACATGCCGCGCGTCTGACCGGCCGGAACATTGCCCACACTGCCGATCAAGGGGACCGGTTGCCGGAGTTCTGGTTCCTGTGGTCTTGGCAGTGGATTGTGACTGGATTCGCCGGAACGATCGGCATCGACGTCTGGCTGTGCGATCACGCGGTCTTCGATGCGCAAACACCAAAGCGGCAGCACTCGTCCCGCATTGTTGATCTCATAACGGATCGCCATCGGTGTCCCGGCAAACACGCCGCTCACCTCATGCCGATGAAAACGCACCTGCCGAATCGCATGGCGTCCCTGCCGCCATTGCAACAGAACGATGCTGATCAGCAAACCCGCCAGCACCAGCAATAAATTGAACCCGCGCAGCGACCCACCGATCATCGCGAATAATGCGACAAACAAAAAATGGAATCCCAGACGCGTGATGCGGTAGCGGAACAGCGGTTTGGATCGACTTGTCGCCATCAGTACCGTTGGAGGAGTGGTTTTTCTAAGGCTATAGTATCACGACCGGCCGATTCACGTTCGCTCCCTTCCATTGTACCGCTCGTCCTGATGCCCTCTAGCGCCGATCAAAACGACTTTCTTGTGATCGGCGCCGGCATCGTGGGGCTTGCGACCGCCTGGCGTCTGGTGCAGCGTTTCCCCGACTGTTCGGTCGTCGTCGTCGAATCGGAATCCGACGTCGCCGCTCACCAGAGCGGCCACAATTCGGGTGTCCTGCATTCCGGGATCTACTACAAACCGGGTTCCATTCGGGCGACGACCTGCCGCACCGGCAAAGTGGCGATGGAAGCATTTTGCGAGGAACACCAGATTCCTTGGGATCGCTGTGGCAAAGTCATCGTGGCCACCGATCCCGACGAATTGGAGTCGATGGAAAAAATCGCCGCCCGCGGGTCCGAAAATGGCATCGAATACGAACGTCTTGATAGCGATCAACTGCGCGAGCTGGAACCCAATGCGGCCGGTATCGCGGCCCTGCACGTGCCCGAAACCGGGATCGTGAACTACGCGACGGTGTGCAAGAGACTGGCCCGCTGTGTCCGCGATGCGGGCGGGCGGATCGTGTTCGGATCCGAAATCGTGGCGGTCGATGCCCGGTCCCAATCGATTCGTCTGACCGCCGCGTGCGGCCAAGTCTTCCACGCCGCGATGATGATCAACTGCGGCGGATTGCAGTGCGATCGAATCGCCGCCTTGTCCGGCGTTTACCCGGAAATTCGAATCGTCCCGTTCCGCGGCGAATACTATGAATTGGCGCCTGGCCGCGAAACACTGGTTCGAAACCTGATCTATCCCGTCCCCGATCCATCGTTCCCTTTCCTGGGCGTGCACTTCACGCGGATGATCGACGGGGGTGTGGAGTGTGGCCCCAATGCCGTGCTGGCGTTTTCGCGCGCCGGTTACGATTGGAAAACCATTCGGCTGACGGACCTGGCGCAAACCCTTCGATTCGGTGGGTTTCGAAAACTGGCGCTGCGACATTGGAAAACCGGGCTGGGAGAGATGCACCGTTCGCTCAGCAAAGCGGCCTTTGTCACCGCGCTGCAAAAGTTGATGCCCTGCTTGACCGCGTCCGATCTGGTCCGAGGCCGTGCCGGTGTCCGTGCCCAGGCGGTTTCGCGTGACGGCGAATTGGTGGACGATTTTCTGTTTCAGCGGAGTGATGCGGCCGTGCACGTCTTGAACGCGCCGTCCCCTGGGGCGACGGCATCGTTGGCGATTGCCCAAACCATCGTTGACCAGGTCGAGCGCTGAAGCGTGAACGCAATGACGCCCAACGATCGGCCGGCCGCCTCTTCGATCCATTGCCGCGACGTCACGGTCCAGTTCGCTCCGCCCTCGGTCGCGGTCGATCGTGTGGAGCTGACGGTCCAGAGCGGGGAAATCGTTTCTCTGATCGGTCCCAGCGGTTGCGGCAAGACGACGTTGCTGCGCGCGATCGCAGGCCTGCAACCGATGAACCAAGGCCGAGTCGAACTCGATCCGGTCGCCATCGCCAGCGCAGGACAGATCGGCTTCGTCTTTCAACAGCCCGCACTGCTGCCGTGGGCGAGCACGCTGCAAAACGTCCTGTTGCCACTGGAGCTGATCGGACGGGGCACCAGCCGACTGCGACGTGAGGCCGCCGAACATGCGCTGGAGTCAGTGAAACTGGCCGACGCCCGCGACAAGCGACCGCACGAACTATCCGGCGGCATGCAGATGCGGGCGTCGATCGCGCGAGCCCTGGTGACCCATCCCCGCATCTTGCTGTTGGACGAACCCTTTGCGGCCCTGGACGACATGCTCCGTAACGAACTGGGCCGGTTGCTGCTGTCGCTTTGGCAGCAGCAACAATTCACCGCCGTGATGGTCACCCACAACATCAGCGAGTCGATCTTGCTTTCGCATCGAATCGCCATCATGCGCGACGGCATCTTGGAATCGGTGATCGACAATCCGATCGCCTGGCCGCGCAGCCCGTCACAAATGCGAACGCCCCAGTTCGCTCAGTTCTTCGGCGTCGTCAGCGATTCGCTACGCGGCCCCTCGTCCGCGACCGACCGAACGCAGGAGGACGCGCCATGAGCGGTGGCGCCAAACGCTCTTGGACAACCCCAGTCTCCGACGCGGCGCGCCATTGGGGGCCCGCGCTATTGGTCGCCGTGATCGCCGTCGCGATTTGGCAGCTGGTCGCCTGGGGATTCGACATGCCGTCGGCGCTGTTGCCCAGACCGGTGGAGGTTTGGGGGGCGGCGGCGGAGAACCGAATGGAATTGTTGAAGGCCTTGTATGCGACCGGATTGGCCGCGGCAGCCGGTTTGCTGGCCGCCATCGGACTGGGATCGCTGATCAGCGTTGCGTTTTCCCAGTCGCGGCGTGTTCGACTGGCGTTCTTTCCCTACGTGATCTTCCTGCAAACCGTGCCCATTGTCGCGATCGCCCCCCTGTTGATCATCTGGAGCGGATACCAGTTTCGCACCGTGGTCATTGTGACGGTCATCGTGTGTCTGTTCCCGATCGTCAATAGCGTGACAGCGGGGCTGATGGCGATCGATCGTCAGTGGTCGGACCTGTTTTCGCTATACGGGGCCGGGCGGGCAAAGAAGTTGGCACGACTACAGATCCCCGCCGCGGTGCCCTACCTGGTTTTGGGGGCAAAGACGAGCAGCGGGCTGGCGGTGATCGGCGCGATCGTGGCGGAGTTTTTTGTCGGCAACGGCACCGATTACGACGGCTTGGGAACGCTGATGACGCACTGGCAAGGTTTTGTCAAAACGGACGCCCTGATCGCCGCCGTGTTCACCTCGACGCTGTTGGGACTGTTTCTCTTCGGCCTGGTCCACGGCATCTCGCGGACCCTGCTGCGCCGCTGGATGGACGCCGCGTGACTTGTTCCCAGGCCCAAGATATACGCCCCATCGCCGGCCACCGGAGCCTGCAAGTTGCGGTCCGAAACCCGCTTCGGTCGCCGACACCTCCGCGCTAAAGCGGATTTCGTTCGAGCTGGCGACTGGTCCAACCGATGCGCCGAAGGCTCCCGCGATCGATAGGACCAATAGGACAGATGGGACCCATACGTCCTATGCGTCCTATTGGTCCCATTGCACGATCGTTGCCCCATCCTCGGATCAACGGCAAAACAATGGGGGCAAAACAATTTCCGCCTGCGATCGTTTTGCCCCCATCGTCTTGCCCATCGTTCGTTGTCCAGTCGAGCAACAAAGACTGACAACCGGTGTCGCTGTCGGTTGCATCGACCAGCGCGATATAGCGAAATTTGTTCGATGCACACTTCGCGAAATCTCGGACGGGATCGAGAGGAAACTACGCCGAAACGGTGAACCTGCCGAGGTGCCCGGACCGACGCGCCGAAGCACAAATCCTTCGTGCAAGCCGAAATAGAGAGGTCCGACATCCGATTTGCTTTTCCGCTCCCCTGCCGTCATTCTCATTGAGGCTGGTGTCAGAGACAAAAACGAAGCACGCCAGTCGATCCGTATCGATTGGCGTGCTTTTGGGAACCGCGTCTCTAATCAAATTCTGAACTGTAGTTGATCAACTTCGGCGACTCTCATTTGATTCCCGCTGACGATCTCAATAGTTCACAACTCCGTCAAAGGTCACGAAGACATCATTGAAGTCAGGCGTGAACAACTCAAAGCAGGTAATGCCGGTGGCATTTTCAAATCGTCCAGTCCCGCCGAAGAAATAGTAGCAACCCGACCCGTTTGTTGGTGGTCCAAGCGAATCCAGACTTCCATCCAATGTCGCATGCAGTTCGTCTCCGTTGGCAGCAACAAAGATCATCAGACCCTCAAAGGAACCGTCTTCATAGAGAACCGCGTATTCTTGACGAGTCATCTTCCCCAAGTGTGTTGATCGTCCAACGTATTGGATGTCAAAATATCCAAGGATGGTCAACTCATTAGGGTTTTCCGGTTCGAATAAATCGGGAGCCGGGTTTTCGAACACAAAATTGTTAGTCACCGCATTTGCGAATCCCTTAAATGGTCGGTCCACTCCTTGCGCATTGAGTGGTGAATTGGTAACGGTAAAGAATGCTACCGCCATCACAACGATTCCAAGTTTCAGTTTGTTTCCCATGATTTCAATCCCCAAAAGTTGAAGCGTCAAAACAAAAGGTCTTGTAAAGAAACTGGAATGATCACTTTGAAATGATCAGGTGACCGTCACCGAACCATGAAAAGGGAATTTCTCCCGGTGCGAGCGGCGGCGAAGACGCAAGCATCACGACGCTTCCGCTATCCACATCGCTGAATCGTCCGTTGCACTTCTCAACATCTGGCGTGAAGTCGGCGACCCAGCGTAACTCTCCGTTGGGCAGAATCGAAATGAAGCCTTCGAAATCGAGGGAGAGTTCTGAACCGTCGGCGGCGATGAAGGTGGAAGTTCCGCTAAACGGAATGCGTCCCTCGAGCGGCGAGAACCGCGGATCGGAATCCACTGAGACGAGATTAGCTTCCGCAGAATCCACAGGCGGACTCGTGTATCGACCTAGACCACTGGCATTCCCCTGGACTCCCCACGGAGTGTCAACGGATGGCAACTCTGAAACGACGCCCGCACCCTTAATCTTAAGCGGGCGTCTGACGACCTTTTTGGGTCCGCCGAGGTCTACCTTGCCAGTCAATGTCCACCCGAACTTCCATTCGGTATCGCTGAAACTGAAGGGTTCATTGATTGCGACGATCTTTAAGGGCTTTCGATGCGACTCGACATCGGCGTAAACCCCCGCACCCCCAATAACCACCACGTCTGCTTCCCAAACGGCTGTAAAGAGTCCTTCTTCACCTTCGACGGGAGTCACAGTGAGCGTTCCGTCCTGGAACGCTGTTTCCAGAACATCTCCACCCGAAATTCCCAGATTGGTCCCGCTCGATTCAAAGTTGAATACGAACGGGTCATCCGTGGGAGTCACTTGAACGCCTCCGAAATTGTCGTAACGCCCCAGCAGCGTTCCCACACCAGGCGCGGCGTAGGTGCCGTCCGCCGGGTTGTAGGTACCAAAACCTTCTGCGTAGAAGGGGACGGTTTGGGCAAACGCCGGGGCGGCATGCACCGCGACAACCAAGCAAAATGCTGCGATTGCTGTGGGTAACTTCCTCAAATGGTTCATGAAATCCTCGTAGAAGTAGAAGTTGCAAACCTTGTCAGGCGGGGGCATGGCCCCCCAAGGGACATCCTATAGACTTGCGAGGTTTCCCACAGTCATGCGGATCAATTTTTACCGAAATTTCTTAATCCGCATTTCCAAGTTGCTCTCATGCATCATGAAAACCGCAAAGCTGAATAGTCAGGTAGCCCCCGGGACTATCAGGCCTCAACGCAATCGCCCGGTCGTAGTCCGCGATTGCTTCACGATGCCGGCCCAGCTTGGAATAAAGACCGCCTCGTTCCATATAGGGAGGCGTTTGCATCGGTTCCAATTCAATCGCCGCGCTGTAGTCGCGGATAGCGTTTGCGTTGTCGCCTAACGCTCGGAGGAAGTCCGCGCGTTCCAGGTATTGGCCATAGCTGCTGAGCAATTCAGTCGCCTCGTGATTGCTGATTGAAACCGGTCGATATTTCCGCAACTCGCGTTGTGTCTGGCGCAGTGCGCTTTCAACTTTCGCCAGCAGGAACGCGGACGTCGCCTGATCAGACTCGAACTCAGCTCCAGGTTCTTCATTTGCGAAGACCTCCTCAATACCAATCGAGGTCTGAGAAAGGCGTTGATTTTCGCGAGCTTTGGCCACGGCAGCCTCCAACGCGGCCACCGTCCGTACCAGAATTTGCTCGGCTTGCTCTCCACGAGCATCACCCGGTAGTGACCAGATCAGCCGCTTGCCGACCGAAACCAACTTCTGCGAATGTTCCGGGACGTTCGCTACGCCGGAAAGGAGTTTCATCCACAAGTGACGGTAAACCACCCACTCGTCCGCTGGCCTGCCTTGCTTTCCTAGAACTCGCCCACTGATTCTGGGAGCCTCTCCCACTTATTTCGCTCCATCTGACGAAACGTGACCTTTTTCCTGTGACTTTCTCGATCGCTTTTCCCGGATCAGTCCTGGGGCCATTGCATTCCAGCGGTCCGGTGCGCTTTGGGGATCCAAGCACGTCGGCATGCTCGATGCCGGAGGTTCTCGATCGATGCCGCAAAATATTGTTTCTGGCCGGCTGTTCTTGGCCTCCGGCGGGTTGACGACGCTCGCGGTGTATTTGTCCCTGAACTGCAGATTCTCGCGACGCGTTCCAATTCCCTTGTAGGAGGTGTTCGATGTTTCACTCCCGCCGAAAGTTACAGCGTCGATTGAGCAAACCGCAGCGACGCCGGCTGGCCGCCGGTCTGCAAACACTGGAGCGACGACACCTGCTGGCCGCCGAGGTGTTGTTGGCGGACAGTTTTGAAGCCGGGCAATGGGCCGGCAACTGGGTCGAGGACAGCCAGAACGACTGGTTTACGTCATCACAGCGATCGACTGACGGTTCCTCTTCGGCGGAAATCGATGGATGGGCCAGTAACGCGACGTTGACGACCAGCACGCCGATCGATCTGAGCGGGTACAGCTCGGCGGAGCTGACCTTCGATTGGCTGATCGAACGCGGGTTTGACGGCGGGGAATATCTGTCGCTCGATCTTTCGACCGACGGCGGAACAAGCTGGCAAACCGACGTGCGTCGACTCAACGGTAACGTAGACGCCGAAAACAGCTGGCACAGCGAATCGGTTGATCTCAGTTCCTACACGACTTCACAGCTGCTGGTCCGATTTCGCAGTAAGGTTAGCCGATCCAACGAAGACGCCAACGTCGACAACGTGAAGATCACCGCTGTTCCTCAGACGCCGGCGTTTCCACCGAGCATCGACTACGCGGATTTTTCCGATGCGAGCGAGTTGAATCTTGTCGGCCACGCCGCCACCACGCCCGACCGGCTACGCCTCACGCCGGCCGAGTCGAGTCGGATCGGTGCGGCCTGGCATCATGACAAACAGTTCGTTTCGGTCGGCTTCGAGACAACATTTCAATTCCAGATGACGGAACCGGACGCAGGGGGCGGCGCCGACGCGTTTGCCTTTGTGATTCAAGATACGTCAGACACGATCATCGGTGCCGGTGGTGGGCACAGTGGATTCCACCAGATCCCCAACTCCTTGGCGGTTGAATTTGATACCACTCAAGGAACGGACGAATCGAGTGACAGTCACGTCAGTATTCACACGCGCGGGACCGAGCGGAACTCGTCCAAGCAGGAGTTCTCGCTCGGCTCGTTCGACACGTCTGGATTCAAGCTGAACGACGGCAACGTTCACACTGCGAAAATCGCTTACACGCCCGGGACGATGTCAGTGTTTCTCGATAACCTGGCCAGCCCCGCGCTGACGATTCCGCTCGACCTGGACAGCATGTTGAACTTGGATCTGGGGAGCGCCTATGTCGGCTTCACCGCCGCGACCGGAGGCGGCTGGCAGAACCATGACATCTTGAATTGGAGCTTTGCCAATCTGACCGATACGACGACCACCATCGGGATCGAGGATTCTGCTTCGGCTGAGGGTAACGCCGGCCAGAGCGGCATCGATTTTGTGGTCAAACGGTTTGGGGATCTCTCTGGATCCCATACCGTCGACTGGGTGACCAGCGCAGGTTCCGCGACCGCGGGCGTTGACTACGCGGCAGCCAGCGGACAAGTCACTTTCGCAGCGGGCGAAGCGGAGAAGATCATCACCGTTGCGATCATCGGTGACACGACCGAAGAAGAGCACGAGACTTTTGAAGTCGACATCCTGGTGAGTCAAGGCTCGGCGGCGATTGTGGACGGCCAGGCGACGGGGACCATCCAAAACGATGAGACAAGTCTTTCGGTCGGCGATGCAGCGGCATCCGAAGGGGGAACCGATTTTCAATTCGTCGAGACTTACATTCAGTCCAGCGCAACGGGATTGAATGCGACACGTTCCCTGCATCTCAGTCCGGACGGATTCTTGTACGCCGGTGCAAGTGTTCCCCCGAGCGTCCGCAAGTATCACTATGACACCGGAGCATTTGTCGGCCTGGTTGCTGAAGACGTTAATCTCGCAAGTTCCACGTACAGGGGTTTCGTCTTCGGTCCTGACGGCGATTTCTATGTTGCCGACGTCATGTACGAACGCGTGCTGCGATTCGATGCTTCCACCGGTGTGTCCAAGGGAGCATTCGTGACCAGCGGGCTGGGCGGCCTGGACACTCCCAAAGACCTGGCGTTTGGCTCGGACCTGAATCTGTACGTCGCCAGCGCAAACTCGGGTGAGGTCCTTCGCTATCAAGGACCGTTTGCAGCGGAACCAGGCGCGTTCATGGGCGTTGTCGCCTCTGCTGCTAACGGAGGCTTAGGCAGCCCGGACGCACTGACGTTTGGACCTGGCGGGAATCTCTATATCTCCGACGGCTCGAACGACAGTGTGCTTCGCGTCGACGCCGTCACCGGAGTGGTCGACACGTTCGTTCAACCGGCCGCGGGAATATACGACGCATCGTCTGCCGGCGGGCTCCAGTTCGGCCCCGATCGAACGGGCGATGGAATTCCAGACCTTTACGCCAGCAGCTACAACACCGATAGTCTGCTTGTTTTTGACGGTGTCGACGGAAGCCTGGCGCAGGAACTGCTGCCAACTGGCCTGGGCGGACTCTACCGACCAACCGGCTTCGTCATTGAACCAGACGGCAATCTGCTCGTTGCCAGCATCGGCGGCCCCGACAAGGTGCTGCGATTCGCAGAGACCTCCAAGGCTGTCTTCACGGTGACGCTTTCCAAACCGTCGGCGCTTCCGGTCAGCGTCGACTACACGACACAGGACCAAACCGCGACGACGGCCAATGGAGACTACACCACGCACAGCGGAACGCTGACCTTCCCGCCCGGCGTCACTTCACGAACGATTTCGATTCAGACCAATGACGACGGAAGTTTCGAGTTCGACGAAACCTTCAAACTTGTGCTCTCGAATCCCGTCTCGGCCTCGATCACAGACACCACCGGCGTCGGCACGATTGTCAACGATGATGTCGTTCCGATCTACCCACCGACCATCGACTACGTGAATTTCTCCGATGTCAGTGACCTGAACCTCGTCGGCCACGCGACCAAAACGGCAGACAATCGGATTCGATTAACTGACGCGGGTCTTCGGCAGGGAAGTGTATGGCACAAGACGAAGCAGTCGGTTTCGACGTCGTTTGAAACTCAGTTTGACTTTGTATTGGATCCGAATGCGCATGGACTTGTCTTTGTCATTCAGAACACGCGACCTGAGATGCTTGGCGGCGGCGCTGGGTTCGATGGGATTCCGAACAGTCTTGCCGTCGAGTTCGACACCAAAATGCAGTCGAACCAAAATGATCCGAACGACAACCATGTCAGCATTCAATCGCGAGGGCTTGAGCACAATTCCGCTGACCACGAGTTTTCACTCGGCACCGCGACCAGTCTGTCGGACATGAACGACGGCCAATCGCACACCGCAATGATTCGCTACGCATCCGGTGTCCTGAGTGTCTTTGTTGACGACCTCGCGTCACCAATACTGTCCGCAAGCGTCGACATCAATGAATTGCTCGATTTGGATTTCGGTCAGGCCTGGGTCGGATTCACTTCGGGAAACAATCGACACGAAGTACTAAACTGGCAGTTTCGTCCAATCGTGGACTTGAGCACAACGATTGGGATCCACGATGCGGAGATTCTGGAAGGCGACAACGGAACACAGCAACTGGTTTTTCAGGTCCAGCGAATGGGGACTGCAGCAGCGGGAATTCATTGGAATACCGCGGACGACTCGGCGATCGCCGGCAGTGATTACACCGCCGCATCGGGAAGCATCCAATTTGCCGCGGGAGGCCCCGACATCCAGCAGGTCGCAGTGCCGATCCTGGGTGACACATCGGAAGAAGCCTTTGAGGACTTCTTCGTTGACCTAAGTGTCACATCGGGCCAAGTAACGGTCGTGGATGATCGCGCGACCGGTACGATCTTGAATGACGATGCGGTGATTTCCATCAGTGATGCATCGGCCGTCGAGGGAGACCCAGGATTCACTTTTACAGATGAATTTGTCGCGCCGGCGATTGATGGTCTCTGGACCATGTCTCGCGGGCTGGATGTCGGACCAGACGGCAATCTGTACGTCACGGTGGAACAAGGACCCTATCCCGGCGCCGTGTTGCGTTACAACGCTGACACGGGGGACTTCATGGGAGCGTTTGCCACACACCATGAACTCGATGGCGCCAAGGATCTGGAGTTTGGTCCCGACGGCAATCTTTACGTGACCAACAACCGAACCGACAAGATTCTGCGATTCAATGGAGCGACAGGACAATTTATCGACGTCTTCGTCGCAGCGGGAGGCGCCCTCAACGTTCCCCGCGCAATCGTCTTTGGAACGGACAACAACCTGTATGTTGCCAACGCGAACTCAGACGAAATCCTGCGCTATCAAGGCCCGACGGGTCAAAATCCCGGTCAACTGATCGACGTGTTCGTTTCCGCGGGCGAAGGAGGAATGGATAGCCCAACCACACTCACTTTTGGTCCCGATGGCACGCTCTATGTCGCCAGTGGAGCCCACGCGACCTACAACAACAGCATTCTTAGATTCGATGGCGCGACCGGCGACTTCATCGACGCGTTTGACGCCTCAGGAACCTCGACGCTGGCGTTGGTGCCAACCGCCGGGCTAATCTTTGGTCCTGACCTGAATGGTGACGGCATTGGAGAATTGTACGCCAGTAATGGTGATGGTCCCGCCGAGGTGTTGGCATTCGACCCCACGACCGGCGCTCTGCTGGAGAAGGTCGTGGAGTCGGGGACAGGAGGATTGGTCGATCCCAAAGGCCTGGCCTTCACATCCGAAGGTGACTTGCTGGTTGTAAGCTCCGGAACACGCAACATTCTTCGGTACTCCGGCAGCGATCGCGCGGCATTCAGGGCAACCCTCTCATCGCCCATCGGTCAGACAGTCACGGTTGACTTCAGCACGACGAATGGAACCGCGACTTCAGACAGCGATTACCTTTCCGCCAGCGGCACGTTGACTTTTGCTGCGGGAGTCACAAACCAAACGATACTGGTATCGAGTATCGATGACTCGCAATTCGAGTTGGACGAAACATTCCAAGTGACGCTCGACAATCCGAATGGCGTTGCGATCGCGGACGGCACAGGTGTCGGCACCCTCATTGACAACGATCCCATGCCGGTCAACAACCTGCCGGTCGCGGATGACGATGCCTATGCAATTGCTGAAGACGGCGTATTGAGCGTCCCCGTGTCAGGCGTGCTCGACGGTGATACCGATGCCGACAACGATCCGTTGACCGCGTCATTGGTTTCTCAGGCGTCGAGTGGTGTCGTCGTCCTCAGCCCGGATGGGTCATTCACCTACACGCCCGACGCCAACTTCAACGGCAGCGATAGCTTCACCTACACCGCTTTCGACGGCATCGGCAACTCGAACGTGGCCACGGTGAACCTGACCGTCAGTGCTGTTAACGACGCGCCTGTCGCCAACAGTCAAAGCGTATCAACCATGGAGAACACGCCCAAAACGGTCACCCTGTCTGGAAGCGACGTCGAAGGCGATTCGCTCTCGTTCGCTGTGCTGGCCGGACCGACCTCCGGCAACCTCAGCGGTACGGCGCCCAATCTGATCTATACGCCGGACACTGGATTTACCGGCAGCGACAGCTTTACCTTTGTCGCCAATGATGGGACCGCCGACAGTGCGACCGCGACGATCACTATCAACGTGACGGACAACAACGCACCGATCGCCAACCCTCAATCGATCGGCGTCGATGAAGACGGTAGTGTGGCGATTCAGCTGACCGGATCGGACCAGGACTCGGATCCGATCACGTTTCAGGTCGTGGACGCTCCTCTACACGGCAACTTGACCGGTACAGCACCCAACCTCTCCTACACCCCCGATGCAAATTACAACGGCGTCGACAGCTTTACCTTCCAAGTCAACGACGGAACAGACGATAGCGGTCTGGCGACTGTCTCATTGACCGTCAATCCGATCAACGATGCACCGACCGCCAATGCTCAATCGGTCAGCACGTCCGAAGATACTCAGCTGGCGATCACGCTCAGCGGCAACGACCTCGACGGTGATTCGCTGGGCTACATCCTTGTCGCCGGTCCCGCCAATGGAACACTGGTCGGAAGTGGTGCGAATCGCACGTACACACCGGATGCGAACTTCCACGGCGGCGATAGCTTTACCTTCAAAGTCAACGACGGCCAAGTCGATAGCCCCGTGGTGACCGTTTCGATTGACGTCACGGCCGTCAACGATGCACCCGTTGCGACCGCCGATTCTCATCCGCTTGACCAGGACACCACGCTTTCCGTCCCCGCGCCTGGAGTGCTGGGTAACGACGTCGATGTGGATGGCGATTCGATCACGGCCGCGCTGGTGACAACAACCGGCAGCGGTTCGTTAACACTCGGCAGTGATGGATCATTCGACTATACGCCAGATCCCGGCTTCGTCGGCAGCGACAGTTTCAGTTACCAAGTGGACGACGGCTCGATCGCAGGCAACACGGTGACCGTCACGTTGACCGTCAACGCGGTCAGTGCCGGCCCCAATCTTTCGCATGGCGAAGTCGTCAACGTCGGCGATAGCTGGCAGACGGTGACCCTGGCGACCTCGTACACGTCGATGGTCGTGATCGCAACGCCGAGATACAACAGCGGTTCGGGTCCGGGCGTGGTGCGAATTCGCGACGCGGCCGGCAGTCGTTTTCAAGTTCGCGTCGACAACGTCGGGGCGAGTGCCTTCAGCGGCGGCGTTCACTACGTCGTTGTTGAGGAGGGCGTGTACGACGAAGCCGGTTTCAAGTTGGAGGCGGTGAAATACTCCGAGAATCAAACCAGTCGCAAGAGCGGTTGGTTGATCGATACGGTCGGCTATCAACAGTCCTACATTTCGCCCGTCGTCGTTGGCCAAGTGATGACTGCCAACGACGAAGACTGGTCGGTCTTTTGGGCCAGCAGCGGCAGTCGCACCAGCCCGCCTTCGTCCACCGCTCTGAATGTCGGCAAGCACGTGGCGGAGGATCCGGACACGGCTCGAGCCAGCGAAACGATCGGCTACCTGGTCATCGAAGCCACGCAAAGTGGCACGATCGAAGGCCTGCCGTTCGTAGCCGGTGTGGGAGGTGACTCGATTCGCGGCGTCGGCAACGGATCCTACCAGTACAGCTACGACGCAATGCCCAATGCGAAGACGGCCGTACTGAGTAGCGCCGGCATGGACGGCGGCGACGGAGGCTGGGCCGTCCTTCGCGGCAACAATCCGGTGCCAGCAACTAGCGGCGCAATCAGCCTGTCGATCGATGAAGATCAACTGCGCGATTCCGAACGCAACCACACGACCGAACAAGTCGCCTACTTCGTGATCGATCCGCCGATCGAGACAGCGTCCGAAGCGTCGATTGCCGCTCCGGTTGTTTTCAATTTCAGCGCGCGTACCGAATCCGTTGTCAGCCAGAACAGCAAAGACACCGAAGGCAGGCCGATACTCCAGTCGGTTCCGCAAAAGCTGGCCTTGGCGGCAAGCGGCCCAACCTCCGCGATGTTGACCGGCCGCATTCGAGCGATCGATTCCGTCATTGCCGGCCAGCGTGAGTCCGAAGAGCACCTGCCCGACAACTTACTCGAACTGCTCGCCGCGACCACGTCGCTGAAACACTGGAAATCGTAACCCATCCCCTTCTCGACCATGCCTTTCGGAGACCGCAGTCATTCGGCTGCGGCCACATTGTAGATCCGCACCATGCCCCATCGATCTCAACAGAATCAACCTGTTCGCCGCAAGCGTACCGCCCGCCGATCCGCGTCAAGCAAACGCAGACGTCTCGCCCGCCGCATGCAGTTCGAACCGCTCGAGGACCGCAGGGTTTTGGCGGGATTGGATTTCGGAGATGCACCGGATACAACCCCAGGAACAGCGTCTGGTGATTACCAGTCGTTGCTCGCTGACAACGGGCCGCGGCATGCGCTCGGGTCTCCAATCTATCTGGGCTCGCCGCCTGACGCGGAGACGGATTCCCTGGTCAGCCTTCAACCCAACGGCGATGACTACTTTGGCGACGACGAAAACAGCCTGATCAACGAGGCATCCGGTTTCGTTGTCACGGTGGGAAGCGAACCGACCGTTGCGATTCGCGTCACCAACACGATCGGCGTGGAAGCGAAACTGTACGGCTGGATCGATACCAACGGCGACGGCAACTTCGACAATGCGACCGAGCGCGCCGAACAGACCATCTCGGGTTTTCGAGACAACGAAACAGTGGTCCTGACGTTTCCCACGGTGCAGGAGGGCTTCACAGGAACGACCTACGCCCGTTTTCGCATCAGCACGGACGACGCGGCTGCGAATCCGTGGGGCGCCGCCCAGGATGGTGAAGTCGAAGATTACGTCGCCGAAGTGGTCATGCCGGCGAATGCCAGTCGGCACTGCGGCGACTGTGAGATCACTGGCGGCTACAACGACTTCCTGTTGGACGACTATCGATTCGCCCAGGGCGTGGCCGCGATCGGCGACCTTGACGGCGACGGATTCGACGATCTGGCGGTCGGCATTCCCGGCAACGACGTTGGGCATCGTAACGAAGGCGCCGTCAAAATCATGTTTCGCGGCGAGGGCGGCAACGTCAAGGACGAGACGACGATCCGCATAAGTGACACCGGTCTCGACGACGGCTACCGGGACGACGAATTCGGCTACTCGATCGCCAACCTGGGCGACCTCGATGGCGACGGGCCCAGCGTTACCGCGTTGGCCGTCGGCGCGCCCTTCGAAGACGTTCACGGTGTGGGTGTGAACACCGGCGCCGTGTTCATCCTCTTCCTGGACGGCAGCGGAGAACTGCTCGATGCCACGAAGATCGACACGGATACCGCAGGTCTTGAGTCGCTTCAACCGAACGACACATTCGGAATCTCGGTCGCGGCCATCGGCGATGTCGATGGAGATGAAGTGACCGACCTGGCGGTTGGCTCCAAAGCGAATGGCGGCGCGGTCCATGTCCTGTACATGCGGCCGGACGGGCATGTCGACGGCGTGAGTCAGATAGGACATCAGACCGGCGGTTTCGGCGACGTCGATCCGGAAGGTCAATTCGGCGCCTCGCTAGCCGGAATCAGTGATATCGATAATGACTTCTACGATACGCCCGAACTGGTTGTTGGCGAACCGGGTTCACAGACGTTTCATGTCTTGCGGTTGGCAAGCGGTCGGCCTTCCAGCCTCGTCCGCGACTACACCTCAAATCGAGAATCCTACGTCGGCTACGGTTTGGCAATCGCGTCGGTCGGAGACTACAACTTTGACGGCATCCCCGATCTGGTTGTCGCGTCGGATACGTCGACGCACTCGGTGACGCTGGACGGCAGCGGCGCCGGAACGGAAACCTGGGAGCGTCAATTCAACCACTCCATCACCAACCCTCGCTCGCTGGCGTCCACCGGCGTCATGAATCAGAGCGGCAAGGTGGAGGTGATCGCCGGTTTTCCGTACTCCAGGACCGGTATCCTGGAATCGCACCCGGTCGGGGCCTGGGATGGGCAATGGATGCTGGGCATCAATCGCATTGGCCACTTCGGCATCCCTACTTCCAGCTTTGGTGCCTCCATCGCTTCTGTCGGAGACATCGATCACAACGGCTGGAATGAAATCGCGATCGGCGACCCCAATGGTCAAGCCGTCCACATTCTGTTCATGAACGAACTCAATCAGATCATCGATACGAAAGTCATCGGCCGCAACCTCAGCGGTGTCAATTATTCGGTGCCAGCCTCCGGGCAATTCGGCGCATCGGTCGCGACCATCGGAGACCTCAACGCCGATGGAATTACGGATCTGATCGTTGGCGCTCCCCAGGCAGGTAGCGGCGCCGTTTTCGTGGTCTTTCTCGATTCGGATGGAACGGCCAAGGACTGGAAAAGAATTTCGAGCAACAACAATGGCGGTCCCTTGCTGGAATCTGGGCAGCGCTTCGGCACCGAAGTCACCACGCTTGGCGATGTCACCGGGGACGGGTTCGTCGACGTCGCCGTTGCGGGTTTGTACGGCCAGGTTTACTTGATGTCCCTGAACGAGGATGGCGTCGCCCAGCAGTCACAGCGCGTCATCGTCGAACAGGATGGAGAGGCAATTCCGCTGGACAGTACGAAAATCGCGGGGGTTGGTGATGTCAATGGAGACGGCGTTCCCGATTTGGCAGCCGCTGTCGACGACGCAATTCTCGTACTGTTCATGGACCGCAACGGCGCCGTGGTCGGCCAATCTCGTATCGAACAGATCCCACAAGCGCCCGACTGGTGGCTCGAAGACGCGCGCCCACTCAATCCGCAGTCGATTGCGCCGGTGGGCGACATTGACGGAGACGGCATACCCGATTTGGTGATCCACGACGATCGATATATCCAAAACGACTCCGGCGAGACGATTCTTCTTACATTGACTCGTGAAGGAACTGCCAAAGAAGCGCTCAAACTCGGCTACACCTACGTCGGAAATGTCGCCGCGGTCGGCGATCAGAATGGTGACGGCTTCCCCGAGTTGGCGATTGGTATCCCCAATTACGCGGGGAACGATCTCACTAATTCCTATGGCTGGATGCGCATCAATTCTCTCTGGGCCACCAATCGAGGCGACACCGGCAGCGCGCCAGACACGGGCCCGGGAACGGGACCTAGCAATTACCAGACCAAGTGGACCGACGACGGCCCCGTTCACCAGAACTTCCAAACGAATTGGTCGTCGAGCGGGAACTGGGTGTCGTCCACTAACTCGCCCGTGTCGATGGGAACCGTACCGGATTCGGAAACCGCGTTTACGCTCAAAGGCGGCGAACCGGCCGTGATCACGATCCCGGTCACCAACGACCTGGAAACGCCGGTGACCCTCTTTGGTTGGATCGACACCAACCTGGACGGACTGTTCGACGAAGCCGAACGGGCTGCGGTCGAAGTCCCGGCCGGAGCCTCCCAGGCGGACGGCGACACTGTCACGATCGTGTTCCCGCAGATTCCCGGCGGACTGGAAGGAACCACGTACGCGCGGTTCCGTTTCAGCACCGACCTGCGGGCGTCCGAACCAACGGGCACGGTCATCGATGGAAATGTCCGCGACTATCAGGTCACCGTCACCAGCCCCCCCGCGATCAGCTCGAAGCAAACGATCAAGATTGATCCGAACCCATTCTTCGGCCAGTTCGGAGGAGCCGTGGCGTCGATCGGAGACATCAACGGTGACGGCGTCGAGGACTTCGCGGTGGGTTCGACGCAGCAGAATCGCGTCAGCGTCCTGTTGATGAACGCTGCGGGCTTCGACTTCCGCCGGACTCATTTGACCAGCGACGCCAGCGACTCATTTAACAGCTTCGGCGGTTCCGTTGCCGCGTTGGGCGACCTGGACGGCGACGGTCCCAGCGTCGCGGCGTTGGCGGTCGGCGGTTTCGGCGAATCGAGCGAAGACGTGCGCACCGGTACGGTCCACATCGTCTTTCTGGGCGCCGACGGAGCGGCAACCGATGAAGTCGTCATCGGCAGCGAAATCAATGGCGGTCCGCTGCTATCGAGCGACGATCGCTTTGGGACGTCGGTGACGGCGATTGGCGACCTGAATGAGGACGGCGTTGTCGATCTCGCCGTCGGCGCCATTCGCGACTCGGGCGGCGTCACGCGAGCAGGGGCGGTCTATGTCCTGTTCATGAACGCAAACGGAACGGTGAAGAGCTCAACCAAGATCGGCAGGAATATCGGCGGCGGTCCGGACCTTGCCAGCACCGACTACTTCGGCAGTTCGGTCGCGGCGTTGGGCGACTTCAACGGCGATCTGATTCCTGACCTGGCCGTCGGCTCATCGGGACGTGACGCGCCGAAAGGCGAACACGGCAATGAGGCAGTCGAGCGCGATATGGGCGCCGTCTACCTGCTGAACCTGAACCGCAATGGCACGGTCAAAAGTTCCACTCGACTGGCTCGCGATAGCGGCGCGGCCATCAGCGCCTACGATCAGTTTGGCTTCTCCGTCGCGGCGATGGGCGACCTGGACGGCGACGGCCCCGCCGTCGCAGCGCTGGCCGTCGGCGCGATCGGAGACGACACCGGCGGAAAGGACCATGGCGCCGTTCACTTCCTTTTACTGAACGATGATGGCTCGATCTTGAGTACAAGCAAGATCGCGGACGGTTTTAACGGCGGTCCGATTCTTGAAAAACCCGATAACTCCCCGGCCTGGTTTGGCTCTTCCTTGACCGTGTTGGAAGACCGCGACGGCAACGGCATGCGCGACATCCTGGTCGGCGCGAACAACGAATGGGCGGGTGGGGCCGCGTACATCCTCCACCTCACCCGAGAAAGGCCCGACTTCGGCGACGCGCCCGATACGGGAATCGCCACCGACGTTTCCGTCATCGACATCCAGGATTCGCCTGACGGCTTCTACAAGGGATCGATCGCGGCCCTCGAGGAATTGGGCGACGTTAACGGTGATGGGATCAGCGATTTTGGCGGGCTCGCCGAACTCGATGACGGCGGATTGGCGATGTCGTTCCTACATATGAACGCCGCCGGCGAGGTTGAAAGCGTTGTCCCGATGCCATCTCCGGACCCCGACGCCGCGGTTGGCGCCGGCGGCCCGGTGGCGATCGGCGACTTCAACGACGACGACATCCCGGACATGGTGCTGCGATCAACGAATTCGCTGTACGTCGTGCTGCTTGACGGCGAGGGCGGCTATCTGAGTTCGACCAAAATCGCCAGCGGGATCAACGGCGGCCCGGTGATCACCAACAGTCGTCCCGAATTCGCGCAAAGTGTCGAGTCGCTTGGCGACTTGGACGGCGACGGCAACATCGATCTAGCGGTCTCCGATCCGGCCGGCAACTTCGTCTATACGTTGTTCCTGAACGACAGCGGCTCGGTTGACAGATATGTTCGCAACGTCGGCCCAGACCAGGGCGGGTTCGGCTCGTCTCTGGCCAGCCTGGGCGACTTCAACGGCGATGGAACGACGGATCTTGTGGTCGGCGCCGATCGACTCCGCGACAACAACGTCGATACGGGCGGCGTCTACATTGTGCTGATGGACAAGGACGGTTCGTTCAAACAGACCACGAAGATAACGGCCAGTTCAGGTATTTCGCTGCAGCGGAACGACTTCTTCGGTGATGCGGTGGCTTTGCTGGGCGATATGAATGATGACGGAACGCCTGACATTGCCGTCGGCGCCAGCGGCTCGGACGCCGGCGGAGCCGACAGCGGGCAGGTCTACGCGATCATGCTCAAGCCCGACGGCAGCATGTTGAGTTCTTCGGTGATCATCACCGGGCCGGCCAACCTGGCCTGGGGAAGACACCTGACGACGTTGGCCGATCGAGACAACAACGGCGTTCCCGAACTGGCGCTGGGCACAAAACACGTGCTGTATCTCGATCGCGAGGTCGGCGGGCCCGGCGGACCTGGCAACTACAACACGCTGCCCGAAGACGAAGGTCCGTCGCACGACCTGGATTACCGCATCTACCTGGGGGCCTTTGTCGATGGCGAGCCCGCTCCGACTCCCAATCCCGCGGCCACCGGTGATGACGAATCGGGAAGCGGCCGCAACGATGAAGACGGCGTGCTGGATCCGGCCCGTTTGCAACTGACGGTCGGCGCCACGCCACAAGTCGATCTGCGCGTCACCAACAACGCCGGCGCTGAGGCCAGGTTGTACGGTTGGATCGACTTCGATCAAAACGGTGAGTTCGCCAGTGATGTCGAAACCGAGTATGCCTGGGCGGTCGTTCCCGATGGGACAACCGGCGTGACCGTCCCGCTGACGTTTCCCAGCGTCCCGGAAGGCTTCTCCGGTAACACCTACGCGCGGTTCCGCCTGAGTACCGATGCCGCGGCCGCCTTCCCGACCGGTCCCGCGACGGACGGCGAAGTGGAAGACTACCTGATCGCGATTCTGGACAAAGACTACGGCGACGCCCCGGCGCCCTACCAAACCACGGCCGCCAGCGGCGGGCCCGTTCACACGATCAGCTCGGACGTGTTTTTGGGCAGCGGCGTGGACGGCGAGTTGGACGCGTTTTCCGATGCATCGAGCGAAGATGGCGACGACGGATTACCCAATTCGCGAACAGACTTGACGTTGACACTCGGTGCCGCGCCTGCGGTGAACGTCGTTGTGACCAACCGTACAGCTGGGCTTGCGAAGCTTCACGGCTGGATCGACATCAACGGCAATGGCGTTTTCGAAATGAGCGCGGGCGAGTACCAATGGGTCGACGTTTCCGCCGCAGCGGAGCAGGAAATCGCGACGCTCAAATTTCCCGAACTGCAAACCGATCATTCGGGGCAAACTTACGCGCGGTTTCGGCTGACCACGGATGACGCCGCTGCGAGCCCGGTCGGCCCGTATTCCGATGGGGAAGTCGAAGACTACGAGGTGACGATTGTCGATCGAGACTATGGCGACGCGCCCGCCGAGTACGGCACGCCCTCGCATCGCGCCGGCAAACCGTTGCGGCTCGGCTCTTTGTTCGACGCGGAATTGACGGCAGCGCCGAACGCGGCCGCTTCCAGCGACGACTTGATCGGTTCGGGGGGCAACGACGAAGACGGGATCGTTGACGCGACCGATCTGTTTCTAAACTGGGGCGAAGCACCCGTGGTCCGCGTCTATGTGACCAACGATACGATCGAAGACGCGAAGCTGCATGGCTGGATCGATTACTCGGGAGCCGACGGTTTTCAACCGAATGAGAAAGCGACCGCCGTCATCCTGCCCGGTCAGGCGCCCGACGGCCAATTGTTGATCCCCGCCGGCTTTACCGGCGACGTGGAACTGGTGTTTCCCACGGTTCCCGAAACAACACTGGGCACGACCTACGCCCGTTTTCGTTTGAGCAGCGACGCCGCCGCTGCTGATCCCACCGGCCCCGCCAACAACGGTGAGGTGGAAGATCATGTCGTAACGATCTCAGAATCTCCGTTTGCGTTTCTTTCGATCGACGATGTGACCGAAGTGGAGGGAGCGGTTGGCATCACAGAATTTGTCTTCACGGTAATAAGAAGTGGAAATCTGACAGGCGAAGTCAGCGTCGACTACCAGACGAGCGATGTCACGGCGACAGTCGCCGATAATGACTATGAATCGACAAGCGGCACGTTGACGTTTGCCGACGGTGAGTCTCAAAAGACAATCACCATCGAAGTGAATGGCGATACCCGGTCCGAGTCGCATGAGTACTTCAGCATTCTGCTCAGCGGAGCCACGGAGAACGCTGTACTCAGCCGGAGTCTCGGAACTGGAACGATCCCCAACCTCGACGGCTTTGTCATCAGAGGCGCCGCAGCCGGTGACAATTCTGGGTACTCCGTCAGCGCTGCCGGGGACCTAAACGATGACGGGTATGACGATGTGATTATCGGGGCGTCCAACGCCAACCCCGATGGTAAATCTAATGCTGGTGAAAGCTATGTGGTATTCGGGGGAGACTCCTTGCCGTCGGTCCTCGATCTCGGATCGTTGGACGGGGACAACGGCTTGGTCCTCAGAGGCGCCGTAGCCGGTGACCAATCAGGGATTTCCGTCAGTGCTGCTGGGGACCTGAACAACGATGGGATTGACGACGTGATTATCGGAGCGAATGCCGCCGACCCCGATGGTAAATCATTCGCTGGTGAAAGCTATGTGGTATTCGGGGGAGACTCCTTGCCGTCGTTCCTGGATCTCGGATCATTGGACGGGACCAAGGGCTTTGTCCTCAGAGGCGCCGCGGCTTCTGACCACTCTGGATATTCCGTCAGTGCTGCTGGGGACCTGAACAACGATGAAATTGACGATGTGATTATTGGAGCGTGGGCCGCCGACCCCGATGAGAAGAATACGGCTGGTGAGAGCTACGTCGTGTTCGGTGGAGATTCCTTCCCCTCGGTCCTGGACCTCGGATCGTTGGACGAGGCCAACGGCTTCATCCTCAAAGGCGCCGCGGCCGGTGACCAATCTGGATGGTCCGTCAGTGCTGCTGGGGACATGAACAATGATGAAATTGACGATGTGATTATCGGAGCGTGGAGGGCCGACCCCGATGGAAAAATTTCGGCTGGTGAAAGCTATGTGGTGTTCGGGTCAGAGTCCTTCTCGTCGGTCCTGGATCTCGGATCATTGGCCGGGACCAAGGGCTTTGTCCTCAGAGGCGCCGCATGGGGTAATTACTCTGGATATTCCGTCAGTGCTGCTGGGGACATGAACAATGATGAAATCGACGATGTGATCATCGGAGCTTGGGCCGCTCGCCCAAATGGTAACAATGCGGCTGGTGAGAGCTACGTCGTGTTCGGTGGAGAGTCTTTCCCGTCGGTCCTGGATCTCGGATCGTTGGACGGAGGCAACGGCTTTGTCCTCAGAGGCGCCGCAGCCGGTGACCAATCAGGGATTTCCGTCAGTGCTGCTGGGGACCTGAACAACGATGGAATTGACGACGTGATTATCGGAGCGAATGCCGCCGACCCCGATGGAAAATCATACGCTGGTGAAAGCTATGTGGTGTTCGGTGGAGAATCCTTCTCGTCGTTCCTGGATCTCGGATCGCTGGACGGGGCCAACGGCTTCGTGCTCAGAGGCGCCGCAGTCGGAGACGAATCTGGACGTTCCGTCAGTGCTACTGGGGACCTGAACAATGATGGAATTGACGATGTAATTGTCTGGGGACGCTCCGGCGAAGGTTACGTCGTGTATGGCGGGGCGACCTTTCCATCCGTGCTAGAACTGTCGAGCCTGGATCAAAGCGTGCAAAGCTGGGTAGACGAAGCGTTGGCTGAGCACGAGCCAACGCTGAATATCGACGTCGACGTCGATTCGCTTTGGCCGACACTTGATGAAATCAAACAGCTTGACGATCTGGATTTCAGCAATGGCGAAGCACTTGAAATTGTACTGAATCTGAAGTCTGGGACCTATTCCGGAACGTCGATCAATCTCCCTGCGGGAATCACGGTCAAGCTCGTCGGTTCCGGCGGAGTGTACTTCCCCGGCGCGTCGCCCGCTTTGACGCTCGAGTCGGGACAGTTGATCGTGGACAACATCACGTTCATCAACGACACGGACGCACCGACCATCCGCGTTCTCGATGGATCGCTGACACTGCGGAACAGCGTCATCGAAGAAACGACCACCGCCAGCCAACCGGCGATCGACGTGGTGGGCGGCAAGCTGGATCTGGGGACCGCCGACGATCCCGGCCGCAACACCGTCATCATTCACGGCGAGGGAGACCTGCTTCATCATCCGGGCGACAAGGTCATTGCCGCGGTGGGCAACGCCTACAAGATGGATGCAACTCGTCTCCATTCGGGGTTCGAGATTCAACAACAGATCGTGAACCAAAAGAAGGACGATGCGGACAGTTTCGTTTCGCTTGACGTCGACAGCGTCTACCTCACGATCGACGAAGGAACGCACGAATATGATCTATCGGCGTTCACAACCGACCTGGCCGAAACGGATCTCAGCTTCACCGCGACGGCCGCGACCAACGGTTCCGCCACAATCCTGGCCGACGATCGCACCGTGCGATTTAGCGCCTTCGATGACGGGTTGGCTCGGTTCCAATACAACGTCGCCGCAGGCGATCAGATCATCGCCAGCCGAACGCTGAACTTCTCGGTCAACAACGTCGCGCCCACGGTTAACCTGGGTACCGACTTCACCGTCGAGGAGGGCAGTACCGTGAGCTTCGTCGACGCGTTCAGCGATCCTGGCAGCGGCGATACCCACACGTTCCTGTGGCAAGTCGAGTCGTCGAATGGCCAGATCATTCCAGACGCCGACACGCGCAACCTAAGCTTCACGCCGAACATGGAAGGCGTCTACACGATCAGCTATACCGTCACGGACGATGACGGCGAGTCCGCCACGGACACCGTCCATGTGACCGCCGAAAACTTCGACCCGATCGCGGTCGCCGATGAGGCCACGGTCGAGGAAGATAGCAGTTCCGTCGCGATCGAGGTACTCGCAAACGATATCGCCTCGTCGGAGGACGATACGCTTTCAATCACGGACGTTGACGATTCGAACACCATCGGCCTCGTGACCATCGACGGCGCTGTGATTCGCTACGACGCGAACGGTCAATTCGAATCGCTGGACGTTGGCGAATCGGCGCTCGACACCTTCACGTATTCCATCAGCGACGGAGACGGCGGAACCGCGACGGCCATCGTCACCGTCACGGTTCGAGGCCAGAATGACGCGCCGGTCATTCTGGTTTCCGGTTCCGCGGGCGCCGAAACCGACAACCTCGATCAACACTTCGTCTGGCAAGTCGGTGATATTGAGGACGACCTGGATACCGTTGCGGTCACCGTCGAGAAGGACGGTCAGCCGATCGATTCCCTGTCCGGAACAGTTGCCGCCATGGGTCGCGTTGATTTGAACGATCAGGGAGTCGGCGTCTTTGAAGTCACGCTGACGGCGACAGACGTCCATGGCGCGACCACTAACGCGACTCGGACGGTCACCGTCAGTGATGATGACGTCGATGCGCCGCTGATTGAGATCGGCGGCTCAAGCGGAACCGAGCTTGAAATCGATGACAATCGGTTTTCCTGGTCAATTCAGGACGATTCGGAGCTTTCGGCTCTGTCGGTCACCGTCACTCGTGATTCCGGTAACGGCCCAGAAATCATTTACTCGTCGACGGACCTTTCCAATGCGTCCGGCGCGTTGGACTTCAACGACTACGGAATCGGTGTCTACGAAATCCTTGTCGTCGCGACCGACGGCGATGCCGACTGGGCGGGCGACGCCTCCGGCAGCAGCACCGGCCGCACGGCGGTTGTGGGGGAATTGTTCGTGTCCACCTCGACACGTGCCCGGTTGAACGTGGATGGTGATGAATGGGTGACACTTCATCGTGCAGATATGACGGGCACCAGCAGCGGCGAGGTGCTGTTCGATCACTCCGAATTGTCTCATCCGTGGTTCTCGTGGTGGTCGCCAAACCTGGACGCGTTCCACATGTTGGCCGACGGCAGCATGATCCTGTCGACCAATGGCCGCGGAAATGTTGGAGGCCAGGATTTCAGGAACGGAGGACTGGTCCAATTCTTTGGCGACAAGTGGCTCGAGCGAAACCCAGACAACCCCGAAGGGCTGCACCAAACGGCGCGGATGATCGCGACCGAAGAACAGCTCTTTGGTGCGAGATCGTTCTGGACCGGAATCGACGCCATCAGCATGGCCCCCGACGGTGATCTGGTGATCTCGATCGACAACCCTCGTTCACTGGCGGACGGTCGATCGTACCACCCCGGTGATCTGATCCGCATCCGACTTCGCCATGACGGGAGTCTTGCCGATAGCTCACTCTATTTTGATCACAACCTACTCAACGCGACAGGACGCCAAGTCTTCGGACACCGTTGGGCCGACCGCAGCATCAACGTCGATGGCGCGCACGTCCTCTCCGACGGTCGTATCCTCCTGACGGTCAGCCGAACGGTGACCGTGGGCGACGACGATGCGAGTTTCAAAGACGGAGACGTGTTCGTGTACAATCCCGACGACGACACGGCAAGCATGTTATGGGATGAAGATAATTTTCGTCGAAACGAAGACGTCGATGCGCTGTTCCTGGGCATCGGCAACGGAGAACTGAATCTGCTCGATCAACTGGACGTGGATCTGTAAATCATCTTTCTCCCTCAACGCAACTCACCCTCAAGAACACCGACAGGTTCATCATGAATGAGATTCCCAGCCCGGGTTACTATCGAGTGTTTCAGAAGTTGGCATTGGCGATTGGCATCGTGACTGCCCTGCTCGGTTACTCCATTCAAAACTCGGCAGTCGGGGTGGCCGGTATGGTGATTTTGGTTCACGCCTTTGTCGCTACCCTGGTCATTGCTGTCGAAGATCGACGTTCGCCCGAACCTCCAGCGCGCGACGACTCGGCTTCCGAAACAATGTAAGCAGCATTTGACCTCAAATCACAAGCGGTTTGCGCATCAAATGAACGACGTGCCATCGTGAAATCCCGCGATCGTGTGGGGGGGAACCATTGCTCATTGCGACTTGCGCCTCCATCGGATTCGCAGCCGCTCCGGCTGGGGAGATGGATTACAATGGATGAAGTCAAATTGCCGTGTGCAAGGCGACGATTCAGAGCGGTGGTTGACGACCGTGCTACGTTGCCATTTCCCGAGTTTGCAAAGAGAGTCGTTTTGGGGGTCGCTCGATGCCACCGAGTTGGGAGATAGGATTCTATTAGTGGCGTCATATGCGTTTCGACGACAGTATCTCAGCAGACTCGGAGAAAACTTCGACGCTTGCCTTTGACCAGATTCAAGCGACCTGCACGGCATTCTTGGCCCAGTGCCATGCGAATTCTGCGCCCGCCGTCTCGGAACTCGTGCGAACGATTGAGCCGTCGGGACAACCAGCTCTGCTCCGGAATCTTCTGCACATTGATTTACGCAACAGGAGGAGCCGAGGGGAGGTCCCGCAGACCGAAGACTACATTCGGGAAATGCCAGAGCATTCGGGCGTCATCCGTGGTGTATTTTACGAGACCGTGTCGGTCGCACAGCGGCCAGACGCGGGTTTCGCGTCGACTCACATGGCCGACCGCTCCGCGACCGAACAGATGCCGAGCGGTGATCTTCTGGGGAAGTACCGTTTGCTGCGGAAGCTCGGAGAGGGCGGGATGGGCGCGGTTTTCGAGGCAGTGCATCTGAGACGCGGTGACCATGTCGCGTTGAAGACGCTTCCGGCAGTTGACGGCGACAGCCTGCACTTTTTCAAACGCGAGTTTCGCCGAATGGCGGAGATCAATCATCCGCACTTGATCGGATTGCACTCCTTGGAATCGGATGGCGGATTCTGGTTCTTGACGATGGATTTGATCAGCGGAACAGACTTTCGATCACACGTACGGCCCGGCGATCAACTTGACGAGTCGAGACTCCGATCATCACTCGCCCAGCTGACGTCCGCCGTGTTGGCGCTACATGGCAATCAAATCATTCACCGAGATCTCAAACCCTCCAATGTGATGGTGACCGATGAAGGACGTGTTGTCGTACTCGATTTCGGCTTGGCATTCGAACAAGAACATTCTGGGGACGCGAGTTTGCAGCGCGTTGCCGGCACGCCAGTCTATATGGCTCCAGAGCAGGCATCGGGGGCATCGGTGGATGGCGCGGCCGATTGGTACGCCGTTGGCGCAATGATCTATGAAGCGATCTGCGGTCAGCTCCCTTTTAGAGAAGATTCAGTGGTCCGCTTGCTGACTCGGAAGATGCGTGATGATCCCCCGGCAATGCCGATCGTTCCAGGGGCTCCAACGGATCTCGTCGAGTTGGCAATGCAGCTACTTCGTCGGGATCCTGAGGAACGCCCCGATCCACTCGAGTTGGCAGGGAAAGTCAGCAAGTCCCTGCAGCCACAAGCGTCTAACCTTGGCAGATCCGGCGCGGTCTTGGTGGGACGCGATCGTCATCTCTCCCAGCTGCAAGACTTGTACGAGTATGCCAAGGCGAATGAAGTGCCACAGGTTGCCTTTGTACGTGGTCGATCCGGCGAAGGGAAAACGTCACTCGTTGAACATTTCCTGAAGGAGCTTGCCGAACAGGACGAGTCCCTCGTCGTTCTCTCGGGTCGCTGTTACGATCGCGAGTCCGTGCCGTTCAAAGCGTTGGACAGCTTGATCGATGCGTTAGCGGGCTACTTGTCGAAATTGCCAGAAGAACAGTCCGCCTCGTTGATACCCGCAGACGCCGTCTTTCTGGCGAGCGTTTTTCCCGTGTTGGGTCGTGTGGGGGCGATCCAAAAGTTGTCGAAAGAGGGGGGCCCGCAACTCGATCCGCAACAGGTCAGAACGCGAGCCTTCGAGTCGCTGCGTGGAATTCTGTGCCGGCTTTCGAAGGAACGCAGAGTCGTCATGTTTGCGGACGACCTACAATGGGGCGATGCCGATAGCGCCGAAGTGATGGGAGACATCCTGCGTGGGCCCGATGCTCCTGCCGTCGTGTTTATCGGCTCGAATCGCAGCGAAGAAGCAGATACGAGTCCATTTCTTTCGCGATGGAACGAATCTGCCGACGAGTTGGGCATCGCCAGCTATCAGGTGGTCGTGTCTCAGTTGACGGTGGAAGAGTGCGTCTATCTGACGGTAGCGCTGGTGGGCGAGGATACGGAGGTGGTTCGACGCCGGGCGTTTGAATTCGCGCAGCAGACCGGCGGAAACCCTTTTCTTCTGACAGAGCTGATAGGCTGCTTTGACCCCCAAGCCGATTCCTTTCGCGTCATGCCGATCCATGAGGTGATCGAAAGCAAGCTGGAACGGCTGCCGCCGGAAGCCGCCTCGATTCTGCACGCGATTGCCGTGTCCGGGCAATCATCTCACTTGGAGGAGGTGGCTCGCGCCGTCGGGCATGAGCAAATCTCGCACGCGATCGTCACGCACATGCGAAGCGAGAAATTGGTGCGTCTGATTGGCGACGATGTCTCGTCAAGCGTTGATACGTATCACGACAAAATCCGCGAGACCGTTTTGTCGCGAATGTCGGATGATCATCGAAAGGGTCTGCACGGATCGCTAGGTGCGTCGATCGAGCAGTCGTGTGGTGGAATCAGTGAGCGTGACCTTCGGCAAGCCCTAGGTGGTGAGCAACAGCCCAACGCGGCATTACTCGAGCGGGTCTACGACCTGTCGTATCACTTCGATTTGGCCGGATGTCGGGAGAAAGCCTACACCTATGCAATGCTGGCGGCGGAGCAGGCCTCACGACAGTTCTCGCAACGTGTCGCCGCCGATCAATATGCAATCGCGCGACGCAACAAGCCGGCCCATGATCGCGAGGCGGAGTTCCGGATTGCGAGGGGTGAAGGACGCGCCCTGAGCCTGCTGGGTGACTATGAGGCGGCCGCCAAGACCCTTGAAGGCGCCGATTCGTTGACATCCGAACCATTCCAACAAGCACAGATCTTTGGCCTGCTCGGTGAAATCGCACACAAGCAAGGCAAGGTGCGACTTGGAATCTCTTCATACACACTCGCCCTGCGCCGACTCGGTCATTTCGTGCCTGGCTCCGTGCCTGCGGTCTTCGTGGCACTGATGTACGAGACCTTCGTTCAGGTCCTGCACACCTTGTTGCCGAGTCGAGCTTATCAGCGTGATGTTGCCTTGTCGGACGAACAGGAACTCGCCGTCGAACTGGCCAACCGAAAGAGCATGGTTTCGTATTCTGACAACTCGCTGAGAATGCTTTGGGCTCACCTCAAAGGTTTCAATCTTGCCGAAACTCGGAAGCCTTCACTGGGTTTAGCTTATGCCTATGGGCTGCACCCGGCACCGGTTTCTGCATTTGGCATGCACCGCCGCGGAACGAGGTATAGCGACATCGCGATCGAGACGGCCAAACAATTCGAAGACTTGCTGACACAGGGTCACAGCTACGGAATCCGTAGCATGGCGTTCCACGGCGGGGCGGAGCACGAAGCAGCCGTCGAGTCAGGTTGGAAGAGTCTTGAGTTGTTAGAAAGAGCCGGGGATTCCTATCTGATGTTCTTGGCGGAATCGCACGTCGCACTCAGCAGCCACCGTTTGGCGGATGTACGCACGGCGATTGAAGTCGCCTCCGATGGCTTTGAGCGGTCGATTCGACTCGGCGAGCACATGTCGGCGCGAGGCTTACTCTACACGTGGTCCGTGGCGACGAATGGAAATCTTTCCTTCGAGGAACTGCGTTGCTGTTTCACGGATGACTCGGAAGACAAGTTCTCGACAGCGCTGGTTGCGATCGGCGAAGGGATATGGCATCTGCATCACGAGCGATTCGATTTAGCGGTGGAATCGTTTTCGCAGGCTTGCGACGTTGGTAGGCGGAATTTCATCATCAGCCCCTATACAGTGTCAGGCGCGATCTGGCTGGTCACCGCGAAGCGACAACAGGCTGACGCGATCGAATCGAACGTCGAGCGAAAGCGGCGATTGCGAGAGCTTTGCCGTTTTGCGAAACGGGGGAACCTGCTGTCGCGGCTCTATCCTTCGACTCAGCCACACGCTCGACGCGAATTGGGGCTCATGCTTTCCGCGATTGGAAAAAAGAATCGGGGGCGGGCACAACTTCAACTCAGTATCAAGCTTGCCGAGGAACACGGCGACCAATGGGAAAAGACCCTCTCTGAGATAGCGCTCGGGCAGGTCGAAGAAGAACTTGGTGCGTCGAGACGCTCGGAGCAAACGACGGAAGCAAAGGAATTTCTGGATCGCCTGGAAGCAGAGATCAAAGCCGAGATGGTCGATCGCACTCGGTTTCGCTAATTGCAGAGGTGTGATGACCTCCTGTATTTCCCTGCCAATCGAACTTGCGGCGGTTGCATCGACCGCTCGCATTCCGGAAATTCGGCTCGCTGCAGTTTTCTCGAAATATGGGACCGGAACTTGGGCAAACCACGCGGAAGACGATAACCTGCATCGGTGTCGGTACCGAAGCGGCGGAGCGGATCTTGTTTGTGACAGCGAGCGGCCCAACAACTGTCACTTGGAATCGGTCCCTCCGGATTTGGCAACGTTGTCGAAGGTACGGTTGCAACCGCTGCCTAATCGCGGGCTCGACATTTGAAAGCGTATTGCTGGCAATGCGAGTTGAACAACGCCGATGTGCTTTGACTTTGTCGGATGTCACGTATCTGTCTTATTGTCCATTATCGAGACCGGCGACCAACACGCTTCCAAGGAGCTGCTTCCGGCTGCACCTCGAAGAGGTCAGAGTCCCTCCGAGCTCGCCATGCGTGGTGAACGTGAAGAAAGCAAGAATTCATCGACTGGGGTCCATTACCAAGCAAGACAGCTCGATTCATTTTGGGGCAGCTTGTCATTCACGTTTTAAAACACGACCCCAAAATGCGCACCTCGTATCGAAGGATTAAACTCAGGCGGGGCTCGAAGATCGCTTGAGTTGCGGTGATGCGACGGCCAACGACATAGACGCAAGAGAGAAGCGGGTTTGGCCCGAAGGACTAGACATTCGGTCGAAGTGACAATTTCACCTGATCAGGGTTTGCGACGCCGTCTGCGAAGAGCCATCACACCGGAAACGACGCATAACGCGAGGGGTGTCCCGGGTTCCGGAATCGCTGTGGAGAAAGCCGTGATCTGAATGTTGTCGATCGCCATCTCGTCGAATCCATTCAACGCATCAAAACTACCGCCTCCGGACCATTCGACGAGCATCGAATCACCATCAGCAAGCGGTTGGAGTACACCGCCAAAGAGACCGTTTTCCGGTAACAGCAGATCGTATTGGAGAGTCGTCTGGACCCATTCTGGCGTTCCGTCCGCCGCTGACGGTGTGTCGAGAAAGACGGGATCGATGAATGCCGAACCATTGCTGAATTCGAGGTCGAAGTAATTGCTGTTATTACTGTCGTTGTAGACCCAAACGTCGTAGCGTACGGTCAGGGCATCGACGACCTGTCCCGTCTGATTTCGTATTCGCAGAGATGGAATGCCAAAGGAAAAGCCGGCGTCACCCAGCTGTATTCCCAGTGCTCGGTTGCCGCCGCCAGTTTCAAAACTGTAGTAACCAGAATCGCTGACACCTCCGCTGCTCATCCCACGCCCAAAGACACCGACACCGACCGTGTCGCCGAAACTCGTTTGCAGACTGCCGTTATCGTCACCAATCACGAGTTCCCAGTCGTTCGAATCCAATGCTCCCCCACCACCTCCAGACGCCAACCCTGCGCCGGTGTAGTCCTGGAAGTCGATCGTCTGAGTTTCACCCAGCAGCGTGAACGTCAACTCAGCTTGGACCGGACGGCCGCTCATTAAAAGAAAAAAGGCGGCAAACAAGACAAGGATGATGCGACGAAAGGGTGTCGGACCGCTCATGGTTGCTTCTTTCAAAGATGGACGTTCGCCCCAGTTCCGTCTTGTACAGTAAACGATCCTACCTAGCTAGCGGTGGAGAAACCGGAAAATCACTGCAAAAACGCTATGCGAGTTTTTTCCAGAAATCTGAGGCATGGCGCGGAGGGAGTGTAATGGTTCAGCGTGAACTGGAGTCGTCGTGATTTTCGCTATTCCTAAAAGTGAAATAAACGCTGGCTCAATTGACGACAGAGACAGCACTTGAAAGTGTCATCCTGGACGGTGCATCCACGAATCCAGCGTGGAAGGTTTTTCGCTTTGTGGAAACATCGAAGGAAGAGGGCAGTATCAAGCGACACTGCCGCCCTTCGACGTTTCACTTGGCACGGCGCTCGAGTTGGTCCTCACCAGAGCTCTATCCTCTGACCAAGCAATCTCATGGTATCGAGTCGTTGAATCGATCGCAATCGAGCTGCTTGTTTCTGGCGACGCAATCGGCGCCTCTCGCGTGCAGCCTCGAGTTTTTTATCTCGCGCGGTGAATACCTCGTATACCGGGGGAAGAAGCTGCTCCGACGCACTCGGATCACCTTGCTCGATCTGCTGGAGGATTCGGGTCACGTCGGATACGGCAACCAAGGTACTGATTGCGCTTGAGCTGTTCCAGTCACCGTCCAACCTATCGATGTCGGCTGTTGGTGAGTCTACGAAGACACCTTCGCTTTTGGGGCGCTATTCGCCAGAAGGTTGACGATCAATAGACAGCGTTGCTCGCAATCCTTCCGAAGAGAGTTCTGCGGTGACCTCGACACTGCGAATTGGCTCGCGCAGCCTTTGATAATCGCTTCCCGCAGCGGGGGCGATCAGCTGTTTGGACGCATGTCGATTTCCGTGAATCGGACAGACGGCTTCAGCGCCAGTATTGTGATGCACGATCTTGTATCTTCCACCAGATGGACAATGTACGTCGACGCCGTCGCGTTCGACCGTCCTGTGCAACAGTTCCCGAATCGACAATGATTGGTCCGCTCTGAGAACATTGTTGAGTGGAGTTAGATTCAGACGACAGGCTTCCGCGTTGGCCGTCGCAGCGCTAAACCGGTGACTCTTGACCGACTCCACACGGCTCCGCGGCCAAATCCAGGCCCGTGCGTGGCCGAGTTCTTTCATCTTGTCGCGTGACTCGATGGATTGGTGTGCGTCAATCAACTCGTGCACCAGTTCGAGTTGGGATGCGATGTATACCGTCTTTCCTTGCCGAAATACGAACGCACGGGTTCCTAATCCGGCGATCTTAATTCCGAGACTTCGTATATCAGTTTCTCCAATTTTGAACAGTGAGTATTGAATATCGAGCGGGAAGAACTCGCCATATTCTCTCGACGCGTAATGGCCCAAAATCGGGTCGATGCGGTCGAGGAAGCGGTCCGCGATCCCAAGATCTTTTAGGGGCAGCGAGACGTAAACGGGGGCTGCGATCGTCGATAACAGGACACCACCGGCAGCACCACCCAAACTCGCCTCGCTGAGGAATCCGCCCAAGATGCGAAGGGTATCGAATTGAAAATTGGGTCGCGCGTCGCAAATGTAGAGCCCAACTTCACCCTCAAGACCTTCGAGCAGAAATTCTCCGAGACCGATTTGTTGTGTCGCAACGGGATCCTGATCCTCCGAGCGGAGAAACCTCTCGAATAGCCGATCGAGTTGTAATTTTACCTCGTCGATTGTCAACTGCGGCGGGCTGACCTCTTCTTCTTCAACTTCATCGTTGCCGACGTTGAATTCTTCTGGCGCCGCGGCAAACATTGCTTCCTCAGACGTGACCATCGGATCCTCGACCATGTGCGAGAGAATCGAATGCGCAACTTCGAAGGCGTTGAATTTTAAGGCGACCCCCACCACGACACGATCGGGAAGCAGATGCGGCGCAGAATCTGTCGGCTCTGTATCGGCAATGCGAAGCAGTCCTTCATAGATGCTGTTTCGAATCAATGGAAGAATGACCGTTTCCAGTCGATACCTCTGGTCGTCCAATGCCACTTGAATGCCGATCGGATCGAAGAACTCCCGCCAGTAATTGCTGTACTGGTCGACGAACTCCTTGTAGTCAGCTTGTTCGCGACCGGTGGCTTCGGTTAACTCGAGTTCGCAGCATGGTCGCATCAGCCTGGACGAACCATGAAAGCTGCATGTTGCATGAATGCCGTCGCCGTCCAACTCATATCCCCCGCCATCGGGACAAGGCAAAAAGCTCTCGGCCGAAACACCATCAAGTGATCCAGAGTCCGACAGATCCGATAGCCTTTTGGCCGGATGTCCCATTTGCGTGTGGTGCATCAAACAGGCGTGCTGAATCAAACGCAGTCCGGCTGCGCATTGGAGTCTCCGCTGTTGCTTGATGCGAAGCTCTGGTCCGATCTGCCGTCGAATGAAGGCATCGGAAAGAAACAGGAATGCGTCTTCATTGGGCGAATCCAGCGGCATCAGCGTTCGGACATACTGAAAGTCATGACTGTCGGCTAGCGAACCCGGTTTGTCTGGATCACCCGACTTGTCTGTGACGACATCCAGCATTCTTTTGAGGGCCGGCAAGCTATTACTGCGAATGCTGTGGCGTGGCGAAAAATCGGAATCGTAAAAGTGAACTCGATGATCGGGCGTCGAGACGTGAAAGATGACTTGACCGCGGTAGATCTCCTTGATCTCGGTGGCGTCCTTGTCATCGGCAAGCAGCGTTCGGCGGCAGTCCTCAAGAACGCTACCCGCTTCGATCTGCTGGTCGAACTGAAAAACCACACTCAGGTCGGTCCCGAGGCCCCAGTAGAGATCGTTTCCGGCAACGCATGCCTCGGACGCTTCTTGATCCAGAAGCGTTAGTTGCTTGTCCCGGACGAGCCCAAGTTGAGCTCGCAGCGTTTTAATCGCGCGACCGGAAAAGGATCGGCTCAAACTTTGAGTTTGAAGTTGAGTATTGATGCCTGCCGAGTATTCAGCGATCCCTAGTAAGTCTGCGAATGAGTCGAAGTGGATATAGTAGAACTCCGCGGGAACGAAGCGGGCGAGGTCGGAGGTTTCGGGGGTTTGCCCGGCCAGCATTTCGTGGAAGGGATGGCTGGGAATCCTGGGCGGGCGAAGACTGTTGATCGGGACTGGAGCTTGTGACGCTTGATCGATCACGCTGGGCCGCGGTTGAAAGGAATAGCGATATTGGTTTGGCTCCCAGGGATCGCTCGCGCCCGCCACGGTCGTGATCACCCCGTCTTGATCGACTTTGCGAATTCGATGGTTCCAATAGTCAGCGATGTACAGATTTCCGGACGCGTCCACGACCAGCCCGCGGGGCGCACTCAGGGTTGCACTGGTTGCCGGACCGTTGTCGCCGGAAAATCCACGCGAAGTGGTTCCAGCGACAGTCGTAATTTTCCCTTCGGTGTCAACCATGCGAACGCAGTGATCCATCAGATCGCTGATGTACAGGTTGCCGTTCCGGTCGGTCGCCAGTCCATGTGGACGAATGAACTTCGCTTCAGTCGCCGGGCCTCCATCGCCCTCAGCATATTCATCCCGAGCAGAGCCATTGAGCGTCATCTCCCCAAAGCCATCATGGTGTTTTCCGGCAACGATTGTGATTTGACCTTCCGGAGTCATTTTTTTCACACAGCGGTCGAATTTCTCGGTGAAGTAGAGATTGCCTTGATCGTCGCTTGTGATCGCTTCGGGGTGGTAAACGTCGTTGCTTTCGTAGGTCTCAGAAGAATCAACCCAATCTTCATCCCCCGGGTGTTCCCCCTCGGGGATTGTGACCAGGAGCGATTTTTTGCCGTTTTGGTCAATCCGCTGGATCTGATGGGTTTGACCACTGGTCTCGACGAAATAGATGACTCCAGATCGGTCGACAGCCATTGATGCCATCCTGGAAACGTAACGTGGAGTGTCTTGTGACGCCGCAACGTCTAGGGCATGAAACGCTTGGTTCAGGTAGGTTCCGTACTCGTCGACGAGGGCCTGAAAGCGACCCTTTTTGATGACCTTAAAACTTCCATCCGTCGTGACGCGGATGATTCGGCTGTTGAAGACATCCGCGAAAATCAGATCCCCGTTTTTGTCAATGCAAAGACCGTCGCCGTTGAACGAGTAATCAGTTTTGACATCCTGAACGGTGTCAATGATCCCCGATTGATCAACACGACGAATCCTACCGGCGCCAAAATCGTAAATGATGAGGTCACCATTTGGCGCGACCGTGATCGACTGTGGGTTCTTCAGATTTGCAGTCGTAGCGAGTTCACTATCGCGTGGATCAACCGGAGTCTCGTCGTCTCGAGTGCCATCCAGAAGCCAGTTGTATCGCTCGCCCAAAACAGAAGCGTCCTTCAGCGGCTTCCATGAAACGGCTTGTTCGAGTTGCAGGCTCTCGCGAGTGGCGGCCCCCCCACCAAGAAGGCTTAGCAGATTGAGTTCCGCCATGTCCGGACTTCCAAATCCATCCTCCGAACCTTTCACTACGCGTCGAACGACCCGTGACCTTTCCGCTTCTCCATGTTTGCCAGCCAGCTGGATCGCAACGTAGCCAGCGAATTCATCCCCTTCTTGCTCACGCTGACGAAGTGCATCGGTGATCGTCCAGGGAACGACGTTTGAATGAACGCGTTGTACGGTCGTCGCGTCTTGTGGTGTCGCGTCGATCGCACAAGCGAAGACCAGGATGGTAAGCAAAGGAAAACGTCGCATCCCCGACACCTCATCGCGTGGGATAAATTCAGTTAGCTGGAGGTCGAAGCGGGGCAAATCGTATGCCGCAGCAAGCGCGTGAAGCTATTCGGGGTTGCGACTTTCGATCTGTGCGAATTGGCACAGCGAGCGTGCAATCGCGTTATGGCATGAGACCAACGGTTACTATCTGCTCGATCGGAAAAAGCGTGAGATACCGGTCGCGTATTTGATCGTTTGCAATTGACCAGCGAGTCTGAGACGTTGTCGTCAATTGTGTTCCCCGGCAACGCAGTGGATACGGAGTTGAATCAATTCTAGATTGAGCGGTCGCGAGGCACGGCTAAACCATCCATCACAAAAGCCAACGGTCTGACCGAAGCCCTTTGCCAGCACCTTGCCAACAAACCGCTCAGTGGCAGTCCCCGTCAACAGAATGCCGCACGCGGAAACTCATCTGTCGGAACCCTTCGGATTCTGAATGGCGTGAGGAAGAAAACGCGACGAAGAATTGTGAACGCAACGAAAGCGTCCAGCGTCGAATGCTTGAGAAGTCAGTGAACTGCATTTCGCGTGGAGAGAAATCATAAGGTGTCTGAACGGGGAGCCCTTCGACGGAAGTCGCTAGCAGGATTTCCAGACGGATAGTTGACCACCGCAGACTAATGGGTTTCAATCGCCACAAACCAATCTCGATCGATCGCGCTTAATTGAAATGCGTAAACGATTCAAAAGGATTTACTCCGCGCCCTTCATGAAGGAGGTGTTCACGACCGAAGCGGATCCGCCATTTTCCTCGCTGCTGGCAGCTGCATCGACCGCCCGCACGAGGATCTTGGCCTAGCTCGCTTCGGTGTCCGCAAGCCGGAGACACCGATGCGCCGGAACGCCAATGGCTGGCATGCGCCGGTTACATCGACCGGTCGACTGGAAGCAGATTTCCAGCGGCCGACGGCAGGTGTTGGTCAGTTCGATTGACATCGCGGATTCGAGAAATCGCTACGAAACCGGATGGACAAATCCCAAGTGCCCTTCGAAGTGTCGGCACTGCAATGTGTCGTGTTGCTCGCGGGTCATGTTGCCGAAAAAAACATGCTTGGGTAACGGATCAGTGGCTTTGAACTTCTCGTACGCCTGTCGCAGATGTTGGAGCCCGTCTTCGGTCGACACCGCTTCACTCGGCCACAGAACATGCTGTGCCTTGGACGGCAACTTGAACCCTGTCTGCGCCTTGCGCAGCACCAGCGGTCGGATCAGCCGCGATAAGATTCGCATCGGCAGCGGTGAAGGCGGCATCTTCCGCTCACCCAACACCACCTCGAACGTTCGCGCCAAGTGCTCGAAAATCTGTCCGAGTGAAAACTGCCCCGTCGTCCGGGTCTCTACAGCGGCCAATCGCTCGGCTTCCGCCATGGCCGCGTCGATCGATTCGAAACGCAGGGTGCGATGATCAGTTGCCATCAGATGGTTCCTTTTCAGGTTGCGAATAGAGTACTCACTTGCAAACGTTGGTCAGTGTTCCGATGCCGTCGACGATCACACTGCAGCGATCTCCCGGTTTCAGGTAGACCGGCGGATCTTTGGCGTCCCCGACGCCGGGCGGCGTGCCCGTGAAAATCACGTCGCCGGGCTTCAGCGTGACGAACTTGGACAGGTGCGCGATCGTCGTCGGGATGTCAAAGATCAATTGTGCCGTCGTGCTATCCTGGACGACTTCGCCATTAAGCTCCATCCGCACGCGAACGTCTGACGGGTCGGGCAATGCCTCGGTCGTCACCAGGCACGGTCCCAACGGGGCAAACGTGTCAAAGGTCTTGCCGAGCAACCATTGACCGCCCGGACGACCCTTTTGCCAATCGCGTGCCGAGACGTCGTGTCCGCAGGTGTAACCGTAGACATGCTGCATGGCGTCGTCGACCGAAACGTTGCGGCCTTCACGCCCGATCACCACCACCAACTCGGCTTCATAATCGACCTTGTGGGCAATCTCCGGCAATTCGATCGCTTGCCCATGACCGATCACCGCGGTGCTGAATTTGCTGAACACGACCGGTTCGGACGGGATCGGCGAGTTGGTCTCGATCGCATGGTCGCGATAGTTCAGGCCGATGCAAATGACTTTCTCGGGCGTCGGCACTGGCGGTAACAAAACGTCGGGCGCGGGCGACCAGTGCTCCTCGGCGATTCCCACCGGATCCGGAAGCTCACTTGGTGGGAGTCCGAACAATTCAAATTCAACCGGTGCGCTGTCCATCACCTGACGCAACGGACATACCTTGCCGTCGCGATAGAAAGCGTACTCGGGACGACCGTCGGGACCGGGGATGCGGCAGATTGACATGGCAGGATGAAAGTTTGCGTGGAGGTTGGTTCAGTCGAATCATCCTGCACTGTTCCGGCCCGATTGCCAACCCCGCGACCGTTTGACCGTTGAGCCGCTAGAAATCTGAAATCATCTGCTCACGCAGCTTCATCAATTCGATCACGATGTCGCTGTGCTCGCCGGCCAGATTCCGTTGTTCGCCCGGGTCGCGCGACAAGTCCGCCAGAAACAATTTTTCTTTCAACTGCCCGCCATTGATCTGCTGAGTCTGCGGCGGTGTGGTGTCACGCGGATTGCCGATCAGCTTCCAATTGCCACGGCGAACAGCCCACTGCGGCGAACGCCCGGCGCCCATTTGCCAATAAAACTGTTCACGCGGTGCGGGCGTGTTGTCAGCCAATACCTCAACCATCGAAACGCCGTCCAGCTTGGTCTTCGGCAACGCGACGTCACACCACTGGGCGACGGTGGGGAACCAATCACACGAGGTGATGAACTGGTCACGGGTTTCCCCGGCCGGCAGCCGCCCGGGGAAGCGGACGACACTGGGCACCCGAATCCCGCCTTCGAACAGTGAGAATTTCGCGCCGCGATACGGACCCGCGTCGCCGCCCCCGCCGAACGCGCGTGTTTCCGTACTGTGCCCGTGATCGGGCTGATAGATCACGATCGTATCGTCCGCCAATCCACGCTCGTCTAAATAGTCCAAAACCTTTCCGATGTACTGATCCATCGTCGAAACGAAGGCGCAATACTCACGACGTGGTGTCGGCAAATCGCTGTAGTGTTCCAACCACTCCGGCGTTCCCTGGTAGGGATAGTGCGGCGCGTTAAAGGCCCAGTACAGCATCCACGGTTGATTGTCCGTTGAGTCGCCGGATTGTCGGTCGATGAATTGTTTGCAACGATCGACCATCAACTGCGGAAAGTACTCACCGGGGCGATGCACTTCGGTCCCGTTGTCCCACAAGTCGTGACGGTTCGGTCCCGACCAGTAAAAGAAGTGTGAAAAATTGTCGATGCATCCTTCCAGGTGGCCGAACCAGCGATCGAATCCCTGGCCGGCGGGATTGATCGTTCCGGTGCGCCCCAGGTGCCACTTGCCCACGTGACCGGTCGCGTAACCAGACTGGCGAAACGCTTCGGCGATCGTGACCTCTTCGGTCTTCAGGTCACCGTTTCCCGGTTGTCCTGCTCGCGCCGGGAAACGCCCGGTCAGTAAACCGACGCGACTGGCCGAACACACTGGTGCGGCGGAATACATTTGGGTCAGCTTCAATCCCTGGCTAGCCAAGCGGTCCATGTTCGGCGTCTTTAAATCCTTGGCGCCAAAACAACCCATGTCGATCGAGCCTTGATCGTCACCATAGATGATCAACACGTTGGGACGCTTCGCGTCTGTCACGTCTCCGAGGGCAAGGGTCAACCCAATCGTCAGCAGCAAAAGAACAGTCTGTCGCATGGAGCGTGTCCGGTGGGGGGCAGTCGCGGGGAAAATGGACGCGACAGTCTAACCCAAATTCACTCACGCGTCCCCGCCGGGTTTGCATTCCCGCACGTGGCGTCAGCCAGTAACGCGCGGCCGCCTCCCACGTTCCAACGCTCCGCCTACCCTTGCGCAAAATCGCCGTCTCGCGCCATCGCTAAATTTCTGTCGAATCGATTCTGCGATGGACCATCGATGAGCATGGAGCGATTGGGCATCAAAAACACGATTGACATCAGCCGATTCGCGCAAGCGTTCGGGCCTCGGCAACAACGGAGAGCCCGTAGGCTGGCGCCAAACGGCTGATCCCAAGAAGCCCCCAAGGGAATTGAAACCTCCAACGTTTTCCTGACATCCCACCCAGTCAAGTCGGTGGGGATCACGGGAGGGATGGCAGAATGATTCGGGGCAAAATGATGGGATGGCGTCCGCTGCGCCAAACCGCTGCACACCACCTGTATCGACAGGCTGGAGGCCTCTGCCAGTGGTCTAGTCGCACAATCCGACCAACGCCGCCGCGTTGGCTTGGTCATCGAACATCGCGGCGATCGGGATTTCGAATCCTTCCACCACCTTCGAACCGATCGAGCCGCCCGCCAGCTTTTGCCAATCGAATGAATCGTCTTTTCCCACTTTTGTCAGGCGATCAGCTCGTCGATCACTTCGCCGCCGAATTGGCTGAGTTGTTTGAAACGGCCGCCGTGGAAATACGTCAGCTTGTTGTCGTCCAGTCCCAGTAGCTTCAACAGCGTCACATGGAAATCGCGAATCGGGTGCACGCACTCGACTGCCGATGAACCGAGTTCGTCCGTTGCACCGACCACGCCGGGTTTCACGCCGCCACCGGCCATCAGCATGGTCATCGCCATGTTGTTGTGGCCCCGGCCGAGCGAATAGACGCCGCCGCGTTTATTGTTGTCCGGCGTGCGACCAAACTCGCCCGTCCAAATCACCAGCGTGTCTTCCAACATGCCGCGTTGTTTCAGGTCGCGAATCAGCGCCGCCATCGGCTTGTCGACGCTCTTGATTCGCGACGAGTGACCGCGTTCCAGGTAATCGTGACTGTCCCATCCGCCGCTGAAGATCTGGACGAATCGAACGCCGCTTTCGACCAACCGCCGCGCCATCAAGCATTGTCGCCCAAAGGTTTCGGTCTCGGGATCGTCCATGCCGTACATCGAGATCGTGTCCTGGGACTCTTTGGCCAAATCGATCACGCCCGGCACTTCGGTTTGCATGCGGAACGCAAGCTCATAGCTCTGCATGCGGGCGCTCAATTTTTGATCTGCGGCGCCCAATGAATCCAGGTGCGCCTTGTTCAGCCGCGCCAGTTCGTCGAGTGCACGCCGTTGGTGTTCACGCGATTTAAAATCCTGCGGCGCCAGATCCAAGATCGGCGAACCTTCCGGACGCAGGCGTGTGCCCTGGTAATACGGCGGCAGAAATCCATTGCTCCAGTTCGTCGGACCGCCCTGGGGCAATGCCAGTTCCGTCATCACGACGTAGCCCGGCAGATTCTGATTCTCCGTCCCCAAACCGTATGTCGCCCAGGCACCGACCGCGGGGTCTCCTCCCAAGCGACTGCCCGTGTTCATGTGGAACAACGCTTCGGGGTGATTGAGCGATTCGGCTTGGCAACCACGATAGTTGCACAGTTCGTTGGCGACGTAGGGATCCGATAGGTATTTCCATTGGTCGCACATTTCGATGCCGGTGTCACCGACCTGATTGAACCCGAACGGGCTGCCGACGAAGAACTTGAATCCTTGTTCTTGGCCCGCCTTCAGCTTGGATTCAGTTTTGTGCAAACGTGTCAATTCAGGCTTGGGGTCAAACGTGTCCATTTGGCCCGGTCCGCCTTCCATGAACAGCATGATGACGTTTTTCGCCTTGGCCGGCATCATCGGAGGCTTGGGCGACAGCGGCGAACCACCCGCGGTCGGTTGCACCGCCTCTTCGCCTTGAAGCAGCGCCGAGAAAGCGACCGAACCTAAGGAGGCACCGAGTCCGAATAACGCGTCGCGACGATTGAGTGATGGATTCATTTGACTAATTTCCTGTGCGATGATGTTGGTTTGTTTGTGTTGAAGGTGTGTTCGGCACGCGCCACTGGCTGACGCCACGTGCTGGTGTGCAATTCCAGCGGGACGCCTGAGCGACCGGCGTGCGTCGGTGTGGATTCGACACACGCCACTGGCTGACGCCACGTGCTGGTATTTGCAGCGTCATTCCACGTACATGAACTCATTGGTGTTCCATAACAGCAAACACATGTCCGCCAACGCCCGTGTCTGCGGTGACACGTCACTGGCCTTGCGATCGTACTCGTAGTCTTCAAAGACCGGCAAAATCTCTTCGTACTCGAACACCTTGCCTGAGAACTCTTCCACCAGCGAACGCGTGATGGTGGTCGGATACTCGACCGGCGCGGGATCGACCGATTCGTGATAACTGCGCATCTCTTTGACATAACGTGTCAACTGCTTGCGCTCGTCGTCCGAAGCTTCCCGCCCGAACGTCAAACGAAACGCCCGATCGATTTGCGCCGGCAATGCGTCACGTTCCTTTTCCAATCGCAGCGCGAACGCAATCGATCGGTCGGTCATCATGGCGCTGTTGAGCAGCGTGAACACTTGAGGCGTCACCGAGGCGGATTCACGCAGTTCACACGACTCGTTCGGGTTCGGCTGGTTGAACAACTCCGTAAACGGGTCGGCCATCCCGCGGACGTGATAGGCGTAGATCGTTCGGCGATTGCGCTGATCGGCCTTCGGCGACGGTTGGTAGGACGGGGCGAGCGAAAATTGAATCATTCTCGGTTGCAACGCCACTTCCATGTTGATCTCCGGTTTGATCGGCACACCGCCGTCACAGTGACGTAGTTCTCCGGTGATCGCCAGCACTGAATCACGCAGTTCCTCGGCACTCAATCGACGGCGTGGGAAATGTGAAAGCAACCGATTGTTCGGATCCACTTCGGCGAGCGTTTCGCTGTGCGTTGGAACCGTGGAACGTCGATAGGCATCTGACAGCATGATCATGCGATGCATCCGTTTGATCGTCCAACCATTTTCGACAAAGTCGCTGGCCAAGTAATCGAGCAATTCCGGGTGCGAAGGTTTGTCCCCCTTGGCGCCGAAGTTGTTGGCGTTGGCCGCCAAGCCGACTCCGAAATGGTACTGCCAGATTCGATTGACGATCGAACGCAGCGCCAATGCGTTGTCGGGGTGAGCGATCCATTTGGCCAGTCCCAATCGTCGTCCGTCGACTTCGGGCGTCAGCAGGAACGGGTCCTCGACCGCTCCGGGGGCCAACGACGGCCTGGCGGGCAACGCCACCGCACTCAGGACGCCCGGCAGGACCTGGTCCCCGAGTGCCGTCAATGCTCCGCCGACCAAGATGTGGCTGACGATTGATTTCTTTTCTTTCTTCGGCTTGCCGATCCGTAGCTTGCGGGCACCGTTCCAAGCCATGTCCGCATACGCCGCGTTGTAAACGCTTTGCGCCATCGGCTCATAGCGTTCCAGGCGACGCTTCCAGATCCATTCGTCTTGCTCGCGAACCTTCAACTGGCCCTGTTCGACATAATCCAAGCCGACATGCCGTTCCGGTTTCTCTTCGTCGGGCAGGTTCTTTCGCTGATTCTCGTTTTTGTAGGGCAGGCCGTGTTCGTCGAACCATTTCCTCGCCGCCGCTTCGCGTTTTTCGACCAGCTTGTTCTTTTCGGAAACCGCGAAGTCCAACATCCGTTGAACATGCTCGCGTCCGCTTTCAAACGCGTCCGTTGATTCTTCGGCCAACAGCGGGACCGCGCGTTCGGCCATGTGCGTGGTCGAAAACGCGGCGTACATGCGGTAGTAGTCTCGCGTGGGGATCGGATCGAATTTGTGATCGTGGCACTTGCAGCATCGCATGGTGGTCGACAGGAACGTCTGGCCGGTGATGTTGACCAGATCGTCCAAGTAGATTTGTCGTGCTTCGTCGGCTTCGATCATCGCGTTGTCCCACGGGCCGAGTCGCAGGAACCCGGTCGCGACGAGCCACTCGGATTCTTCGGGCGTGTAGTTGCCGTTGAGCCGGGTTTCTTGGACGACGTTTTCATCGCCACCGCTGCGGGTTCGCACCGACTCGTCTGCCAATTCGTCGCCGGCGAGTTGCTCGACAATGAACTCGTTGTACGGTTTGTCTTCGTTGAACGCTCGAATCACGTAATCACGGTAACGCCACATGTTGGAACGCTCGTAGTCGTTCGACATGCCGCCGGTGTCGGCGTAGCGCGTCACGTCCAACCAATGGCGTCCCCAACGCTCCCCATATCGTGGGCTGGCCAGCAAGCGATCGATCGTGCTCGACCAGGCTGCATCCGGATCTTTGTCCCACGCCTCGATAAACGCATCGACTTCTTCGGGCGTCGGCGGCAATCCGGTCAAATCATGTGTCGCCCGACGCAACAGGTCGCGCGGTTCGGCTTGCGGAGAGGTTTGTAGGTTCGCTTGTTGTAACTTGCGGTCGACGAAGTAATCGATTGCTCGCTCTGCCGGAGTGCCTTCTGGCAACAGCTCCGACTTCGATTTCAGCTTCTCCCACGCCCACAGATCCTCGGGCTGGTAGCGGCGGTCGGTCCATTGCTCGCTGGTGCCGCCGCTGGTCGTGAACAGGACGCCATCTTTGGTCGATTTCTTGGTTCGTTCTTCATCACGGTATCGTTGCTGGGATTCCTCATCGGGCCAGGGGGCACCGCTCTTGATCCAGCGGCGGAACAATTCGACCTGCTCGTCGCTCAATCGATCGTTCTCTTTGGGCGGCATCTCCAAGCCTTCCCAAGCGATCGCCTCGATCAATGTGCCCTCGTCGGGATGGCCTGGGACGATCGACGGCTCTTCCGATTCACCGCCGCGCAACAAGTCGTCACGGCTGACCACGCTGAATTCACCCTTGATGTCCTCTTCGTCCCCACCGTGGCACCCCAGGCACTTGTCCTTCAACAGTGGCAAGACCTTGAGCGTGAAATCGCGTTCCGCCGCCTGGACCGAATCCGCCTCCCAATCGCCTTCGGCCGATTCGTCCGCCCGAGCCATCCCGGCCAGCAACACCACCGCCACCACCGCCAGCGGGAAGCGTGAGCGAGCGGCCGGTCCCAGCGGGAAGCGTGAGCGAGCGGCCGGTCCCAGCGGGAAGCGTGAGCGAGCGGCGCCGGAAACATCATCCATCACGCGCCACCGGCTAACGCCACGTGTTGGCCTGTCGGCCGAACCGCGTGAACACGTCTGGGATGCGCTCGATCGTCGTCGGGAGTAACTTGATTGCATTCCGGTGGGTCTATCGCTCATTCGGGTTTCCAGCGTGATAGAGATTAGAGATTTCTTCGTGCGAAAGTGCGCCGGAGAAAAGCGCAAACTCGTCCACACAACCATTTAAATTTCGAACCACAAACGTTGCATCGCTGCGGTACATCGGCTCGCTCCAATTGCAAATCGATGCGGCACCGATCTTGATCGATTCGACCAAAAACGTCTCCGGAATCGATTCGCGACTGATCGGTGTGCCGTTGACGTAGTGGGTCACCAGTTTCTGATCGACATCATAAACCGTCGCCAGCATGATCCACTGGCCACTCATTGAGGTTTCCCAAAACGGCGGGGAGTAAAACACTTGTCGCTCCCGTTCGGCTGGCGGCAGGTGGTCGATGTCGGGTGGTTTGACGGAGAAGAACATTCGGCCGTCATTCATGAGCTGCCAATGCGGCTCGCGATCTTCGTGGCCGTCGGTCAGGAACAGTGAATTGTACCATCGATCCAGACTGTTGATTTTCACCCAGCACATCAGCGTCAACCCGCGATGCTCTCCGGGAACCACCACTCGGACGCGGCTGCCCATGCGGCTGAAATCCAACGCACCGCCGTCGCGACCCCAGCGGTCTTGCGTCGGTGTCGCGGCGACGACCGCCCCGTCACCGGCGATCGCTGTGCCATTGACCCGGCTTGCCGCCGACGCCCGATTGACCAGCGTTCGCGACCAGCCTTGCGTCGGGTCGACCAAATAGTGTGCCATCAGCCGCGGGTCGTTGCGCAGCAATTGTGTGGCGAGCTGCCAGCGACGGTACTGATCCGACTGACGCTCGGCCAATACATCTTGAAAGGCGGCCGGTCCGATCAATGCGATGTCGTCAGCCGACTCCTTCGCCAACGTTCCGTCGGCAGCCAATTCGACCCCTTCGCCGTCGCGCAGTCGCCGCGTCTCGGCTTCGCGCGTTCGCAACTCGACTTCGCCGTCGACCACCTTCACGCTCGAGCGCGTCTCGTCCACATCGACGGTGAATTCAGTGCCCAAATCGATGACTTCTCCGGCTCCGGTTTTCAGACGAAACCCGTGAGCGGGTTCGGGCACGTGAGCCCTCGCGCTGCCTTTCCGCAGGCTGACCTGCATCGGCGAATCGATCGAAAACATCGCCTCGCCGCGAATCACCATCTGCACGCCGCTAAACAGCTCGACGTGGACCAAACCGGACACAAGGTGCAATTCGCCCTGCGGCAATAACCCGCCGTTTTCGATCGCCTCGCCTTCCCAAACCGCATCGGACTGTCCGCTCAAGACGCCGAAGCCCGTCGCCGAGGGTTCGTTTTCCTGGATGGTTTGTGCCACCTGGGGGCGATCGTTTTGATCGGCGGGGCCGGCAAACATCGTCACGAACAAAACCAACCCGGCGGCGATCGCGGCCAACAGGCCGGCCCACCACAGCCCACGCTTCGGCGTGCGCTGCAAGATCGGTTCGGCAAGGGGAGGCAAGCGGTGAACTTCCTCCGCGGCCACTTCTTCCAGCAACAGATCCATCTCCAGCCGTCGATAGTAAGCCTTTCGGACTTCGGCATCGACGCTCAGCTCCGCCTCCAGTCTCAGGAAGTCGGCTTCGTTGATATCGCCGTCCAACAGCGCATCGAGCAGTGTCGCTTGTTCGTCGGGGGTCATTCCGTTTCTCCCGTGGCAAGCAGGCGTCGTTCGATACATTCGGCCAGCGCGGTCCGCAGTCGATGCAGCGTGACTTTGACTCCACCGACGGAGCGTCCGAGCTGGCTGGCAAATTCTGCCAACGGCTGCTGCGTGGCGTAGCGCCGCATCAGTAGTTCGCGACTGGCCGGTTTCAGCGCCTGCATGCACTCGCGAAGCGCCGCTTGCCGCTCGGCCAAGTCGTCGGTGACCTGAGCCAACTCGGTGGCGACGGTTTCTTCCAATTCGTCGGAGAAATGCAGCCGGGCGTCACGGGCTTGGCGTTTTCGATGGTTCAAGACTTCGAACCGGGCGATCGCCATCGTCCAAGCCTTGAAATTGGTCCCCGGTTCAAAATCACCGCGTTTTTCCCAGATCTTCGCGTTGGCTTGCTGGATCACATCGCCGGCGGCGGGGTCGCCCGGTAGCAAGGCGCGGACGTACAACCGCAGCGGGAGCTGGCATTCGGTCAGCAGTCCCACGAAGGCGGAATCAGCGGAATCGTCGGTGCGGGGTTGGTTCACGGGCTCCATGATAGATAAATGCCGCCCGCGGCCCGCAGGTTAACAAGAATCTAAAAAAAAATCCCCGCATCCCCCACGCACCATTCTGCCCCGAATCATTCTGCCAATCTTTCCCCCCAAACCGTTTCAAATCCACAAATCGCGGTCCAGGTTGCGGTAGTTGATCGCTTCGGCGAGATGGTTCTCGTTGATGTCTTTGTCACCGGCAATGTCGGCGATCGTTCGGCAGACGCGTAAGATTTTGTCGTGGGCGCGTGCGGAGAGCCCGTTCTCTTCGACGCTATGACGCAGCATCTGTTGGCAGGACTTGTCCAGTTTGCAGTGCTCCCGGACTTGGCGGCTGGTCATTTGCGCGTTGTAGCGGACGTCCGAGGGACCATCGGCAAATCGTTCCGCTTGAACACAACGAGCACGTTCGACATCCGCGCGCATCGCTTCGCTGGACGTTCCGGTCACCGACGATGAGGAGAGTTCTTCAAAGGGCACCGAGGGGACTTCGATATGAATGTCAATACGGTCCATGAGCGGCCCCGAAATTTTTGACATGTATTTTTCGACTTGTGGCGGCGTGCAGTTGCAATTGCGTCGCGGGTCGCTGCGGTAGCCACAGGGACACGGGTTGGCCGCCGCGATCAGCATGAAATCTGCCGGGAACGTGGTGCTGCGAAGGGCACGCGAAATGGTGACGATGCCGTCTTCGAGCGGTTGACGCATCACTTCGAGTGTCTTGCGATTGAACTCGGGTAATTCGTCCAAGAACAAGATCCCGTTATGCGCTTTGCTGATTTCGCCGGGTGACGGGGGACTGCCGCCGCCGACCAGTCCGGCATCGCTGATCGTATGATGGGGCGAACGGAACGGTCGCCGGGCCAGCAACGGTTGTCCGGTGGGCAGTTGACCGAGTGCACTGTAGATCCGAGTCGTCTCGATCGATTCGGGGGCACTCAGCTGTGGCAACACCGTCGGCACACGCTTGGCCAGCATGGTCTTACCTGAACCCGGCGGACCGATCATGATTAAATTATGCCGCCCCGCCGCGGCGAGCGTGACGGCGCGCTTGGCCGCTTCCTGGCCGCGGACGTCTCCAAAGTCGACGTCGTAAGCACTGTACTCTTCGAACAGCTGTTCCAAGCGACTCGGCGCCGGGGCGATGTCGATCTCTCCGGCGAAAAACGCCACGGCTTGCGAAAGGCTCTCCACCGGGATCACTTCCAGCCCTTCCACCACCGCCGCTTCACCGGCGTTTTCGGCCGGCAGCACGATCCCGCGCAGCCCCTCGTTTTTGGCCGTTTCGATCGCGATCGACAGTCCGCCCTTGACCGGCCGGGTATGCCCTTCGAGTGCCAATTCTCCGATGATCGCGTAGTGGTCCAACCGGTCCGGGATCAACTGCCCGCTGCCGGCCAGGACTCCGAGTGCGACCGGCAAGTCAAACGAAGCCGCCTGCTTGGGCAAATCACCGGGGGCCAGATTGATCACGACGCGGTCATGCGGCCGGGTGAAGCCGCTGTTGACGATCGCCCGTTCGACGCGGTGCGTGGATTCCTTGACCGCCGTGTCCGGCAACCCGACCAGAATCGTTTTCGGCATCGCCGCCGGAGAGATGTCGACTTCGACGTCGACCGGCATCGCCTCAATGCCCAACAAAGTAAACGTCTTCAGTCGTGCCAGCATTACGTTCCCCCGATTAGATCGTGATGATCGCCGAAGTATCGACGATCAACACGGGTTCACGCAACGGGTGGCGTGGAAATGCCCCACGGAGCCCGGCAGTCGATCAGCGGACGTCGCCAGAGGGTGGGCAGAATCATTCGGGGCAGAATGATGGGGAGGTGGGAAAGGGTGCTGGGAGACGGAAGACGGGAAAATGGGTGACAAGAAAATGAGCAAACCCGGGGACATGGCAGGAGTGTTTCAGTTGCATTCAACTCTTGGCAGGTGCCCAAGTCGATGCAACCGACGCGAAGTCAGTTTTCAGTCTGTGCTGCTTCGATTGGATAACGAACGATGGGCAAGACGATGGGGGCAAAACGATCACAGCCTAAAATGGTTTTGCCCCCATTGTTTTGCCGTTGCTTCGAGGATCGGACAACAATCGTGCAACGGGACCAATAGGACTGATGTGACTGATAGGTCCCATCTGTCCTAATCGCCTCTTCCAATTGGTGCCATCCATCGCATGCGCCGTCCAGCGATTGCGATCAGCAAACAAGAATGACGGGGACACGGCACTTTCAAATGCTTTCAAGCCATTCATGCCATGTCCCCCAGCTATTCTGTCCCCCAGCTATTCTGTCCCCCAACTATTCGCCAGCTATTCGATTGCGTGACTGCATCGATTTCGGTCCCTTGCGGGGCCGGATCGGCAAGTGGAGCGTGGGGGCATTTTGCTGGCATGGCACGTGAGATGGGTTAAGATGGAATTCTCCGCAGCCGCCAAGTTTTCCTACGAGGTTTCCAATTCCATTGAGATTGTCATGACCGAACTTGAAAACGGGATGGACCGGACACGGCTCGCGGCCGCTGCACGGGGTGATCAAAAAGTGTTGGCGGACTTGTTCGACGAACATCGTGACCGATTGATGGCGTTGGTCCGAGTCCGCCTCGATCCGCGACTGAGACGGCGAGTCGACCCGAATGATGTCCTGCAAGAAACCTACCTGACGATTCAGAGGAAATTCCCGGCTTACTGTGCGAGCCCGGCAATCCCGTTCTTTCTCTGGCTGCGATTGGAGACGATGCAGAAGCTGACCGACACCCACCGGTATCACCTGGGTGTTCAGGCGAGAGACATCGGTCGCGAGATTTCGATCGAACCTCATCCGTTTTCGTCGGCGGAATCGATCGCACTTGCCGAGCGGCTGCTCGGTCGATTGACGTCAGCCAGCCACGCGGCGATGCGATCCGAACAGCGGCAGCGAGTCAACGACGCGATCAATGAGATGGATCCCGCCGCACGCGAGTTGCTGGTGTTGCGGCATTTCGAGGAACTCACCAACAGCGAGGCGGCACAGGTGTTGGGCATCAGTCCGACAGCCGCTTATGGTCGCTATTTGCGAGCCGTCCGCCGCCTCCGCAATATTCTGGAAGACCTGCCCGGTGGTGTCGAGGCGCTCGTGTCGTGAGCGGCACCGATCAGCAGAGTGCCGATCAGCAGAGTGCCGATCAGCAGAGTGCCGATCAGCAGAGTGCCGATCAGCAGAGTGCCGATCAGCAGAGTGCCGATCGGCAAGACGAGATCATCGGAAAGATTGCCGATTCCTATCTGGCGGACTGTCGCGCCGGCAATGCTTGTCCGATCGAACCATTCGTCGAACGCCATCCGGAATGGGCCGACGAACTGCGCGAACTGTTGCCAACGCTGGCGTTGGTCGAACAGGTCAAACTGCCCGAGCAGGATGATGCGACGATTTCGTCCCGATCGGCCGCGCAGTCCTTGAGCGGAAAGACGCTGGGCGATTACCAGCTGGTTCGCGAACTCGGTCAAGGAGGCATGGGAATCGTTTACGAAGCGGAGCAGATCTCGCTCGGCCGTCGGGTCGCGATCAAGGTCTTACCGCCCAATGCGGGCTTTAGCGCGAATCAAAAACTGCGATTTGAGCGCGAAGCCAAAGCGGCTGCCAAGTTGCACCATACCAACATCGTGCCGGTCTTTGGTGTCGGAGAAGACGACGGGATCAGCTACTACGTGATGCAGTTCATCCGAGGCCAGGGCCTTGACGAAGTCTTACGTGAACTCGAATCGCTCCCCGACCACCCGAGTGCTTCGGCGCAATCGGGTGCAATGTACCGAAGCGATCGATCCGATCGCGTCACGCGTTCGACCGTGGATTCGTCGGTATCCAGTTCGTCAATCCATCCCTATTGGATCAACGTCGCTCAGATCGGACTGCAAGTCAGTGACGCGCTGGCCTATGCCCATGCACAAGGCATCACACATCGCGATATCAAACCGAGTAATCTGCTGCTGGACGTTCATAACGATGTGTGGGTTGCCGACTTCGGGCTCGCCAAATCGGAAGACGACGCAAATATCACTCGCTCAGGTGACATCCTCGGGACGATCCGCTATATGCCTCCGGAGGCTTTTACGAGCGAAACGGACGCTCGCGGCGATGTCTACTCGTTGGGCATCACGCTGTACGAATTAGTGACGCTGAAGCCGGCGTTCGACGAAAGCGATCGCCGCGAATTGATTCAGCGCGTCGTCTCCTCACGCCCCGTCCTGTTGGATCGAAACTCGACCGGAGTCCCCCGGGATCTGGCGACCATCGTTGAAAAAGCGATCGAACGCGCACCGAAGGATCGGTACCAGACGGCCGAGGCGATGCACGAAGACCTGCGCCGGTTTCTGGCCGACGAACCCATTTTGGCCCGGCGTGCCTCGCTCGCCGAACGCTGCGGACGTTGGGCGAGACAGAACCGCGGTTTCGCCGCTTCGATTGCCGCAACCATCATCATGCTGGTTGTCTTGACCATCATCGGATTCTCGTCGGCCTACTATTTTTTCGAACAACAAGACGTTCAGCGAAAGCTCAATCAGCAAACTCAGTCGATGGCGACGGCCAACGAGCGACTGTTGGGAGAACTCCAATCGGCGCTGGAGCAATCGACTGCGGCAACCGCATCTGCGGAACGGGCGCGGCGTCGAGCCGAACAGCAATCCGAACTCACTCGGCGGAGCCTTTATTCGGCCAGCATGCTCAACGCGATCGACTCGATGGACGAACATCGCGGATATGCCCGGGCGCAAAACCTGCTGGACCAGTGGCGTCCCGCGAGCGAATCCGACATCGACCGACGCGACTGGGAATGGTACTACGCCCAAGCATTTTGCAATCAGCAAGAATACTCACTGGAAAGTCATCGGGGTGCACTCCACGGATTGGCTCTGAATGGGGACCAATCCTACTTGGCGTCTGCCGGTACCGATGGATGGATCAACATTTGGGAGATCGACAGCCGAACGATCGTCAAACGCATTGTTTCACCGGTCGGTCCACTCAACTGCGTCACGTGGGAGCCGGTCGGGCCGGCACGCCTGGCGGTCGGAGGTCGGAAGGGGATGGCGGTTTTCGATACCGAGACGTGGGAGGTTCTTTATCGATCGGAGAAGCCGCTGACTGTTTTCGCGCTGCAGTGGAGCCCCGACGGACGCTACATCGCAAGGCGCGGTCGATGGTCCGCCGTTTCCAACGCCGAAGAATCGGGCGACTTCTGCCTGCTTGAAACCGACCGCTTTCAAGTCGCTTCAACGCTACACGGCTGGCCGGGATATGCTGACCAGTTCGCGATGGAGATGGGCTGGTCGGCGGATAGTCGTCGCGTTGCCTATCCGTCAGGGAAAGCCGCAATGGTTTGGGACCTTGCGAACGATTCCCAACAGTTCCAAAGTTCCACGGCGTTCAGCGATTTAAGGAGCGTGCGATTCCATCCGACCAATCCTGATCAAATCATTGCCTGCGGTCGCGGCGGCACGGCGCGGATTTGGGATTTGAAGTCCGAAGAAATCAACATGGAGTTAGCCGAGCACACGCATGCGATCGCCTCGCTGACCGCCGATGCAAATGGAAACCGTTTGGCGACGGCATCATGGGACGGAACGATTCGAATCTGGGATACTGAGACAGGATCGTTGCGACGCACAGTTCATGGTCACTCCCGACATGTGTTTAAGGTCGTATGGGACCACCGCAGAGACCGGATCTTTTCGGCGGGGATGGATGGCGCGATCAAGTGTTGGCAACCAGAGGGTTCACACTGCCGCCGCGAGTTCACCCTCAACGCGAATTGGTTGAACGATCTCGCGGTCAGTCCGGATGGTGGACTGATTGCCTGTGCGGCGGGAAATCGACGCGTCTTCTTGGTCGACGCCGTCGACGGAAAGGTGGTCCACCGAATCCGAAAGGCAAACACGCTGTGGAATGGCGTCGATTACTCGCCCTGCGGAACACGGTTGGTCGCTGCAGGCGGAGTCGGGCGTCCCGATGACCCGGGTAAAGTGTGCCTCTGGGACACCGAGAACCGTCAATTGCTCTTTGAGCAGACGACCGAATCCAAAATCAACGACGTGGCGTTTCATCCTGGCGGGCACAGCATTGCGGCGGGAGGATCCGATGGGGCAATCGATCTGTTCGATCACGAGTTGAACCCCATCGAGGGTCCGACCGCGACGCGTTTCACATCGATCCAATCGCTGAGTTGGTCGGCCGACGGAGGACGGCTCGCCATCGCGGGTCTCGGAGGCGGACTCGGTGTGTGGGATGCAACGACCGGACAGCTGCGCTATTGGCCAGGTACCACGGAGTTGATCTACACGATCGCTTGGAGCCGTTCGGGAGAGCAGATCGCCGTCTCAACCAGTGGCAACCTCGTCATGGTGATCGACGCGACGACGCTTCAACCGATCTTTGAATTACCGGCACAATTAGAGGCCGTCACAACAGTCAACTGGGGACCGAGCGACCGTCGTTTGTTGACCATTGATGCCCGCGGAACCTTCCTCCTTTGGGATCCGATCAGCCAGCATCCCACGCTCAGAATGAGTGCCGGACGGGGAAACGTCCGGGCAGCCCAATGGAGCGAAGACGGTTCGAAAATCATTGCCAGCTCTGGCAAACGCGTCGTGATCTGGGATGCGAGCAAGGGCTATGCGACCGAAGCGTCTCGCTCGACAAAATGACGCCACCTCGGCCGGTCCCTGGACCTGAAGAAAACGGAATGCTCAGCGCTTGAGCAACTGCGCTTGAGCAACTGCGCTTGAGCAACTGCTTTTCACCGTTTTCATTGTTTCTAAAAAAATGATGCGCGACACCTATCCAGGGGGTGAATGTGGAGCATCAGTCCGCGTGTGGATTAATAGCGACTTTAGATCCACACCGAAAAACCGCCGGTCCTGTAACATGCGTTCACGCAAACTTCGCCGTCGCCCTTCGCCTCCGAAGGCACGTTCTGCCAAGAAATCCCGACGGTTTCGTCCACAATCCGAACGTTTGGAGGCCCGAAACCTGCTCGCCGCCTCGCTGTCGATCGGTAACGCGATGGTCGACGAGGGCAATCCGGGTGGGGCACCGGCCGAACTTCAGTTTGAGATTATCCGGGGAGGCGACACCAGCGAAGAGCTGACCATCGGTTTCGAGATCTTTGCGGCCGGCGAGGACGAGCTTTCGGCGGGACAGCGGGGCCTGGCCACCGCTGGGGAAGATTTCGTCGTTCCAGCGTTCAGCACCATCACGATTCCCTCCGGTTCACTGAATGAAACGTTAACGATCACGGTCAACAACGATGTTGAAATCGAAGGCGACGAGCGATTGGAGGTTCGGTTCACCTCGGTGATTGGTGAGGTGACCTTTGCCAGCGAGGAAGATACCCGGGCGACCGGGACGATCGTCAACGACGATCCGCCGAATGAGCTGTTGGAGTTCTTGCAAAACATCGACAATGAAGAGCGGGATCGTTTAGTCGGCCAAATCAAAGACGGATTTGACGACACCTTCAGCGAAATCATTACCGGCATTCAGACCGCCGTTGATGAGATCTCGGGCGTACCGATCGTGGGAGGACAACTGACCGACGCTGTCGAGCCGTCGCTGAGCGAAATCGAGGACATTCAAACGGGGCTTTCCGATTTGGTCGAAACGGTTTTTACATCGACCAGCGAGAATTTGGTCGCAGACTTTCAGAACGCGATGTTCACCATTCTGGAACCAATCTTGATCGACAGTCCGGACGCGGGGACCGATATTTCGGCCAGTGACATTCTGCTCAGTTATGGCGCCGATGACCTTGATGGTCCGGACGGCAATGGCGATGGCATTCCCGACTCGGGCACCAGTTGGGTGCAGTTCGATTTTCACCTCGGCCAACGCACGATCCAGGATCTGCCCTTCGAACTCGATCTCGGTTCCGCGGCTGCGTTGCCCGGTTTGGAGGCACTGGGGCTAAGCGTCGATGCGTCGGACGGATTGCGTTTCGATCTACGCTGGGACTTGCGTTACGGCTTCGGTCTGAGCCAGCTCTACGGAACCGATCCAGCTTTTGACCTGGACTACTTCTACGTCAACTCAGGCGCAGTCGACGTGACGGGCTCACCGGTCGAAGAGTTTCGCGCATCGATCGACATCAAATCGGCCCCGGCAAAAGATGGTGATGGTAACGATGTGCTCAGTACTGACGCGGGACTGAAAGCTGACGCGACGATCGGTTTGCTTGCGGCGAAGGTCGAAGACGGAATCCCCTTCGCCGTCGACATCACTGCTGAGGAAGGATTTGAATTCACCGGCGTGGAGACGGAGGTGGACTTCACGCTGGTCATCGACGCGGGCGGGACCCAGCCGATCGAGGCAGTCATCAGCAGGACTTTCAGTAATCCGGCCACTTTGCTCGCCGAACTGCAATCCGAGCTGATCAGTCAATTGGACGGTAAATTCAACGCGGAAACCACAGGCGGTGACGGGCAGAACGCGTTCGCGCCCGTCACGGTCTCACTTGACTTCGGACGGATCAATGGCTTTACCAATCCGGACCAGCCCACGACGCCATCGATCGTGCTCAGCGCCGAGCTTCCGCAGATCTCCTCCATGACGATTATCGGCGGTGGTGAACTTGGTTTTTCCGAAAGCAACCTCGGCAGCCTGTCCAGCCCCGGCCCGTTCGGACAGTTCGACGACGGGCGAAGCGCGGCGCTTGGGTTTGACGCTTCGTCATTTGATGAGGAAGGATTCACGACCGCCAGCAGCGAAACCACACCCGGTCGCTACCAGTTGATAGCCGGAGCGGCTGCACCGGCGAGCGGTGTGTTGAGGCAAGACACCGAGTTCGTGCTGGTGCTCAACAACGGCAGTCCGGACGGCATGCCCGAAGAACGGATCCTGATTTCGATCGGCGAAGAACAAAATCGAAACCTCGACACCCTGCGTGATCAGCTGAACCAGAACAGCTTGGAAACCCTGTTCCGGGACTCCGTCAACCAAGCGATCAGCCAACAGGGAACCTACGGTACGATCGACGTCGAAATCGATGATGACGGGTTTTTCGTTTTGACCTCGCGTGGAGACGCGAACAACCCGGGACCAACATTGGATATCGACTATGCGTCAACCGACCAGTCCAAAATTTCCATCGCATTCACCGTCGACATCGACGACCCGAACTGGACGTTGCCCAACCAGAGGGCCAATCCAACCGACCAACGCGCACTCGACCGCGTGACGAGGGCGGAAATCCAAGCTGCCAAAAAAATCACGGACCGTTTCCAGCCCGAAGCGGAAGCATCGGTAGCCTTGAAACTGCATACGACGGCTGACCTGAATGGGTTGATTGACCAGGCCGGCGGCTCGATTCCCAGTATCCCATTGATCGGCGAAGGGTTCTTGCTCCCCAAAATCGAATTCGACTTTGTGCTCGACGCAACCGCTTCGGCAAAGTTCCAAAACCCGACCAATCCCGATCCGAACGATGACGAAGCGGGGGAAAAACGCTTCACCAACGAACTCGAGAACCTGCGTTTTGAAAACGTCACGATCGACTCGGGGGGACTGATCGAAACGTTCATCAAACCGATCGCGCAATTCGCCGAGACCGCCTTGGGCCCGATTTCTGTGTTTGTCGGTGGACTCGGTGGTAGTAACTTACTGGGCACGTCGTTGCCAATTCTCAGCGACCTGAATAACATTCGCGGAGCATCCTTTCCCGAGACGATTTTTGACTTGGCCGGTGGCGCGAACGAGGACCTCATCCGCCATTTCCGAAGAGCGTTGGGCAACGTGGTCGATTTGTTGGACCCGAATTCGCCCCTTGGACGCATCCTGGCCGATTTGGGCGAAAAACCCGTGCTTGCACTGGGATGCTTTGAATATTTCCAGCCGCAGGGCGCCTCCTCTCGTACCCTCGCGCCCTGCTCCGTTGTTTCCGCCATCGACTCGGCCACCGCCACCGAGGCGAGCCAATTCATCAACACTTACGAAGCAATCACGGAGACGTCCGGTGGGTTAAGGTTTGATTTCATTCGACCCACCAACTTTGTGAAACTGCTCAGCGGTGTCACCGCCGATGATCCCGCGGATCTGGTCAGCTTGAATGTCCCGACCCTCGACGTCACCTTTGGTAAGGACATCAATATCGACGTCGGGGTCGCTGACCTGAATGGCGACGTCGATGCCAGCGTCTTCACGCAACTGGGACTGGTCTACGACACAGTCGGATTAAGCAAAATGGTGGACGCCATTCGCCGCGGTGATGATCCCGTGTGGGATGACCTCCTCGACGGAATCTACATTCGAAATCGAGACGGGAACGAAGTCGAAATCGATATCGATGCCAGTGCCACGGCAAAGATCGATGTCGAGCTGGCGTCCGGCAGCGTGAAGGCCAATCTGAGCGGAGGCGTTCAATTGGATTTGCTCGATCCGAACGAAGACGGCGCGCTGCGACTGGACGAAATACAAAGCCAAACCGATGGAGATGCATCGAAGGTCTTCTGCCTGGTCGACGCGTCGGCCAGCCTGGATGCCGGGATCAAGGTCGAGGTGGAGTTCTTTGGCCTCGAAGGCGAAGTCGATCTGAACATCAGCGACGTTGCCGACATCAACCTGAACATCAAAAAGGGGCTTTTCAAAGATCTGTTGGAAGGCGTCGGATTCGATCTCGATTGCCTGGACGATCTCAACCCGATCCTGGCGAGTCCGCGATTCGAGAATGGCGAGGATGTGATTCGGATTCACACCGGGCCCTATGCCTCCGATCGTCGCGACGGTGATGTCAGCGATGAAGATGGCCCGGCGGTAATCAGCGTCGAAGAAGACGGGGATTGGATTGTTGTGACCGGATTTGGAGCGGAAACCTCCCTGCCGATTGGCAAGGCCTCACGAATCGTCATTACCGGTGGCCCCAACGCCGATGTCTTTGACCTCTCGGGTGTCGATTCGCTGCCGGTTCGGATCGAGGGGGCAGGCGGCGGCGACACGCTGTTCGGCGGCGACAAGGGCGATGAGATTTACGGGGGCGATGGCGGCGACTTCATTGACCCCGGCGCCGGCGAAGACCTCGTTGTCACGGGCACGGGTTCCAATCTGGTCATCTCGAGCCCCGGGGCCGATACGATCGACGCAGGTGCAAACACCGACTCCGGAGGGTTCATTTACGGCTATGAACTTGACGAGGTGGGCCGCCTCCAAGTTACCGACCAGGGCGATCTCATCCCGCAACCAGATCGTAACGAAGGAGACACCGTCATCGGTTCGATCCACGCCGATTATTTGGTTGGGACCAATGTGGACGGCGGAGATGGCGATGACACCATCACTGGAGCCGGCGACGGAGGGACACTCGACGGTGGCGAAGACGACGACGAAATCACCGGCGGCGACGGCGATGAAACACTCGTCGGCGGCCCCGGCGAAGACACCCTCATCGGCGGAGGCGGTGCCGATTCCCTGCTCGGTGGTGACGACGACGACAAATTGATCTCCGGCTATGGAGACACCCTGGTCAGCGGTGGAGACGGAGACGATGAGTTGACGGTCGATTTGGGCGTTGAGATTTTCGGACTGGGAATCGACGGCATCACAACAACTCTCGGCTTGGGCAACTACTCCGCCGCGTCACTGATCGAATCGAGCGAATTTCCAACTGAGAGTACGTCCTTTGCCGGCATCGAGACGATCGCTGACTACCGCCTGGGCGAGGGTGACGACTCGATCATCATCGACGGTGTCAACGTTCCCGTTTCGATCTCCGCAGGTGCCGGAGAAGACATCTTCCATTTGATTGCCACTGCGGCCGAGGTGGAGCTGAATGCGGGTGGTGACGACGACGAGTTGGTGATCGACCGCAGCGGTCGGATCGCCCCAATGGACGCCTTGCTCCGGGCAAACCGGCTCAGCGGCTTCGGCGCCGCTGATGTGACGCTGTTCGGCAACAGCCTGGAAACAATCACGATAACTTTAGGCGATGGCGACGATCGATTGCGTGTCGACGCCCCGTCACCAGAAACAAGAATCATTGGCGGCAACGGAGACGATGACACCATCATTGTTGACAGACTGAAGGCCACGTCAACGATCACTGCCGAGCAGGTGTACATGGACATCGACAGTGCCGCGGCTGCAATCCGAACCGAATTTGGCGAGGTCGGTTTGCTTCGAGTCACCGCCGATAGTCTGTGGATTGATAACCGAGACAATGAGAACGCCTTGGACTTTTCCGTCAAGGATCGAGATGTCACGATCTCGGGGCTTGACGGTTCGTTGATTGAAAACATATCCGGTATCGGTCGAGTCGAGTTCCTGGGCTCCACCGCAGCCGCGTCCCAAGATACGCTCAAGGTGATTGACACCTCCGAGTCGACGAAGACGTTTCGGATCGAAGACGATCTGGTCGAAGTTTTACAGGGAAGCGATGTTCTCGTATTCGAAGCGGCGTCCTCGGACATCAGCCAGGAAGATCCCGTCATCACCCTGGAGTATCCGGTCACACCGACACTCGATGGACCATTCCATGTCTTGTTCCCGCGAGCTCCAATCGCTACCGGCAATCCGGACAGACACGCCTATGTCGTCGAGGGTAGTCAAATCACAACCTTTGACGTCGTTAGCAGCCCCAATCTATTGCTCCCGTCAGGTTCGACGAACGTACCTTTCAATGTGAACGCCGATGCGGTTTTCGATCCTAGCGGACGTTTTCTGTACGTCACCGGAAATTCATTAGACCCCAGCGACAGCAAGTCGAGCATCAACCAGATTGCGATCTTTGAACGAAACGTGTCGACAGGGGTACTAAGCCTCGTCGAGACAATCGACTCGTTTCCAGCAGGAACTCAAGCGGCACCAGCTGGAAGGATCGAGATTGTAGACATTCAAGTCGCCGAAGAATGGGTCTTCCTCACCATTGAAGATATCGACGTACTATCCGGTGGTGACACGCGTGTGTATCGTTTCGATCGGGACCCCCATGGCTCGGAACCCGGGAAATTAACCCAGGGCCGATATGTGGGAGGTCGGATTCAAGGGACACCGATCGATTCTGTTATGGATACGGACGACAGTGACGACCTGTTTGTCCTCACCCTCGTCGGACCTCATCTGGAGGTCTATCGGTATTCGATCAGGTCGGGGGGAGACGATTCGATCGTCGATGGCCCCTTTAAAAGCTTTGAAACACGCAGCAGCGGGCCAGACGCTAAAATCGAGATCCAGCCCGTTCGAAATAACCAACCTCGAAAAGTTTATCTCGTCGAACCTGAGACCATCTACGTCACTCAGCGAGTGGGCGGAGGCGGCGACTTGCAATTGATCCAAAAGGTGAGTTTGCCCAGCACCGACACACAATTCGAGTCCAAGGATGTGGAGTTCAACGCCGACGGGTCGGAGATTTACATCAACGACAATGCGACAATCAAGACTTATCAACTGGTCGCAGGCGGAGACAAAGATGGACGATTTGTGGATGCAAATGGAGACGTAACGGATTCCCCTCTGCCGATCGCGACTTCAAACGTCAATGTTCTGAACTCCATCGACGCCGACTCGCTTGCCCGAGACCCTCGAACACGCCGATTCATCGCGCCGACGGCCGACAATGAGATCACCGTCTTTTCATCCGCGTTAGAAGCCATTCAGGTTATCACTGATGGTGAGCCGCCGACCTTTGAAGCCAACTCGCTGAAGAAATTGGTATTCACCACGTCACGTCCCGGACGGGGCAGCGCCTACGGCATTGCCACGGGGCCCCAAGGGGGCTACCTGGTCGAATTTACAAGGTCGAAGAAGACCGCGGGAGAATTCAATCCGCGAAGCATTCTGACTCCCGACGATTGGGAATCCAACCTTTTGCGTGACAAGCAGCTCGACTCCGCGGTGGACCTCGTGCTGGCAGACGACAAGCACTTGTATGTCGCAGTGGATAGCGGAATCCAACTTTTCCAGCGTGACCGAAACACGGGCGACCTCGACTTTCAGACGACATTCGAAGCGTTTGCTGACTTCAGCGGCGCTCGTACACTCCAACTGAGCCCCGACGGCACAACGCTCTGGGCCGGTTCGCACGATACCGTCAAATCGTGGAGCCGGGACACCACGACAGGTTTTCTGACGGCCAATTCGGGATCCGCATCACTTTCGCAGTCGACAGAAATCTTCGTCGATCCGAACTCTGATTTTCTCTTCGTGGCACTCGATGGTTCTAGCGGCGGAATCGCCACGCGATTGCAAAGCGCTGTCGGCACCGCCGCTCAATTCACACCACTACCCAATGCGACCAGCGTCAAGCGGATTGGCAATCGATTGTATGCAGGCACACGCGACGGTGTGCTGAACGTCTACAGCATCGATGCCGAGGGGAAATTGACGCTCCTGCAAACCGCTTCGGGTGGCTCGGGCGGGGCCGGCTCGCTGTCGGACGTCGTCGACATCGTCTCCAGCAGAGGCGACCGATTCGTGTTTGCCGGTTCCTCTGACGGAACCATCATCGCCTACTCACGTGATCCCTCCAGCGGTCGCTTGGCATTCGCGCAGCGGATCACCCAGGGCATCGGAAGCTTTGACGATGCCAAGGGAATCGAGGAAATGACCTCGTTGACCTTTGACTTGTCCGAACAAGACTACATTGCTGACTTGCTGTACGTTACCAGTCCCAACGGATGGACGGCAATTCAAGTTTTGCCTGGTTTCGCCACCAACACATCCAGTTACCGCGTCGGGTTTGACGGAAACTTCGGCTCCCTGGAAGTTGCTTCGAACGAATCGACCCCAGCTGGCGATTTCACCGACATTGTCAGATCTTCTGGGACCGGCAACATCCCGTTGACGATCCGGACCTTTGGGGGAAATGACGAAATCTCGATTGCCAGCCAACCGAGTTCATTGACGCTCGACACCGGTGACGGGAACGACTTCGTCAGCCTGCGTTCGGTTTCAGGAGCAACGACGTCCATCGAACTCGGTGAGGGCGACGACGCAATCGACGTCAATTTGCCAGGATTACAAATCACAAATGACAATGCGACCGTCTCGATCAACGGCGCGAGCCCATTGTCTGAAGATGCACCGCCGATCGGAGATACGTTGACATACGTCGTCGGTGATCTCAGCTTCGATCCAAGTCCCGCGACGAATCTGACCACTCCGAGCGGTCAGATCAGTGTCGATGGTCAAGTACTCGTGAAGTGGGAAGAGATCGAGGACCTGGGGGAACTTGCCGATTTGTCCGCGTCGATCACGGTGACTCCCGAAAGCATCGAGGAAGGGAACTCGGTGGATTTGTCCACCACCGCATCCGCTGAGGGCGTGACGTTTGCCGAAAGCGATTATCAATGGGACCTCGATGGCGATGGGGTCTTTGGCGATCGAATCGGAAGCTCTTTCGCACTGGACTGGTCCGAATTGCAAGAACTCGGAATCGACGACGACGGCGTCTACCCGGTCGCGGTCGAAGTGGTCACGTCCGGACTTCGCACGATTGCGATTGAATCGATCGTGGTCACCAATGCGGATCCTGTCCTGTCGGCCAGCGTCAGCCCTGGCACGATCGACCAATTCGATTCGGTCAGCCTGACGCTCGGATCAGCCGATCCCGGCGACGACACGATTGAGCGTTGGGAAATCGATTGGGAAAGCGACGGCACCGTCGATGACATCTACTTCATCGATGCCGGCGTCGTCACGCATGTCTATGACAGTTTCGGCACCAAGACCATCACGGCGACCGCTTTCGACGAGGACGGCGGACCCTATGCGGCGGTGACGACAAACGTCATCGTCAACGAGATTCCGCCGCGTGAAAGAAAGATCGAAGGCAACACAATCTTAGATGAAGGTGCGACGGGGAATTACACGCTGGTGGCGTCCGGTGGAACGACCACTCCGGTTTCGTGGCTGGTTGATTTCGGCGACGGAACGATTCAGGAGATCACATCAACGCAGTTCACCCACACGTACAAAGACGACGGAACCTACACCATCAGCGCCATCGTTTTGGAAGATGACGGCAGCAGCCTTTCCGCGACCGAAACGTTGACGGTCACCGTCAATCCGGTCGACCCGACCATCGTCACGACAGCCGGAACGTCACCGATCGACGAGGGCCATGTTTATACGCTCGGCGTCGACGCGATCAACGATCCCGGAGACGACACCATCACCGAGTGGACGATCGACTGGGGGGACGGGAACGTTGAAACGATCATCGGCGACATCCGTTCGGCAGCCCACCGATATGTCGATGACAGCGCCACCGAGCCGGGCGGCTTTTACCAGGTCACCGTCAGTGCGACCGATGAAGACGGAACCTATCCGGGTACCGCATCCATCCCGGTCGAAGTGAGCAATATCGCCGCACCGATGATTTCGGTGCCACCTGAGTTACTGGTTTCGCCTGGTTCAGACCTTTTCTCGGTCGCCGAAGGTCAACCGTTGCAGCTGATTCTCACCAACCACGACCCGGGCGAAGACACCACAACCGAGTGGATTATCGATTGGGATGGAAACGGACCAATGACGCCCGTCTCGTATCCCAACGATCCGGAAAACCCACTCCGCAATGTTCGGTTCGTCTACAACGCGGAAATCGCTCCTTTGGAGATCACCGCGGTGATGATCGATGAAGATGGCGAGCATCCGACCAATGTGCTGATCGGTGAAGTCACCAACACCGCCCCGACTCCACGAATCAGCGGCGGTACGAAGACGGCCATCGAAGGAACTCCATTCTTTGTCACGCTCGACCCGGGTGTCGAGGGTACCAACAGCAGCATCGTCCGCTGGCGGATCGAGTGGAATGACGGTAGCGAGGCTGAAACGGTGGTCCTCGACCAAGCATCGACCGTCGTGACCGTTCCGCATGTATTCCGGGACGGGGATGGAAGCGAATTGACAGTCGAAGCGTTCGCCATCGACGACGCGAATCAAGAGTACCCCGCTTCCTTGACCATCACTGTGATCAATCAGCCGCCTTCGATCGAAATCGACGGCCCACCAGCGATCGAGGAGAACACCGAATACTCGTTGACATTGGGGTCGGTCATTGATCCCGCCATCACCGATACGGTGTCCACCTACATCATCCGCTGGGGTGACGGCACGTCGACGGAATTGACCGCACAACAGGTCGCCGACCTTTCACGTGTCGTCTCGCACACCTACGTCGATGACCCTCCCTTCCCCGGCGTTGTTGACACGGTCATAAACGTCGACCTGATCGACGAAGACGGGCTCACCCAGAATGCAGGATCGACGACCGTGCGCATCGTCAACATTCCCCCGATCGCTGAAGCCGGAGGCCCGTATCAAATTTTGATTCCCGCGACACAGATCCAATTGTCAGGTACCGCAACGGATCAAAGCTTCGAAGACACCTTCACATTTGAATGGGATTTCAACGATGACGGCGTATTCGACGACGCGACTGGACCGACGCCGATCTTTGACGCGGCCGGTGCATTCCCCGGACAAATTTTCGACGTCGCGCTTCGCGTCACCGATGATGATGGTGGCGTCAGCGATGTGGTTTCCACCACCGTTCGGTATCTGTCCATTCCCGAGATCACCGACCTCGTCCTGCCAACCGAACCGATCCTGGAGAATCAGGAGTTCACATTGACGGTGCTGTTCGAAGATGTTGACCCGAATCAGACCCACACCGTAACCGTGCTTTGGGGCGACGGAAACTCCAGCGAGGTGTTCTTGGCGGGCGGCGAAAGAGAGGTGGAGATTCCGCACACGTATCTCGATGACAATCCCACCAATACACCCCTGGATCCCTACAACATCTCTGTCACCGTTGCCAACTCCGCGGCCGATGACAGCGCAGAGACTGGCGTCGACGTCTTTAACGTCAACCCCGAAGTGGCCGCTTTCACCAGCGACGCAAGCTCGCTGAAGGCCAAGAGCGATGACAACGTTGTTTCGGTCTCTGGTACGGTCGCCGATGTTGGCACCGAAGACACGCACAGAGCCGTCATCGACTGGGGGGACGGAAGCGATTCTGAAATCGTCGATGTTGACCCAACTGATCGTACGTTTGAAAGCCGCCACGAATACGCCAGCGGCGGAATCTACGAAATCACCTTCACCGTGACGGACGACGACACCGGCGAGTCGGAAGTGGCAACGACCGCCGCGGTCATCCAAGGCGTTGGGCTGGTCGACGGAACGTTGTTCATCATCGGGACCGATGGACGAGACAAGGTTGCATTCAAATACGACGATCGCACCGATGCATTGACCGTCGACGTTAAACTGAACCAAGATTCATCGGACAAATCGAGAATCATGGAGACCTTTACCGCCTCCTCGATTGATCGAATCGTCGCCTTCCTCTGTGACGGAAACGACCACTATCAAGGCGAGTTTGGTGGAAGTGGAAACAGGTATTCCCAGACGTCGGTTGCGATCCGGCAGATCGTCTTTGCAGGTGCGGGGCGCGATCAAATCCACGGCGGCGACGCAGGCGATGCCCTGATCGGAGGCGAAGGAAAGGACAATGTTCAGGGACGTGCGGGCAACGACCTGTTGATCGGCGGATTCGACCGTGATGTGATCCATGGAGGTCTTGATGACGATTTGTTGATCGGCGATCACATGGTTGCCGATGAGTCCCTCGTCTCCATCGTCGACAAAGTGGATAACGCGCTGACTTCGTGGAACGACAAAGCTCTGCCGGAGACGATTCTCGCACTCGAAGGCATCAAAGATGACAACGAGCAAGACAAGCTTCTCGACAAGAAAGGGGAAAATGAGTTCATCGAAGGCGGTTACCAGCCCCAATGGGTGTGGTGGATCGACGTCAACGGTGACGGGAGCGGATCGGCGCTCGATGCTTTAATGATCATCAACCGCCTCAGCCTCATCGGACACGACGCCGAGTGGACGGGGATCGAAGGTGACGATCAATTCGACGTCAACGGGGACGGTCTCATTACTCCTAGCGATGCCCTGATGATCATCAATCGAATCGCCTATGGCAATTCGTCCCGAGCAACACCGTACGCAAAACAGCTCGCGGTCGATGCGGCTCGGATCGACAGTGTCGACCGAGCTTTGGCGGGCGGGTATGACGACGAAGAGCCGCAGTGGGACGAGCCGGGCAGTTTGTTCTAAGTCCTCAAAATCATTCGTAGAGAATCCTCCATCGAAATCAAGCTTTCAGCTTCCATCGGTTATTTGTTGCAGATCCGCAACGTCTCGCTGGCCTACAACTTCAACGCCGACATGGAGGTGACCGCGAAGGAATTTGATAACGCGGCCCCCCCGATTAGTTCTTCATGGTCGCCGAAGTATCGACGCTCCACAGGGGGCCATGCAACGGGTGACAAGAAAATGAGCCGGATGATCGGAGGAAGCTGACCGGTGTGCTGTTATGTTTCTGCCCATCATTTTTCTGCCATCCTTCCTCATGGCTCCGACGCCACCGCCCGGAATTCCAGAAGAACTCGTCCCCAGGGTTTTAGGGCGATGACACGTCGGTGGCCAGAACGAGCTTTCCGAGTCGGGCGGCGGATACCCACTTGGGGGAACGGCCGCTATACTCCCAGGGCCGGTTTCGTCGGAATTTTCGTACGGTTTGGTGCTTCCCGTGAACGTGAAACGTGAGTTCTTGTTCGTTGTCCTCGCCGTGCGAATGGGGGTGATCGACACGGAGCGTCTGGAAGAACTGGCCCGACAGCTGGATGAGAGTTCCGGCCAGCGGTTGATTGAGATGTTGCGTGAGCAGTCGATTCTGACGGCGCAGCAGCAAGCAGACATCGAGCGTGAAATCGATCGGCTCCTGCTCGCCGATTCCACTTCGGTTGGCAAAGACACGGCGGTCCCTTCCAAGACGCAACGGGGAAGCAACGAGGAAACCATCGATACTCCTTCGCCGGGCACGATGGAGGAATCTGACGATGCGACTCGACCCTCTGAGGGAGCCATCGGCGAGGGAGGCGAGGATTCTGACTTGTTCGAGACGCTCGAGTCGCTGCCCCGCACCCGCAACCGATACAGGTTGACGCGAGAACACGGGCGCGGTGGCCTGGGGTGTGTCTGGCTGGCACGCGATTCAATCCTCAATCGAGAAGTCGCACTCAAAGAGGTCTTGCCCGGCAAGCGTCAGACAAAGAATCGATACAAGAAGCTGATCCGCGAAGCTCAGATCACCGGCCAGCTCGAGCACCCGAACATAGTTCCGGTCTACGAACTTTCGCCCAATCAGGAAGACCAGCCGTTTTACACCATGCGTTTCTTGCGTGGCAAAACACTCGGCGACCACCTGCGGAGCGCCAACCGCCGTCGGCCGCCCGCGGAAATCGATGCGCTGGAGTTGCGGACTCTGCTGGGCATCTTTGTGTCGATTTGTCATGGGATCGGCTACGCCCACTCCCGTCGCATCATCCACCGCGACCTTAAACCCAGCAACATCATGTTGGGCGACTTTGGCGAAGTGATTGTGGTCGATTGGGGGTTGGCCAAGAAGCTTGATGAGGCACCCCGAGAAGACGTGGACATGGACGCGGTCGTGTTTGACGACGAACACTCCGTCAGCTTCACACGAGAAGGCCAAGCGCTGGGAACCCCCGCCTACATGTCGCCCGAGCAAGCTTCCGGTCGGGTGAGTTTGAACGACGAGTTGACGGACATTTATGGATTGGGGGCGATCCTGTTCGCGATGCTGACCGGAAAATCGCCGCACGAAACAACTCGCCCGGCCGACACCAAAGACACCGCCCACGACTTGTTGCGTCGCATTCGTGTGTTCCCCACGCCGACGGTCCGTTCGGTCGTTCCGACCGCGCCCCGGGCGCTCGATGCGATCTGCGCCAAAGCGATGGCTCGATCGCGAAGTGAACGCTACCAATCAGCCGAAGCACTTGCCGGCGACATCCAATGTTGGCTGGCCGATGAACCGGTTTCGGCTTATCAAGACACGGCACTCGAAAGAGCGTCGCGGTGGTTCCGCCATCATCGAACCTTGAGCCTTGCGATGGCAGGCGTCTTGCTGGTCGCGTCCGTGGCCGGTTTCACGATCGCTGCGGTGACAACGAACGCCAAGAATCATGTCGCCGAGTCGTTGTGGAAGGAACAACAAGCACGTGTGCTGGCGACCGAGTCCTTGGAGGCAGAGCAAGCCGCAAAAAAACTCGCGCTGCAACAATTCCGCCGTGCCCAAGATGCGATCGACCGCTCGCTGTCCGGCGTGAGCGAGGTGCTGGCCGTCTTTCCGGCGACCAGCGCGGTGCGGGCAGGCCTATTGCAATCCGCGGCGGAGGATTACGAAGAGCTGTTGCAAATCGATGCAGACGATCCGCAACTGCGTCGCGAAGCGGCACGCACGCGGATCCGATTGGCTGACCTGCGCCGGACGATGCACGAACATGATGCAGCCGACGGGCATTATCAGATTGCCGAGAAAAACTTGGAACTACTGAAACAACAACATCCCGATGACACGAGTTGGAACATCGACCTGGCAAATGTCTGGGTTCGCCGAGCACTGTTGTCGATGTCGATCGGCGACGCCGGGAAAGCGGAACAGTACTTCCAACAAGCCGTCAGCGCTTTCGATCTACCGCATTCCGATCCGGATTTGCAACGCGACGCCCAGATCGATCTTGCCGGTGCCCAGTACAATTACGCCGAACTGTTGGTGCAGGTCGATCGAATCGGTGAAGCCGCCGAGATGTTCGCCGCCGCGGAAGCAGGCTTTGCTCGGGTCCGTGACGAAGCACCGGACAACCTTCGTGCTCGCGAAGGGCTGGCGATGTGCGGCCGCGAAATCGGACAACTGTTGCAAGTCACCGGTGACGATCAGCAAGCCGTCGAGCGACTGCGCGACGCGGAATCCGAGTTCAAGCGACTGATCGCCCAAGCCCCCGATCAAATCTCCTATCGAGAAGGCTTGGCGCTCACCCGCGTGCTGCTGGGGAATTCATTGCGGCTGTCGGGCGATGATGACGGGCCGCTGGACGCCTATCAGTCGTCGGTGGAGGATTATCTTGTCCTGCTCAATCAGCGTCCGGGGATGCCCAAGTACCGGCAAAGTGTGGCCACCGGGCGGGTGAATATCGCCCAGATGCTTCACCTTTCCTCTCGCAGTCGCGATGCGAAAGTGCATTTGGACCAAGCGGTGTCAGAACTGATTTCGCTGTCGCAGACCTACCCCCAAGTCGCTGTCTATCGCGAAGCCAAGGCGCAGTGTTTGGTGATGTTGGCGATGGTTTTGAGAGATCTCAATGAGCACGGCATGGCGGAAACGGCGTTCACCGGCGGGATCGAAGAATTCACTTGGTTGAGCGAAGACTTCCCCGAACTGATTCGATATCGGGGTGACGTTGCGATCAGTCGCATGGGACTGGCCAAGACGAAGAGCTTGCAAGGCAAAACGGCAGAAGCACGCGCGCTGTTGAGCGAGGTCATCGACGAGTTGACGGATGTCGTTGACGCCGGCAAAACGCAGGTTCGCTACCGCGATGCCCTCGCATGGTGTCATTTTTATCTTGCCGAACTGCTCGCCGCCGAAGACAAACTGATCGCGGCGTTGCCACATTATCGACAAACGCTTCGTCTCCGCGAGCAGTTGCCCGATTCGCCCAAGTACCGACGGGCGTTGATCCGCGTGCTGACGGAGTGCTCGGCCGAGCAGATTCGCGACCCCCAACGCGCCATCCAATTGGCCCGTGAGCTTCGTGATCAAGACGAACTGAATCCCGATTTCCGTTATTCGTTGGCTGTCGCGTACCTGGCCGATGGCGACGCCAACCAGGCGTTGGACGAAGCCGAAGCGGCGGTCCAGTTGCGAGTCCAGCCGTCTCCCTTCGACTTGTTTGTGCTCGCCATCGCGCTGCAACAGACCGCCAACACCGAACGGGCATCGGTAACGCTTGGCAAGGCCATCGAATTGATGGAGTCACAGTGCCCGGGGCGCATCGAGTTGTTGACGCTGCGTCGACGCGCCGAACAAGCGATCACCGGTCCCGACGACCAAGCCGCGCCGCCGCGCTGAACACTGTGTTGCCCTCCCGGCAGGTCGGGCGATCGAAGCTTTGACGGCCGGCAACCGAGTGGCGTTAGCTTACAGCTTGCGTTTCACGAGCGAAACGAGACGGCAAGCTGGAAGCTTACCCCACTTCTTAAGATTGCTAGCAACTGCGAATCCAGGCAAGCTAGCCCGTTAAAAGCGACTGCACGGGAAAGAGTCGCATTTGAGGTTCCCCAGGCCGAAGATGAGGGACAAGCGTCCTAACCGTTACCACCGTACGCGGCCGGCGGCGGTTTGGCAGCGACCACCATGCGTGACTTGCCGACTCATCTCGAAGAAACCTGATGCCGAGACAACGTATTTCCTGCCGCAAATGGATTGCTTCAGGTTTGTTCCGCCTGTCCTTCACCGATGCCGGGGCGATCGTCCTCGCCATTGCCACGGTGACGGCCGGCACCGCTGCGGTGGCAGGACCGCCGCTTTCAGCGACCACGCCCGGAGAGCAACGAGGGGAGCTCGTCGACGTGATCGTGGGCGAGATCGGTGACGCGGATGCGAATGCGTCTGGGACGACCACTGCTTTCTCCGACCGCACGATTGAACCAGCCGAGCCAGCGGACACTCTGGTTGACCAGGTTCTGTTTCAAGTCGACCAGACGACTCCGTTGGTCCCCGCGCCCCAGACCTTTGAAAGTCCGATCGGGTTGACGCCCCAGGCGAGGGAATTCGCCGACACGATTCTTGCCTCGCGCGACACCAGTTTGCTTTCCTCGCGTCGACGCCGCTACTCGCGGTCGCGTTCGGATGTCGTGTTCGGATCTGAAGCCAAGTTCCGAGTCTCCACGGACGCGGGCAACCTGCTTGGAAAGTCCATCACGGCACCGGGCGTCCAAGCCAAGAGTCGTTCTCCGATCATCACCGACACCAAGGTGCACGGCAGCACGGTCGGTCAGCTGATCGCATCGGGATCCTATTGGTTTCCCGCCCGACAGGATTTGGACACGGTTTTGAACAAAATTGATTCACGCATTCTGGAGGACGTGATCATCATCAAGGGACCGTTCGCGGCTCGCTACGGCCCCGGTTTTGATTTCATCGACTTTCAAGTGATGCAGTCGCCGCGCTATGAAAACGGATTCGAGTCTCACGGCAGTTCGACGGCCGAATACAAAAGTAACGGCGAACAATGGTATGGACGTCAGTCCGTTTGGGGTGGCAACCAAGATTACGGTTTCCGCATCGGCTACGGCAAGCGTTCGGGAAGCGATTACCACGACGGAAACGGCGATGAATATCTATCCAGCTATCAATCACAAGACGTCGACATCGCGTTTGGTTGCGACCTGACACCGTATCGGCACCTGGAAATCAGCTACATCTGGTTGGAACTCAACGACGTTGAGGTGCCGACGCAACTGTTGGATATCGGCCACCTGCGGACTCACGGGATCGACGCCAATTACGTGGTGGAGGATTCCGGAATCTTCGACGTTCTGACGTTCAATACTTGGTACAACGAAACCAGCTTGAATGGGAACGCTAATTCCGAGGCCAAGCGTGAAGCGATCCCGTTCCTCGGGACGAACATCGGTCCGATCCGATCCAACGCCCGCAATATGTCCACCGGATACTCGCTCTCGGGTGATTGGATTTCCGAGGACAGCGTGACGACTGTGGGAAGTGACCTTCGCTATTTGACTCAGGAAGTGAATCAGTTTTCGGAACTGCCGCTTCTTTCTCCACCGTTTATCAATGGTAACGACGCATCAGCGGAGGTGAACGGCCCCGTGCCCGAAGCGTATTGGGCCAACCCGGGATTGTTCATGGAACGCATTCGCCGCGTGACGGATCGATTGACCGTCAGCGTCGGAGGGCGTGTTGACGTTGTCGAAACGAACGCCAAAACCGTCGTCGATCAAGTCGGGGGATTGTCAGGTCCATTGGTTCTCAACGGGCCCAACGGAGAGTTTCCGTTCGTTTACAACCCCAACGGTGATCCCGTCAACGTGATCGACCCCGGCACCGGCAACGTCCTGACGTTTCCGGGCGTGCAGGCGGAATTGGACGACTTGTTATTGGGAGACTTTGACCGTTCGTTCGGGCTGGGATCCGCTTACGTGGACGCCGACTACCAGCTCAATTCCGAGTGGACCACCGGCATCGGGTTCGGTTATGGCATGCGAGCGCCGACGATGACAGAACTGTATTCGTTCCAGCACATCTCCACCATTTTCCCCCAGCAAACGTTCTCCATCTTGTTCGGCAATCCGAATCTCGAGCCGGAACGCCGGTACCAGATCAACGCGTCGCTGGCGACCGACAAAGGCTGGTATCGCGCTCGGGTCAGTGGGTTTGCCGCTTGGATTGAAAACTACATCACCTTCGATGCGTTGTCGCCGGATTTCTATGCCTTTCAAACCGTCAACACGGATCTGGCAACGCTGGTCGGCTTTGACTACGAAGGAGAAATGGATTTGACCAAGCGAACGAACGGGTTTGTCACGGCGTCCTACACCCAGGGGCGGGATCGGACACGGACGTCAAATGCGGCCGCCAGTGCCTTTGATCCTCCGGGATCAGAATTGCGCAGTTTGTTGGCCGGCACCGAAAGTGAAGCGTTGCCGAACATGCTGCCTTTGCAGGCCCGAGTCGGACTTCGCCTGAACAACGGGTGCGACCAGCATTCTCCGTGGGGCCTTGAAGTCTCCGCACTGTTTGTCGCCGGTCAAGATCTCGTCGCCAACTCGCTCGGTGAAGTGCGAACCCCCGGCTACAGCATTTTTGACCTGCGTGGCTATTGGCGGCCGACGGATGCGGTCACGCTGCACGCGGGAGTGGAAAACTTCGGGGACAATCAGTACCGGACCCATCTCGATCCGGCCGGACGAGAATTGACGTTCTTGCCAGGATTACCATCGAACACTGCAACCTCGATCGGCCGCGTGAACCAACCCGGAGCAAACTTCTATCTTGCGACGGAGTTCACGTACTGAGCGACGAGCGGTAAATCAGTGCCGGCTCGAACGAGAACGAGAGGCGGTTGGCATGCACAGCATGCCCTACTCGGCTGGTATTCGTTTGATATCAGCCGGTTCGCGCCAGCGTCCGGGCCCCACATTGATGTTTACTTAGCGGTATTGGGCTTTAGCCGCCCATTGTCGCTGCGATGCCGCGACCGGGAATCGCCTAAAGGCTAAACACCAACGGTTGCTCGGCCGACCCGGCATCGGATTCGTCGGCGCCCGTGTCATGAACGTTGACGGCCAACGCGAGGAATCGATCGTCGTCGACAAAGGCGAGTGACTGGGCCTTGAATCGTTCCAACACGTCGCGCACCTGTGTTGCGGAAACGCGAACATCGTGGCGTTCGTGCAGGTGTCGACGCACGGACTCGGCGTTGCCGCCGTGCCGGATCGCCTGATACACAGCCGCCTCGATTCCCTCCAAGATGATTTCCGAGGGGCGTTCGAATCGATGGTCGTGGATCCGAACGAATCCGGGGCCGAGTTGCAGGGTTAGTCGACCGGGATTCGTCGCGTATCGGTGGCTCCAGTTTTCGATCGCCGCTTTCAACGCATGCGTGTACTGTTCCGGATCGCGACCATCGGAATGCACCGCTTCGAAATGATACGCCAGATCGCTCAGTTCGGATGCCGGTTCGCGATAGATGTACGCATAGAATTCTGCCGGGCCGGTGATTTGTAAACCTTGCGAACTCGGATCCGTGTGGTAAGGGCTGTAGCGGTCGATCACCAACCGCACCATTCGCGGTGGCTGCAAATGCACAAGCGAGGGTGCGGCGGCGGCCATCGATTCGTATTCCGCGATCGGTTCGTTCGGGAATCCGTAGATCACATTCCAGACCACATCGATACCCAGTTCGGCACAGTACTTCAGCAGCCGGATGTTCTGCAGGGCCGTCGTTCCCTTGCGGATCAGTTTTAAAATCGGCGTGCTGAAACTTTCGATTCCCGGCTGAATGGTTCGAATGCCTGCGTCACGCATCAACCGCAGTTGTGACTTACGCAGGTTCGCTTTGACTTCGAAGAATAATTGGAAATCGATCGGTGCCTCCGCCAACCGTGGCAGCAGTTCACGGTGGTAGTTCATGTCCAAGATATTGTCGACGGAGAAGAACCGGAGTCGACGATAGCGTTGCGAAAGATCCATCAGTTGGTCATGGAATTGTTCCGCCGGTTTGGATCGAAAGGACATCGTGGCGCCGTTGAGCCCGCAGAATGTACAGTGAGATTTTTCGCCCCACCAACATCCGCGTGACGATTCGACCGGTAACTGAATCTGCGGGTCGATGATCGGTTGCAGTGGGTGTCGGCTCAGTCGCTGGAAATACTCGTCATAGTCCGGTTGAGGCACGTCGGCCATGGTGAAGGACGCGTTCGCAGCGGTCGGGTTGATTCGCTGGATATCCGATTCCCGCAGACAGATTCCCGGCAGCTCTGACGTGCTGTTGCCGGATTGCCATTGTTTGATCAATTCAGGGAAAACGCCTTCTGATTCGCCCCGGACGACGGCATCGATGAACGGAAAGCGTCGAAACAGTTCCACTCCCATCTCACCCTGGCAATTGGCCCCACCGAAGACAACTTTCAAATCGCTGTCCTGCATCTTGAGTTTTAGGGCCAAAACGAGCGAGGCGATGTTTTGGCTGAACATCGTGGTGAAGCCTACCACGCCCGGCGACTGGGCCAGGATCTCTGAGACGCATTGATTGAGGAACTCCGGCACCCAATTCCGCACCGCAAAGGCGCTGTCGATGACACTCGCCGGGATCCGTTTCTGGACAAGAAAACGGTAATACTCTGCGTCGAATGGTGGGTCGCTGGGAAACAGTGGCGGCACGCCGAAGATCCACTCTCCCAATCCGACACCGTGAAAGGTGTCGCTGACCGACTCGATTCCGGCCAGCATTTCTTCGCGATGATAGACGCGTTGGGCGAGGAACCGGGACCATTCCAGGTAAAACGAGTAACTCGTCGTTTCGATGTCGTGGGCAGACAACAAGGCCTGGTTGATTCCCAATTGAATCGACGGCATGTTGGTGCTGTGCCACGGCATCGACACCAGAGCGACGCGAGGATTCAACATGCTCTGAATCTCGAAAGCGGGGCAGAAGTTTTGTGAATGGCCACGGGAACGTCGATCGGCGACCTATGATTCTACTTTACCGTTCGCCAAACATCCGATCGCTTTTCTTGCCCAGGATGGATTATGTCTGACGAGTCCCTTTCGCCGAGTCGCTACATCGAAGACCTGCTTGCCGGTCAGATGCGTGCACGCAGCCTGGCGATCGCTCACCGATCGGGATTGTTTGCCGCCTTGGCTGACAGAACCTGTGATGTGACGGGCTTGTCGAACACGCTCGGCGTCCAAGCAACCGGTCTGCGCAAGCTGCTCGTCACGTTGGAAACGATGGATTTGGTCCGGCGTCTGGGCGACGATTATGAGTTGACCGAGATCGCACGCCAAAGCTTACTCGGAAGAAATGCCCAGTACTTCGGAGAATTCGTCGATTTTTTCACCGACCAATTCGAAAGCAAACCGATTTCGTTGTTATTGAATCATTTGCGGTTTGGTGGGCCTGTGCGACCGGCGACCACTGCGGACCAATGGCGAAACTACATGGCGGCCATGCATCGGATGGCACATCTGTCGGCCGACCGAATCGCCGAAGTCATGCAACTTGATCGAGATCAGACACTGCTCGATTTGGGCGGCGGCCCGGGGTGCTATGCGATCGCGGCCTGCAAACGCTACCCGCACTTGAACGCGACGATTTTGGATCTGGATGATGCATTGCATTTCGCCCATCGGAACGTCAGCGATGCTCAACTGGCCGATCGAATCAAGTTGCGTCCGGGTTCGGTCACCGATGGATGCTACGGCGGACCCTACGACGTGATCTTGCTGTCCCACACGATCCATCTGTTCGACGAATCGTCCGTCCAGTCAATCTTCTCCGCCTGTCACGCCGCGCTGGGGGCGGGCGGACGTTTGGTGGTGCGTGACCTGTTCACCGACGGTGGCTGCACGCAACCGGCGTTGGGCTCGCTGGTCGCATTCCATATGTGGAACGAAGGCGATGCCTACTCGGTGCACCAAACGACTCGGCTGTTGGTCCAAGCCGGGTTCCAACCGCCTCGTCACGTGCAATTTCGCGATGGCGAAGATCCCGAGATTTTGGGGTCGTTACTGATTTCCGCCAAAACCGATACGACGTCGACCTGATTCAGTCTTGGACGACGTCGTAGCGTCCCGGGGCGAGGATCGATTTGGGGTCCAACGCCCGCTTGATCGACTGCAAGCAGCGCTGGTGATCATCTCCAGACGGGGGCAGGGAATCCATCGACAAGAGCGTCAAGCGATACGGCAGATGCCCGAGGTCACGCAGCAGTATCATGACCTGGTCATGGCAAGCGACCGCACGTTCATCTTCGCCGGCAATCTCGCGATCGTAGATGATGGAGAGGTACAAATGGGCGCAACGTCCGTTGACGCAGTTTATTCCGAGATTAGGTTCAAAGCCATGTTGCAGAACGATGGGTTGCACGGCATTGATGACGTCGACCAATTCTTGGCCTATCAGTGGGATGGCAAAGCACATCCAGATCAAACCGCATCGGTCACGATCCGGATTGATGTGCGTCGGCAATCCGCCTTTCTTTCGCCAGTACGCCGAGCGAATGTTGTGTTCGGTGGGCACACCCAGATAGACGTTCTGCGAATCATTCGAATCGCCCCATTGCCAATCGGTCGTGACCGCATTGAGCTTCTGCTGCACAAGCGCGGCGGTCGCATCGGCGATTTCGGGGCTGGCAGCATAAATCGCGCCGCCGATCAGCCAGGGTTCGCTCGGGAACCTCTCGATGTCCACGGGGGTTTTTCCGTCCATGGCCTGCCACGGGTAACCGCCCATCGTCGACGCCATCTTATGGCTGTTCCACAAACCGATTCCGTTGGTCTCGACGACTCGATGGAGTAACAATTCGCGAGACGTGTCGATTGCCTGATTCAGTTGATCCGGCCGGCCGATGCGTGCCATGAACGGTTTGAGAACCTGGGGAGAGGGCGTCAACCAAACCGTCAGTTGAGTGATCACTGCCAGGTTGGACTGTGTGAACAACCCCTCCAGGTTTGGGCCGACACCGTGGCGATGAAGGTGTTTTGCACTCGCCTTGGGAAAGCGTCCGAAACCGGTGTGAACGCAGTCCCCGCTGGCAAGCACCGCCTGCAAGTTGGCAACGAAGTCGGCTCGCTGGCCATAGGGTCCGGCGGCTTCTCCCCGTTCGGCGATGTTCCCGATCAGACTTCCCTGGGGCGGGCCTCCGGGGACCGGCAGGAAGAACGTTGATTGCTGATCACGCAGGAATTGACTTGCCTGTTGGAACGTCACGCCGGGTTCAACCACCAAGAATCCCAAACGCGGATCGAAGTCAACGATCCGGTTCATCCGGGACAGATCCAACAGCACGGCGTCGCGTGTGGGGACGGAGGAGCCGAGTCCCCAATTGCAACCGCGACTCGTCGGGTAGACCGGCAGCTCAAATCGGTTTGCGATCCGCAACGCAGCTTGAACGTCGTCATGAGTGCCGGGACGCAGAATCGCAACAACCGACGCGTTGGTCGGAAACGTGGCCGTCGATGCCCGCTCGAGCGATTCGACCGACGTCACGACGTGCTCCTGTCCCAGTGCCTCACGCCAGGCAGCGACCGCCGCATCGATGGATTCGTTCACTCTGGAAAACCTTTCTGGAAGCGTTGGCGTGCTCTGTTAAACGTTGGAATTCAGAGTCTTGCTCTACTATAGTGCGTCAAATCGTTCAGCACGGCGGGCGGTTCTCCGGAATTGGTTTTCACGCAGCCTTGATCAGCGTCTCACCTCCAGGACGAGGAATCCCATTGTGACCACCTCCGACGAGCCTCCGAATTCAACTGACGCCGAATCGGATTGGGTGCCGCTGGAAGGAAGCGCCGTGCCGATGCCACAGGACGTCCGCGAATTGGGTGACGCCGATCCGAATCGCTCCCTGGTGATCACCATTTATGTTCGTCCTCGAACGGATGCACCCTCGCTGAGTGAGGACCGGGCGCAGACGCTCACCGACGAAGTGCTTTCGTTGGAGCAGTTCGAAGAACAATTTGGTTCCAGCGACGAGGACATGGATGCCGTCGTGGAGTTCTGCCAAGACGTCGGCTTTGATTTGATCGAACCCTATGCCGGACGCTGCGTGGTTCATGCCCAGGGCACGGTCGCGCAGTGTAGCGAAGCCTTTCAGGTCACGCTGAAGCGGTTTGATTGTCGCCGCGGAAAGTTTTTTGGGCATCACGGCGAAGTTTGCGTCCCCCGCGCGTTGGGCGGGATCATCGAGGCCGTCGGTGGGCTGGACAGCATCGGAAACCTCGGGCGAATTCGCATCGAAGAGAACATCAAGGAAATCGAACTCGACGAGCCTGACCTGCCGCCGGACGCACTGCCGGCGGCGTGGCCCGAACCCGATGACGCGCCGCCGGACCTCGTTCGGTCCGAGATGTTGGCCTGGGTCGATCCGTCCGGCATTTCACCAGTCGCCAGCCAAAGCGTGAGCGTGGATTCCGACGCGACAATGACGGGGACTGAGGAAGACGGTGAGACCCCGCGGGTCTGCGCCGAAGTGCGTCCGAAATACCGATCAGAGGAGAAAGCTGGTGACGACCCCTTCGGACCCGACTATGCCCCGCCACGCAGCTCCAACGACGAGCCGATTCCACCCGGCTATCACATCTACTTTCCGTCAAAGATCGCGCGGCTGTATGACTTTCCAGAACAGTTCGATGGATCCGGCGAAACGATCGGCATCATCTCGCTGGGCGGACAATTCCATTCATCCGACATGGACACGTACTTCCGGCTGCAAGGCATCCAGCCTCCGGAGATCGTCGTGGAGCCGATCGGGCCGCAGTACCCACGTGCCGCTTCTCCGCCCGGCCCACCGGACAAGACTTGGAACGCCCAGCAAATCGCCGAGTACGCCAATGATCTCGAATTGACGCTTGATCTGCAGGTCGCCGGTAGTATCGCACCGGGCGCAAAACTGGTCGTTTTTCGATTGCACCCCAATGCCAGACAACCCTACCTGACGGCGTTGACCCACGCGTTGCATTCGCGGAACCGTCCGTCGGTGGTTTCGATCAGCTATGGATCGGCAGAAGCCACCCTCGCGTCTCGCCCGATGCAGTTGGCCAACGCGCTGTTTGCACGAGCTTCATTGATGGGGATCACGATCTGTGCGGCATCCGGTGATGCCGGTTCCGCATCGCGTGATTTCGACGTGATCCGAACACGGCCGACCAGCCCCCACGTCAATTTTCCCGCCAGCTCACCGTACGTCCTGGCTTGTGGAGGGACGGAAATCGAAACCGCCGATGGCAAGATTGTGAGGGAATACGCCTGGAACGATCTGGACCAATGCCGTCTGGCCACCGCCGGAGGCCGCAGTCAAGAGTTCGAGCGCCCCGGCTATCAAAGTAAGATCCAGCTTCCCGGGATGCCCAGCCAGCACAACGACTTTGATGGGCGAGGCTTGCCCGATGTTGCTGCCAATGCGTCGCTGGCCAGCGGTTACCACACGCTGCTTGCCGGCAGGTGGGATTACAGCGGCGGCACGAGCGCCGCGGCACCACTTTGGGCGGCGTTGATTGCGAGAATCAATCAGGGGCTGGGACGACGCGTCGGATTCATTCATCCGATCTTGTATGGTCTGGCCGGCACCGATGCCTTCCGTGATATCACCGAAGGCAGCAACGGTTATTTTAAATCCGGCATCGGCTGGGACGCCTGCACCGGCCACGGTGTTCCCGTCGGCCGAGCCTTGTTCGAGGGAGTGAAAAAAGAGTTGGCCAAGCGTCCGGATCGCAATCCAAAGGGTCCCTCCACGGAGACGACGGACATCGCCGAGCAAGCCCAGCAATCAGCCCGTCTCGCCCAGCAAGCAGCCCACTTCGCACAATTTGCAATTTCTCCACTGTCCCCCCCAAAGTGGCAATGGCCGAGCTAGAATACGGCAGCCCCATGGTTTATCGAAACCGTTTTTGATTGGTTTCAATTCCCTTCCACCAAATCGAGAGAGTGAGTTATGACCGACGAACGAGCCCAGGCGGCGTTGCATGCGGCGCAACACGCCGCGATGGCCGCTCATCACGCTGCCATGGCCGCCCAATGTGCGGCAATCGCTGCCGGGGCACCACAGCAAGGGACCGGAGGCGGACCGGGGCAAATGCAGGGGCCTCCCATGGGCTACCAATATCCTGGTCAAAACCCCTACACGCAGCAGCAACCGGGACCGCACCCGATGACCGTTTGGTGATCCCTTGTTGCTTTCGCCCTCCAACCTTCCGGCGTACCTGCATCGCCGGGGGCATCTGGAAGACCGCGATGGGTTCGAAGCGAGGGATGTCATCTCACCAACCGTGGGGCGAAACCGCAATTTCATCGTTCGAAACCAGAATGGATCGGGATTGTTCGTCAAGCAGATTCGTTCGCTCGACCCAACCCTGATCGCCGACCAGGAAGTCGAAGCATCGGTCCTGGATTCGTTTCATCGCCGGCAGAGCTGGTCTTCACTACGGGAATTCGTCCCGCGGTTGGTCGACGTCGATCGCTCACACCATGTTCTGGTCATGGAGTCCATCGACGGGGAAAACTTGTTTGACCTGTCCACGACTGGACCGATCAACCGCCGGGCTCAACGATTGATCGCTTGGTCATCGACCGTGGGCAAGGCCTTGGCACAACTCCACAATGGTGGACGCGATCCGGCCAACGACGCCCAGCGGAGACGTCTTCGCGCGACGTTACCGGTTGCGATTCGTCTACAGGCTCCCGTGGGCTATGCGTCTCAAGCCGGCCCCGCCTACGCTGCAATCGTCCGGACGATCCGACAAGACACCTCGTTGTTTGAGGAATTGCAGCGCAATCAAACTCTGTGGCGCGACGCAACGATCATCCATGGTGATCTAAAGTGGGCCAACGTGATGGTGGAACCCGATTCGGATTCACGCGTCACCCTCGTCGATTGGGAACTCGCCGCATCGGGGGATCCCGCCTGGGATGTTGCCGGCATGCTGCAGTCATACATCGCGTGCTCCATTGAGCGATCACTGGTGTCGGCATCCGATCGCGCACCCGATCTACGTGAAGCCGCGGACGTTTTTTTCGAATCGTATACCCAGCACTGCCGCGTCCGGTGTGACACCGTCTTTGCCGAACGCGTCCACCGGTTTTGTGCGTCACGATTGATTCAGACCGCCATGGAACGCGATTTCCAGTTAAACACCCCCGGGGTCTTTTCGGTAAACACCCCGGGGGTCTTTTCGTTGCGGTTGATTGAAAAGAGTCGCAACATGCTATGTCAGCCCTTTGCCAGACCTGGGCTTCACAGGTCAACGGCTCGCTCGAAGAGTCAAGACGAAGAGGCCCAGCCTTGCCTGCGAGATCGATTGCTTGCGATCGCGAAGCGTCTCGAAATCGTCTCCGACTGTACCTTCGCGTTCTCAGGGAAAGTTCATCAGGTCGATCCGGCTGTTGCCTCGCCTTTGCAGGGTTCCCCGGCGACGCCGCGCGAGAAACTGATCGATGCGCTGACGCTGGTGGTTTACTTTTCCGCCTATTGTCGCGACCCCGACGAAGCACCCTATAGCGTCCCGGCCGATTTGATGCCCGACCCGTGGTTCGTCGAGCAATTGTCGAGGGCCAATCAGACCCGCGGAACGTCGGGACCGGCATGGGGGCCGACCTGGCAGGGCTTACCGGTCAGGCAGGGCTTAAACGAATGGCAGATGCATCCGTTGGACGTGATCGGTCTCAAGCGTGAAGATCGCACGGGGCTGCCGTACTATTATTTTGCATTCAGCGAGACGTTGCCGAGAGAATGCGAGGGTGGAAATCATGTTCGCGTTTATTTCCATTGTGATCAGCACTCGGTGTTCGATGTCATCCAGGCGTTAACGCTTTGTCTCAATCGCTGCCGTGTTCCGTTCCGAATCAAATGCATGAATCACCCCAGGTTGTTCGGGCGACGCGATGCGTTGGTGTTGTATGTTGAAAAACGCGATGTCGATTGGGTGATTCGCCGTGTCAAAGATCTGGTCGACCGATCCGCGTTTCGTCTTTCGTCGGGAACTCCATTGTTCACCAACGCGATCCGTCCCGGAATCGGGATTGCGGAAGACCCTGGCGACGGTCAAAGCTTTGGCCAAAGAGTCAGCCGGCTGCTGGCCGAGGCGTTGATCATCGCCGATGGGTCGAATGATCTACACGGCCCCAAGGTGTTGGACCACATCGAAAAACATTTTCGGTGCGCAGGCATCGATCTGGAACAGGCACACCTACGGCCTGGATCGGCGGGCCGAAGTGATGTCGCGGACCGGGAGGAGACGCTCAAGTAAGTCATCCTGACGTGGGCCGAGTCCGCCGACGTGGAAGCGGCCCCAAGCATCGGCACACAAAGGGCAACGCAACGTCAGGCAACAACGTCTTTTCGACATCCAAATTGTTTGGTTTTCTGTCACTTTTCCCGTAATATTTCTGCTGCAGGGACGACAATCCAACTCAGGGGAACGACTCCGCGAACGGTCCGATGGTGCAGTCAACAGCCGCCGATTGGCCGACCGAGCCAATCTTTCCCGGAGAACGATGATGCTTTCACTCTCTGTTTCGTTGAAAAAAACGCTGGGCGAATCAACTTGGATTACCAAGCGAAGAAATGGTCCATTGAGACCAAAGACCCATTCTGGAAACGCGTGTTCCGGGGGACTTCCGGCCCGTTTCAACTGCAGTCCAACGGCGTCATTTGGATTCTGGACCCATCCGCCGGCCCCAAGGCGATCAAAGACGAAGGCAATATCAAGAAGGGAATGACCCGACACATCGGGTTTTTCTACAAGAAGATGGGCGATCGATGGATCACGGCCGACGGCGGGCAAAAGCACGGGAAGAAAAGCTATGGGTGCGGGTTCGTCGAACGCGTCCCCCAAGGCGGCGGCGTGATCACGGGCGAAGGAGGTCACGATGCAGGCATCATGGGATGGGTGGACATGGATCGGCTGTATGCGATCGCGCCGGAAGCATTCAAGCCACTGTCGTCATAAGGATTCCCCGTACAAAACTCGCGTTCGTCGACATTCGGGCGAATCGCGTCGCCCCGACCGTGCGTTGCCCCCTACCGATCCTTCGCCCGCCGCCCATGCGCTGATGTGTCGTCCTGTTCTGCCGATCCTTCCCGTTTGAGCGTCATCAGGGCCGTTGGTTCCCTTCAAAACCCTCGAGGTCTTTTTGTGCGGCGCGCAGTCGAGAGATGGCGTCGGCGGAGCCATCGGGTGCGGTTTCCACGATCGTTTCGCGGGGAAGACGGCGGGCGTCCAGGATGCCGCTGGAGCCCGTGCTCACTCGCCATTGGCCGTCGAACAAGCTGACGGTGCCGCGAATACCGCCTGTCACCCAACGGCGCGTCGATGTCTGTCCGCCCTGCAGTCGACTTGCAAAGGACACTCCGTCCAGCGGGAGATCGGCGGGAACTTTCACGCCGGCGAGTTCGCACAGGGTCGGGAACAAGTCGACCATGTCGATCAGGTCGTCGGCCACAGCCCCTGCCTCGATTCTGCCCGGCTGTCGGCAGATCATCGGAACGTGGGTGCCGGCGTCGTTCAGATCCGTTTTGCCGCCAAGGACTTCGCCGGCAGTCGTTGTTCGCCGCGTCTTCGAGTCCGTGCCGTTGTCACCCATGAAAATCACCATCGTGTTTTCGGCGATTCCCAGCCGGTCGACCTCGTCGAGGATTCGCCCGCACAGTTTGTCCATGTAGGCGATCATGCCGCTCAGTGATGCTGGTTTGGACTCCGCTTTGTCGTCGGGCGTCTGGATGATCGGCCAGTGCGGCAGCAACATGTTGTGGTGGATGTAGAACGGACGCTTGGCTTGGGCCGCCGTACGCATCTGGTCAATCACGTAGTCGGCCAACACGTCGGGGCCGAAACGGTCGGCGATGTCTTCACGAACACGCCCGTCGTGATTGAAGCACGGCTTCCAATAACGCGTCGTTTTGGCTCCTTGACGCCAGATCTGCCAAACACACCATGAGTCGAAACCGGCATCGCGACAGTGCTCAGGATGGAATTCCAACGTCGCGAGTTGCCACTTGCCGGTCACCGACGTCAGATAGCCTGCGTTGCGCAGCAATTGCGGATACGTCGTCCAGCGTCGGCGGAAATCGACCGCCTGCTTCGTTCCCAGGTGGACGGGCAGCACATTGAAATAACCGTGACGCGACACGTACGCGCCGGTGTAGAGGCTCATCCGCGACGGAGTGCAAACGGGGCTCGTGTAGGCGCGGCTGAAACGCATTCCCTGTGCGGCGAGTCGATCGAGATGCGGCGTGTTGAAATCTTTCCCGCCGTAGCAGCCGAGGGCTTCGTAACCGAGGTCATCGGCGAAGAGCAGCAAAATGTTGGCAGGCGGGGCGGCGCGACGATGGTCAGGAATCGACGGTTGGGGAGGCTCCGCGGTTTTTCCCGTGCCGGGCAAAGCGATCAGAATGACGAGTGCGAAACAAAGTGCATGAGTGAATACGTTCACTGAAAGATCCCTATCTTGAGCGGCAGGCTGATCACTGGCGGGAAGTCACGACGCGGACGAGCCGATTATACTGCCGGCCGTTTCTAGCGCGCGGTGTTTATCCTATGCGGTGTTCCTCCTACGCGGCATGGGACCTGCGCGGCGTTTTCCGGCTGCAGCTTGCTCCGGTAGACGCGGTGCCTGCGGTCGACGGAGCGATTGCGTTCTTTATTGAAAGCTATAGACTTTGGGATCGCACCGCCCATTTGCTGCCGGATCAAAGGACATCTTCATGAAACTCACAAGCCGAGCGTGCCTCCTGTTCTTCGTCGTCGCGTTTCTGGTCCCCCTCTCTGCGGAAGCTGCACCGAAAAATGTGGTGGTGTTTTTCGTCGACGACATGGGATGGACCGACCTCGGTTGCACCGGCAGCGATTTCTACGAAACGCCCAACATTGATGCGCTTGCCGAAAGCGGAGTCCGTTTCACCAACGGCTATGCGGCGTGCACCGTTTGTTCTCCGAGTCGCGCCGCACTGATGACCGGTCAGTCGCCTGCTCGTCTTCACGTGACTGATTTCATTCCCGGTCATCCCTTCGTCAACACGCCCCTGACGATGCCGCGTTGGACCCAAGTCTTGGAGAAACAGCATCTCACCTTGCCCGAGCTACTCAAGCCCCGGGGTTACACCTGTGTTCATCTGGGAAAGTGGCACCTTGCTCATCGCGACGGCTACGTCACGGGGCGAGAGGATAGCGCGGATCCTGATTTTTACCCGCAAGCACACGGATTCGATATCAATATTGGTGGCTGCGAGAAGGGCGCGCCCCCGAGTTATTTCTGGCCCTACGGAAAAGGTCGCAGCTTGGAACAACGCAAAGACAACACGATTTTCAAAACGCTTCCCGGAGGGGACCTTTCCGATGGAGAACGAGAAGGCGAATACTTGACCGATCGACTGGCCGTGGAAGCGGTGCATTTGATCGATCAGTTCGCGGCCCGGCAGCAGCCGTTCTTCATGAACTTTTCGTTTTATAACGTGCACACGCCCCTGATGGGACGTCCCGATCTGGTGAAGAAATACGAGGCGAAGCTCAGGCAGAATCCGCAGCGACGGCATTCCAACGTTCGATACGCGGCGATGGTCGAAAGCGTCGATGAAGCCGTCGGCCGCGTCGTCGAGAAGCTGCAAGAACACGACCTGTGGGACGACACATTGGTCATCTTTACCAGTGACAATGGCGGGCTCAAACCGGTGGCGACGGACAATGCCCCGCTCCGTCAAGGCAAGGGGGGGATCTATGAAGGCGGCGTTCGCGTCCCGCTGATCATCCGATTGCCGGGTCAGGGAGCTGCCGGTGCGATTTGCCACCAGCCGGCCATCACGATGGACATTCTGCCGACCATTGGTGAGGTGCTGGAGATCGAGTTGCCCAGCGCCGCCGCAGAGGTGCAAGACGGGCTTTCGTTACTGCCTTACCTGAAAGATCCGCAGGCCCCATCGGTTCGTGAGGATCTGTTTTGGCACTACCCCCATTACCATTCGATGGGAGCCCAGCCCTACAGCGCGATCCGCTCGGGAAACTGGAAACTGATCGAAGTGTTCGGGCAGGAGACGTTGGAACTCTACGATCTCCAAGGCGATCTCGGCGAGAACAACAATCTGGTCGATGCGCGGCAGGAAAAGGCAACAGAGCTTCACGCCAAACTGGTGGCCTGGAGGAATTCTGTCGGGGCGCAAATGCCAACGACAAACCCGCTGTTCGACCCCGAGGAAGCAACCGGAGTCAATCGAAACGGCAAGATCCGCAAGGCCGCCCCGATCCGCGAGTGAAGCAAACAGTAGCTGGAGAAAAAGTGGATGGTCGCCGCAATCCGTCTTGTCGCATGCCTTGTTTTCGCACAGGCGTTGAAGCCAAGATTCCGGCCGAGCGGCCGCCGGCTGCACCGAAGTTTGCGACAAAAAGCTTGAGAGGTTGAATTCCGTCCTGTTAGACTTGCGGGTCCCTTTTCCTCTCGTTCTTCATTCTTCTGCGGATCGATACCCTTGATTGTCCGATTGATCGCCGGCTTGCTCATCGTCACCATTGGCATTTCTAGCCGCAGCATTGCGGAAACGCCGACCAACACGGATCCGACGGTCGGGTACGTGGGGACAAAGACGTGCGCGCAGTGCCATGAGGCGGAACATTTAACGTATCTGGATACCAAGCACAGTGAATCGATGGAGCGAGTCGATCCGGACAACGAGGTTTCCTCGGCGACGTTTCATCACGAAGCGTCCGGCAACGACTATCGGGTGTTGCGTCGCGGCGACGACCTGATTCATCGCGAGATCCTTCGTGGTCCCGACGGCGAGGAATTGGCCCGAACCGAACACCCGATCGTCTTCACGCTCGGCTCGGGAACGCACGGAAAAAGCTATGTCTATCATGACGGATCGCATTTCGGCCAATCTCCGCTGTCTTGGTACCAGGACACGGGGAAATGGGCCATGTCTCCCGGCTATGATGTGCCCTTTCATCCCGGATTCGGACGCAAGCTGAGTTCGGAGTGTTTCTTTTGCCACGTCGGCGATATCGATCGCAAGAACGGCAACCCGAATGAGTTTTCGATTCTGGAAGAGAAAATCGGATGCGAGCGATGTCACGGACCGGGTGAAAAGCACGTCGCCCGATACCGCGAGAACCCGAAGTTTGTGGGGGCTGACAACACGATCGTCAATCCGTCCAAACTCTCCCGCGAGCTTTCCGAAGCCATCTGTCAACAATGCCATTTGCAGGCCGCCGGCAAAGCGATGTTGGCCAACAAAGATGAATGGGACTATCGACCCGGGCTGCCGTTGACCGACTTTCGGATCGATTACCAATATCGACTCGGCGATGACACGATGCGCGTCGTGGGACATGTGGAGCAGTTGCACATGAGCAAGTGTTATCAGCAAACCGAATCGCTGACCTGTATCACCTGTCACAATCCGCACCAAACCGTTTCGGCCGAAGCGACGATCGAGCACTATCGAAAGATCTGTTTGTCATGCCACACCGATCAATCTTGTGGCGAGCCGCATGCCAAACGGGTCGAAAAGGCACAGAACGACTGCAGCCAATGTCACATGCCCGCCCAGGGTACCGAGGTCCCCCACACCGCGTTTCATCACCACCGCATCGGCATTCACAGCGGTCAAGCAGCGAGTGTCGAACCGGCGGTGGGGTTGAGCCCGGTTTTGGATGTCGCCGAGTTGCCGGTCATGGTTCGCAAACGTTGCGAAGCGCTCGCCAAGTTCCAGGTCGCCCAAGAAGATCCCGGCAATCCCAATTTCCGAGACTATGGAATCGAAGCCGCCAAAGCCCTGATTGAAGTCAAGAACGCGGGCCATGCGGACGCCGATGCGACCACCATCCTGGCCATGCTGGCTCGTTCGCAGGGGCAATCAGCGATCGCCCAAGATCTGGCCAGGGAAGTGGTGGCCAATGAGCGAGTGCCCTCGCGTCCGCGATTGGAATCGCTGCGTTTGCTCGCCAATCTCGCCTACCAGCGCCGCGAATTCGCCGAAGCGGCGAAGTACTATCGCGAAGTCACGGAGCTGCAGAGCGAGCCGTTTGACTATTTTCAGCTGGGGGTTTCGGAGCAGAACTCGGGAAACACCGAGCAGGCGATTGAAGCGTTGAGCAAGACGATTGAGCTGGCTCCGCAACACGTCAACGCGCACCGTTTTCTGGCCGCCATCTATCAGTCTCGCGGGCGTGACCTTCTGGCGGCTCGTCACTCGAAGCTCGCCGGTCAGCATGCGATGCGGTTGCAGCGTTTGCAGGAGAAGACGCAGGAGTGATGGGGGCAGAACGATAGGGGCAAAACGATAGGGGCAAAACGATGGGGGCAAAACGATGGGGGCAAAACGATGGGGGCAAAACGATGGGGGCAAAACGATAGGGGCAAAACGATGGGGTAGCGGAATGGTGGGGTACGGGAGCGTGCCTCGCCGTTCATTGTTTTGCCGCCATTGTCTTGCCCATCGATTCGGGATGTATTCCGACCTCCAATGACACGAGTTTCGATGCCCTGTTCGGTGCTCCCGCGGGCGATGAAGAGGGTGGATCAGATTCGTTTCAGAAAATTCAGTCCGAACCTGCCGTAGTCTTGACCGTCGACATCGCCGTCGCCATCTGAATCCAGTTGAGCGTTGAATCGCGATTGGCCGGCGGCCGTCAGAAACGTCAATCCGAAGCGTCCGTAGTCCTGGCCATCGACATCGCGGTCTCCGTCGCTATCGCCGTAGAGCCGAAAGAAGCCATCGACCGGCTGCTGGCCGAAAATAACATCGTTGAACATTTCCAAGCCGCCGGTGGAGCGGATGCCGGATGCGTCGATGTGAAGCCGGTAATTTCCGTCGGCCAGCGAATTTCCCTGTGCCCCGGTGCCATCCCGATCGACCGTGCTTTCGCCGGCAAAGGTAAGCGTCGCTGTGGTCATCCCGTCCATCACGCTGGCAGTCACATGGACGATGCCGACGGAAGTCGCCGTGGACGTGTTGACGAGCGAAAATGCGGAGGGCAAGAGAGCGGGCTCCAATTCCTCTCCGAACGTCACGGTGACGGACGTGACTTGCGACCGACTGTCCGCACCATCGTTGATCAGGATCTGTTGGACCGTTGGTTCGGCCGTCACCAGTGTGACGCTCGCATCGGCGTCCAGCAGAATGGCTTCCGCAGGAATGACCACGTCTTCGCCAAACAGCAGCAGCGAGTCGGGGCCTTGGCTGGGCGCCGTGTCGATGACCAGGGGTGAACGGAGTGGTTCGGCCAGGAACACTTCAATGCGAAAGACGTCAAACGGCTCGATGAATTGCCCGTCTTGGGTCAGGCTTCGAATCCCGCCAGACGCACCCGGAATCAATCCGGTACCGCCAACATCGATGAACCCCGATGCCAAGTCAAAACGGCCGCGATTGAGCAGAGTGTAGAATCGCTGATTGTGGTTGAATGTTCGGCTCCGCGTGTCGAGATTGAAACGCATTGCTTCAGGGTTGGGCGTAACGCCATCGGCCAACAGGGGGCTGAACTCTTCGACGGACGTCGGGACCGCGACATCGAAATCGCTCGTGACGATCAAGTTGGGAAGGTCCATGTTGGCAAAGGCGGGATCGACGAATCGAATTTCGATCAACAAGTCACCCGACGACAGTCCCGTCACTTGATACTGCGACGGTTGATATCCCAAGAATTGGAGCGCCGCCTTGACTTCAGCGAATGGTTCGTTGGACAGGTCCGCCAAGTTGGCGACGTAGGATTGCGACGCTCCCTCCATCGTGAACGCAACCGAACCCGATGAAGCACTAAAAATCTCTTCACCGAAAACGATGCGTTGGGTTTCGCGCAGGACAGGTCGCAGCAGGCCGGGTTGGCTGACATCCAGATTCACGTGGACGCCAAAGGCTCCCGTGTCATCGCCGAAGGTGCGGAGGTCAGAATACGCGACTTCCAGAAAGAAGGAGTTCTCGATACCGACCCCCACTTCGACTTCGCCGTTGACCACGGGAAGCAATTGATCTTCGGCATCCCGTGCGGTCAAAAAGTACTCCACCAACGGAGTCGTCGTGTTTGCGGTCGCAGCGATCCCCGTGGCGGTGATCGGCGCCGCATCGCAGGCCGGTTCGGATGGCAGCCCCGGCATGGCGTCATCGCCCGGTGCAACGGCCAGGGTCGCAAGCAGATGTCGCGGTTCCAATGTTTCGCCGGCGAGTCGGCGTCGTCGCGGGGTCACAACGAGGGGACGGCCCGGTGATCGCACCCGCCAATCGATGGGCAGCCCATTGATCAACCATTTCATCCCGCTGCGATCCCTCTGCGCCATTCTCAATCTCCTCGTGATCGACGAAGTCTTTGGATGGCGATTGTAGTCCAGGAGGGACTCGCTCGGTGACGGAGCAGGAGTTCAGTGCTTATGGATGAACCGGTTGCAGGAATTCACAGCGTGGCCGGATCGTTTTCGATCGGATTCAACACCCACTCGAGCATCGAGAAGGAGCGTGTGCGAGTCTTGGCATCCATGTCCCATTCCAGGATGGTCCCACCTGAATCCCAGGAATACAGCGTTCGGTCGCTCGTTGCCAATCCCATGATCGGCGTGGTGTGCCCTGGCAGAACGCATTGTTCGGTTCCCGTCTGCAGATCAAGGATGCAAATCAGGTGTTTGCCGTGCCGGTACGATGCGATTGCCGCCCAGTCTCCCCGCTCGTCGATCGCCACGATCGGTGCCGATGCTCTACAGGTCCAACGGTAGGTGTCGCAATTGCCGGGCCCGGAATCAACGGGATAGAGTAAGATTTCGTGCGGTGCGCCATTGTTCATCACCACCAGCAATCGACCTTGTTCATAGAACGCGGCGTCAAAGATCGCACGTTCGCTCGATGCGATCCGTTTCAAGGTTTTGCCCGATTTGAGGTCGCGAATCGAAATGCCTCCGTCGACATTCCCTGAGAGGATGCGTTGGGAATCGGCGGAGAAGGCCAGTGCCTTTTGAGTTCCGTTTCGCGGCACGGGGTGATGTGAGTACTGATGAAGCAGACGGTTTTCGGTCAAGCTCCAAACCCAGACGTCATTGTCGTTGACGGCCGCCAGTTTTTCGCCGTCGGGTGAGAACAGCAACTCGATGGGGTCGTGAAACGTTGCCCCTTCGATGGTTTCGATTTCCGCCATCATCTTGGCATCGGCCATCGGCGTCACGCCGGTCAACAACCGAACCTTCGCGTCGGCGCCGACCACCGCGATCGTTGATGCGTCGGGGGACAGAGCGACTGCGTAAGGTTGCAGATGATGCGTGTTGAGTGAAATGGCTTCGTGCGTTTGAAGGTTCATCAAGACGATATCCGACTTGATCCCTTCTGTCTGTGCGTTCAGTTTGGAACGAACGACGACCGCAGCCATGCCGGTAGACCGGTTGAAGGACAGGTCCTCGAACCACACCGACCGAGTTTCGGTGACGGGCTGATATCGAAAGCCGGTCCCCCAAATCACGATGGCTTCGGCACCGGCGAGCACGAGTACTCCGCCGAGCAGCAGACCCCACAACGCGACGAAGTCCGTCACGTGTTTCCAAGTCATCCACGTTCTCTGAAATCGCATCGGTTTCAACACCCTCAGGCAACCGACAAGTAACAGAGCAGAGACAGCTGAAAACAAACCAAGCTTGCGGCAACGGTCATCGCCATTCGCCGCTGGTGTTTGTACAGCGTGATCAGTACGGCACAAACGAGCGCCGTGCAGATCAACTTGACCGTCACAAACAACCACACCTGGCCGTCTTGCAGATCGAGCAACCAGACCCCGATCGGGTTCTGTTCCATCTCATAGATCACTTCATGATTCGTGACGATCAACGCTGCATCGTGCACCGAGACAAACGCGATCAGCAGGCAACAGATCCCCAGTGACAGGGGACCGGATTCCAGCAATCGCCAAATCAGTGAGGCGACCACTCGGGACCGCGAACTGGATTTCACGGGGAGCCGGTTGGCGTACCGGCGTTTCGGCATGAGTAATTCCATTGCTTTCGTCTTTTCTCACGTTTGAAAATTGACTCCGCCACGTCAATCGATTGATTAGCGATCAGGACGATTTAAATCGCGTTGGTCGATCAAAACAATGCGTCATTCATGCCGTTTCAGAGACTGGCGGAATAAACGCCATCGTTCTCTTGTTGCGGGTTGTGGGCTGATGCCGAAATCGAGAACTTCTCCGATGTGAAGATTTTGCGTGCAAATCGACTCCGCTTCCAAAGTGTCCAAGGTGTGAGTGGAACGCCGCGAGCGGCCTGTGAAAGGAGCGCCTCGTGCAACACAAGAAATGGCACTCGCGAGGGCCAAACCACCCGTGGGCGAAGCCGGCGAGGTTCGGCTCACTCGGCCAAGGGAACCGTGCGTTGTTCTCGGGCGCTGAGCACGGCGGCGTCGACGATCTGCTGGCCGATGCGACTGATCCGGGTGGACAAGGGGCCGTCGATTTGGCGGTTGTTCTCAATCACGTCCGCCATGTACTGAATCGGATTTTGCTGGGGCGGCACCAACCGATCTGGCTGGATCAACCGACCTTCGGGGCAATCGCGCGTTTGCACCCGCATCGACGTTTCATAGTCGTAGCTGGAAATCGTCCCTTCGGTGCCGACCAGGACAAAGCCGCACTTGGGTTGGGGCTGATGCGTCCAGGGGTCGGTGAAGGTTCCCCAGCGGGTCTCGAATTTGGAGAGCCCGGTTTCATAGCGAGCGACGACCACGCTGTGTTCGTCGACTTCCAATCCGGCGGGCCGGTCGACCATCGCGGTGACTTCGATCGGTCGCCGCCCATCCATGTACCAGGTTCCCAGCGTGGTGCCGTAACCGAGGTAATCAAGCAACGATCCTCCGCCGTGACTCTGCTTGTAAAACCAGCTGGTCGGTTTGGCTTGCTGGACCTGCTCGGCCGTCCGTTCGACTTTGTCGGCCACGTGCCAAAGCGGGCCGCGGTTGCCCCCATAGTAGTGCACCTCAATGCACTGACCGATTCGCCCTTCGTCGATCAAGCGTTTGGCCATCCGGTGAGACGCGACCCAGGCCAAGGGCCAATTGATCGCCAGGCGGACGTCGGCCGACTGGCATGCGGCGATCATCCGATCGGCCTCGGCCAGTGATCCGGCAAAGGGTTTTTCGACCAACAGGTCGCAGCCGAACGGCGCGATCCGTTCCACCCAATCACCGTGTTTCGAAGCGGCCGGACACAGGATCGCCAAGTCAGCCGGCGTCGAATCAAACAACGTTTGCGGATCGGTATGCACCCGGTCCTGCGGTATCTGAAAGGTCTTCATCGCATCCCGCATGCGTTCGGGATGTTCATCGCAGATCCCCACCAGTTCCACCCCCGGATGCTCGTGCGCCATTCGCAACAGGTCACCCATGTGAAAATGATCAAAATTGATTCCAACAACTTTTAAACGCTCGCTCATGGTCGTACTCCTGGATGACGGTGGGGTGTCGTTCGGGGCCGGATTGTAGCCTACCGTGGCAAATCAGATGACGGCACTCGTTCCAAGACGCTCCCACGGACCGACTGGAATCCCTCCAAAGCGGGACGCGATGACTTGACAAGCCATTGTGCCGCAACGCTAATAGTTAGCAGGCTAACGAATTGTCTCGGCTCCGGAGTTCGGCCCGTGTTGGACTATGATTTTGACGAGAGCATCGGTTACTGGCTGACCGTGACGACGCAGCGTTACCACCGCGCGTTCAATGACGCCTTGGTGCCCTACGGAATCACGTTCCGCCAGTCGCAAGTGCTCGGTTGGCTGGCATTGGAAGGCGAGCTTTCGCAGGCCGAGTTGGCCGGCAAGATGATGATCGAGCCGCCGACGTTGGTACGCATTCTCGATCGGATGGAACGCGACGGATTGATCAGGCGGCGCCCCTGCCCGACCGATCGTCGCCGCAAGTTGATCGGCGTGACGGCGAAAGCGAAACCGGTTTGGGCCAAGATCGTCGAGTGTGCAAAAGGCATTCGCGCGCGGGCCACCGATGGATTGACCGATCGACAGCAAGCCACGCTCAAGAAACTACTCGGCCGGGTCCACCAAAACCTATTGCTGACACCGCCGACGGAGTTGTCCGACCGATAGCTGGCTACGAGTTCCCCCTCACCCATGGCGTCGGCATGTTTCCATGTGCCATGACGCATCCGAATTGTCCGAGCTGATGAAAATGAAACGCTCTCGTGTCTTTCCAATTGCACTTTTCTTGTTCGCGGTGACTGTCGGCATTCACGGCGCGCACGCGCAACAGCCACCGCCCGCACCGGTGGCCGTCGCCGAAGTGGTGCAGATGGAAGTCGCCGCCGGCCAAGCGTTCGTTGCCACCGTGATGCCGCTCAAGCGTGCCGTCGTGGGCAGCGCCGTCGACGGACGCGTGGTCGAACTGGTCGTTCACGAAGGGGAACGCGTCGCGGAGGGCGCGCCACTGGCCAAATTGCTGACCGCGACGATCGAATTGGAACTCGCCGCCGCCGAAGCCGAACTGGATTTGCGAAATCAAGAGCTTGCCGAATTGGAGGCCGGGTCGCGACCCAACGAGATTGAACAAGCCAAGGCAAAGATGTTGGGAGCCAAAGCGGACATGGAGTTCGGCCGGGCGCAATTGACTCGCTTGCAACAACTGCGGACATCGAATTCCGCATCGCCGGAAGAATATGAACAGGTCAAGGCTCGGGCCAGCCAGTCCGAACAGGTCTACCAGGAGCTCGAGGCTGCCTACGATCTGATCGTCGAAGGGCCGCGTCCGGAGCGGATCGCCCAGGCGCGGGCACAGGTCGCTTTTCAGCAAGCGATGGTGGATCGCATCAAGGACCGAATCAAAAAATACACCGTCATGTCGCGGTTCGACGGTTACGTGGTCGTCGAGCACGTCGATGAAGGCACATGGGTCACCAGTGGCGACCCGGTGATGGAGGTGGTCGCGTTGGACGAAGTCGAAGTCGTCGCTTACGTCGTCGAACAGCATGCCGCACACATCAAACCGGGGACGACCGTCCGCGTCGATGTGCCCGCGCTTCCCGACGAGGTCTTCACCGGCGAGATCACCACCGTCATTCCCCAAGCCGACGCGAAGTCCAGAACCTTTCCCGTCAAGATTCGCGTCAACAATACGATCAAAGACGACGGGCCGATGCTCAAGGCCGGGATGTATGCCCGCGTCGAATTGCCGATCGGCCCGAAACAGAGTGCGATCATGGTTCCCAAGAACGCGCTGGTCTTGGGCGGCCCGCAGCCGCTGGTTTATGTCGTCGATGGCGATCAACGTGGCGGCAGCGTGCGGCCGGTCCCGATCGAGGTGGGCGTCGCGATGCCGAATCTGATCCAAGCCAAAGGGCCGCTCCAAGCGGGGCAGCGGGTCGTCGTGGAAGGGAACGAACGCCTGCGGCCGGGGCAAAGCGTCGTGATCTCACGCGTCGTTGAGTCTCCTTCTCAGCCCGCTCGAGTCGGATCAAACGGAGGCAACCAACATGGCACTGATTGAAGCCTTCGTCAAAAACCCGGTCAAAGTCAGCGTCGCCGTATTGCTGGTCTCCCTGTTCGGCATCGTCGCACTGACGCGGATGCCGATGCAATTGACGCCGGAAGTCCAGATCCCCACGATCACCATCGAGACGACTTGGCCGGGGGCGAGCCCACAGGAGGTGGAGCAAGAAATCACGATGGAGCAGGAGGAACAGCTCAAGAGCGTCGAGGGTGTCACGAAGATGACGTCCGAGAGCGCGGATTCCAAAGGCACGATCACGCTCGAATTCTTGGTCGGCACCAACATGGAAGAGGCCTTGTTGAAGGTCAATAGCCGACTGCAACAGGTGCCCGAGTATCCCGAGGATTCCGACGAACCGGTGATCACGACGGCCAATGCCTCCGACCGACCGATCGCCTGGTTCATCTTCAGCACGCGTCGCCCGACCGACGAACAGTTCCAGGCATTTGAAGCCCGGCATCCCGAACTGGTCGAAGAACTCGCGCCGGCACGCCACGCCCACAACGTGGGGCTGGTCATGCTGAGACTACGGTTGTTGGCCAAGGAGCACCCCGAGGTCAAGGAACTGTTGCCGCCAGAGGGGCTGGACGTGACCAAGCTGAGACGGTTTGCCGAAGACGAAATCGAAGCCCGCTTTGAACGGGTTCCCGGCGTTTCCCAGTCCAACGTGATCGGCGGATTGGAAGACGAATTGCAAGTCATCGTCGATCCCGAAAAGCTGGCCGCCAGGCAGTTGACGTTGGCCGATGTCCGGAACGTCTTGCAGGGGCAAAACAAAGACACGTCGGCGGGAGATTTCTGGGAGGGCAAACGGCGGTGGGTCGTGCGTGCGATGGGCCAATTCCGCAGCCCGGAACAGGTCGAGCAACAGTTGTTGTCGGTCACAGGCGGGGCACCTGTCTTCGTCCGCGATGTTGCCAAGGTCGAATTGGGTTACAAAAAGCCCGATGGACTGGTGCGACGATTCGGTGAATCCAGCATCGCGATCAACTGTTTGCGGGAAACCGATGCCAACGTGTTGGACGTGATGGAAGGCTTGCGCGCCGCCAATCGCGATATCGACGAAAATATCTTGAAACCGCGGGGGTTGCAACTCACTCAGGTCTACGACGAAACCGAGTACATCTACTCGTCGATCGAGTTGGTGCAACAGAACATCTTCATCGGCGGTGCGTTGACGATGATCGTGTTGATGTTGTTTTTGCACCTGGGCGTGCGGACGATCGTGACGATCCCGTTGATCATCGCAAGCTCGTTGGCGGCGGCCTATCTGTCGCCTTTGTTCTTTTTGATCTGTCTCGCGATCATTCTGATCGCCGGGTTTTGGTTCGCCCGCGGTGCGCTGGTGGTGGCGTTGGCGATCCCGACCAGTATTATCGCATCGTTCCTGGTGCTGGGGGTGCTGGGCCGATCATTGAACGTGATCAGCTTGGCCGGGTTGGCGTTTGCGGTGGGCATGCTGGTCGACAACGCCGTGGTCGTGCTGGAGAACGTCTACCGCCATTTCAAATCGGGCGATTCCGCGGTCACCGCTGCCGTGCGGGGAACCCAAGAGGTTTGGGGCGCGATCGCCGCCTCAACGATCACGACGGTTGCCGTGTTCTTGCCGATCGTGTTTGTCCAGGAAGAAGCCGGGCAACTGTTCCGCGACATCGCACTGGCGATCAGCGCCGCGGTCGCGTTGTCGTTGCTGATCTCGATGTCGGTGATTCCGACTGCGGCCTCGCGGCTGTTTCAATCCCAACCTGATCGCGACGAACCGTCGGACCAGTCCTCGCGGCAAAGCACCAATCGCATCACACAATTCATCTTGTGGCCGGTCCATGCGTTGGGCGAAACCTTCGTCCGGGGCACTGTCGGATTCAATGACTGGATCCAACGCGGCCTGTTGCGCCGGCTTGGAGTGGCTGCCACGTTGGTTCTGCTGGCACTCGGAATCAGTTGGTCGTTTTGGCCCAAGGTCGAGTATCTGCCGACCGGAAACCGCAACCTGGTGTTCGGAATCCTGCTGCCGCCGCCGGGATATAACCTGGATCAGTTGACCGCAGCCGGCAAGACCGTGGAGACCGCACTGCGTCCCTACTGGGATGTGGATCCCGAAAGTCCCGAAGCCGCCGCATTGGACTTTCCCGCCATCGGCGACTTTTTCTTTGTCGCTCGTGGACGGCAGGTGTTCATGGGCATTCGGGCCTACGATGGACAGCGCGCCGGTGAACTCGTTCCGCTGGTGCAGCAAGTCGGTGCTTCGATGCCGGGGACCTTTGCCGTCGCCAAGCAATCGAGTCTGTTTGAACAAGGGTTGACCGCCGGGCGAACGATCGAGATCGAGATCACCGGACCGGACTTGATCAAGTTGGTCGCGTTGGGAGGACAGACGATCGGCAAGGTCAAACAGATCATGCCGACCGCTCAGGCACGGCCGATTCCGAGCCTGGATTTGTCCAGCCCAGAAATCCACATCACGCCCAAATTGGTCCAGGCGGCTCAAATGGGTGTCAGCAGTCGTGACCTGGGGTTCTCGGCCAACTGTCTGATCGACGGTGCCTATGCCGGCGACTACTACCTGGATGGAAAGAAAATTGACCTGACGATCATCGGTGAATTGGAATACGCCGACACGACGCAAGAAATTGAAGCATTGCCGATCGCGACGCCGGGAGGGCAATTGATTCCGTTGGCGGCTCTCGCCGATGTCGACTTGGCCAGCGGTCCCGAGCAGGTCAATCACCGCGAACGCGTCCGTGCGATCACCATCGAAGTGTCTCCCCCGCCCGAAATCGCGTTGGAAGATGCGATGGCACAAATCAGACGCGAGATCGTGCAGCCGCTGACCGAAAGCGGTCAACTCGGGGGTGGCTATCAAGTCAACTTGGCCGGCACCGCGGACAAGCTGAGCAAGATGCAGGCGACGTTCCTGGGCCAATGGTCGGGCTGGAATCTTGACAGCTTGATCAGCGTGTTGACCAGCCAGTTCGTCTTGGTGATCCTAATCACGTACCTGCTGATGGCGGCATTGTTCGAATCGTGGTTGTATCCGTTGGTGATTATCTTGACGGTGCCGCTGGGGGCGGTCGGGGGCATCCTGGGGTTGAATCTGTTGAACGTCTATTTGTCGATGACCGGCCAACTGACGCAACAACTGGACATCCTGACGATGCTCGGTTTCGTGATCCTGGTCGGTACGGTGGTGAACAATCCGATTCTGATTGTGCACCAGTCGCTCAATCATATGCGTGAGGACGCCATGTCGCCGCGGGTGGCGATTCTGGAGAGCGTACGGACACGGATTCGTCCGATCTTCATGACGACGTTGACCACCGTGCTCGGATTGTTTCCTCTGGTCTTGTTCCCCGGTGCAGGCAGCGAACTGTACCGCGGCCTGGGCAGCGTCGTGCTCGGCGGGCTGTTGGTGTCCACCATCTTCACGCTGGTGTTGGTGCCGACACTGTTCAGTCTGCTGTTGGAAGCCAGGGCCGGTTTGGCGCGACGGTTGTTTGGCAGCCCAGCGCAGACGGCACCGCAAACGGCGGCGTTGCCAAGTCAGCGGCGAACGGTTCAACTGGTGCAGCCAGGGGAACCGACGACGCATGACGCTGATTCAGCGCGTGATCTGCCGACCCAAGACCGGGCTCACCAGCCCGCTTCATCGGCCCCGGCTTCACAGGACGATCGATAGCCGCCCGCGTTGATGACCATGACAGGAATAGAGACTCCACACTGCAATCCATTGCTCTCCGATCAGGATGGTCAGTACCGGACCGCCGATGGCAAGAAACGCTGGATCGCAGGGAGTTTTCCGACCGTCAGCTTCTATCGCCAGTTCGCGTGGAACGTCTATCGATCCAGTCGCGTCGCCCGTCAGGGAAAGTATGGAAACCAACGCTGGAGCGAAACCAGCTTGGAAGTCATGCAAACGCTCGAATCGGTCGGGGTTCGATTCGAAATCACGGGGCTGAGGCACGTCAAGGACCTGACAACCCCCTGCGTGTTTGTCGGCAACCACATGAGCATGCTGGAGACGATCGTCCTGCCCGCCATTATCCAACCGATTCGCGACGTGACGTTCGTGGTCAAGCAGAGCTTGATGGACTATCCGGTGTTTCGCCACATCCTGCGGACACGCGATCCCATCGCTGTCTCGCGTGACAACCCTCGTGAAGACTTCAAGCGGGTGATGACGGTGGGGGCCGAGCGACTTGCCCAAGGTATCTCGATCGTCGTGTTTCCCCAAACCACCCGCAGCGACACCTTTGATCCGGGGGCGTTTAATTCGATCGGCGTCAAACTGGCGGCTCGGGCCAAGGTCCCGGTGGTGCCGATCGCATTGCAGACCGATGCGTGGGGCAACGGTAAATGGTTCAAGGACCTCGGTCCGATCGATCCACAAAAACAAGTGCGATTCGCGTTCGGAGAACCGATCGCCATCGAAGGCCGCGGCGACCGGCAACAGCAAGCCGTGATCGACTTTATCACGTCCAAGTTGGGCCAATGGAACGCCGGTGAGCCGGACGCGGTGCCGGTTTCCCCGGCGACCTGACAGATCGGGGGGCGATGAAGCAGGTTGGTCAAAAAATGGGTTGGTCAAAAAATGGGTTGGTCAAAGAATGGGATGGTCAAAGAATGGGATGGTCAGAAAATGCGAGTGTCGCGGGCAGTCGCTCACACGCTGTCTTCATTTTTTGACCAACCCATTTTTTGACCCCTTCCGGCCCACCATTCCGCAAGCCCAGATCCTCGTGCGATCCCCGGCTTGACGAAGGGCACCGACGACGGCTATTGCGGGTCCAGTTTTCGCGACGTTTCGATGTCGCGGCGTGAGGCTTCGGAGTCTTTGTTTTTTTGGTGGGCTTCGCTTCGAAGCGAATACAGATACGACAGGCTTCGACGTTGCATGTCTTGCCATCCGGGGTCGCTGATTTGTGGAGCGGCCTCTTCGATTTCGATGGCGCGGGTGAGATGAAAGATGGCGGAATCCATGTCGATGCCTTGCCGCAAAAATGCCCGCCCCAGCAAGCCGAACACATAGGCGTCCTCCTCTTCGTTCATGATCCAATCATCGAGAATCTCGATGGCTTCTGTGTATTCCTCCGCGTCGATCAGCAGGTTGGCGAGATTACGGGACTGATCGGGATCCAAGGAGACAGCTTTTCGGGCATCCTTGATGGCCCGTTCGAGGTGGCGTCGATCGTCGGATGAATCAAACCACTCGCGATAACAGTCCGATCGCATGTCCAGTAAAGACGCCCGCTCGTCATCGTCGCTGGCCCGCTCCATCGCATCATCAAAATCGTTCACCGCCTCGTCGAAGCGGTCATTGATTTGGAAGAACAAAGCTCGCGCCTGCAACGTCTCGACACATCGGTCGATGCTCACCGCTCGATCGTAGTTCTGCTTGGCCAAGTCCGTGTCACCGTCGCGATCTTGAATTTTCGCGAGTTGGATCAAGGCATCTGGCGAATCGGGATCTGCCGCTAAGGCCTGTTCGACCGCTCGCTTGCCGGCCTCGCCATCGCCGGAAAGTTCGCCGAGTTTTAACAGCGGTGCGGGGTTGCCGGGGTCGATGCGGTTGGCGATATCAAAGTAATCCATCGCTTCGCGTCGGTGACGTTCGGCTTCGTCGGAGTTGCCGGCCCTTTCTGCCATTCGCATCATCGCCACTGCGGTGCTCCCGGTGCTGACATAGGCATCTGACCAGGCTCGATCATCGCACGTCATGTCGTTCAGCGGAATCTCTGGCGGAGCGACAAGGCGTGTGTTGGTCACTGTCGCTAGATGCCGGGCGGCGACGGCGACCAATCGACAAGCCTGTTCCGTCGTTTCACAGTGGTCCGTCGTCAGCAATGGAATTGACCGGTCGCCGACAGCCAGTTGGACCTCGACGATCCCCTGATTCGGATCGGGCCATGGTGTGACGCGAATTTCAGTCAGTTGATCCAGCGGAAAGGTTTCTTGGGAGCGGTTTCGGCGATGGACGATGCTATTTTGGGTCCAGTCAATCACCGTCTCCACTTCGGGCAATAGCAGGCGAGCGGCCAGCACCAAGGCGGCGTAACAGCCTGCCAGCACGGCTGCGATGACGCCACCGAAGATCAGCCCCTTCATGCCTGCGCCGTTGATCGTGCCCACGACGCCACTACAGGCGATCAGGCCCAGCAGCAAAACGGCAATGACAACCGACGCCGCGCCGAGCGGAAATGCGTTGGTCGTGACGACCGACACCCGCACGCCCGGCCGCCAGTCCGTCGGCAATTGCTGCATTTGCGAAGTCTCGAAATCAGGGGCAATGATCACTTGCTGCGTCATCACTCGTCCTCCTCATTGTCATGCACTGCGTCCCCCTCTCAGCGTCCCCCCTCTCAGCATACCACCCTATCCGCCGGCCGGTCACAGTCGGCTACACCCTCGCAATTGCCCAGTTTGCCAAAGCGGTGTCGGACACCTTTTACGGACGGACACCTTTTACGGAACAGTGACGCCTGTGATCCGTTAAACTGGTGATTCCGACGTGACCCTCTCGTCTCCTCCTTTTCGTGCATTGAGTCAGCGTGATGGATGTCTTTGAATCGGATACTCCCAGCCTGTGTGATCGCTGTTTGAGGGAATTGGTCGGTGGTCGGGGCGAGTTTTACGAAATCGATATCCAGGCCACGGTCGATTCGTCGCCTCCGATTCTGGACTCCCCCTCGACGCTCGATCGTGAGGAGATGGATGCTCAATGGGGCAAGGTCATCGAGCAGCTCGAATTGACACCGCAAGTCGATGCGGAGAACCAAGTGCACTGTCGCCGGCGACTGCTGCTGTGTTCGCCCTGTTTTCAGGTCTGGATTGAAAACCCTGCCGGCGGCGAGTGAGCGGCGTGTTGGTGCAATCGATCTTGCCGTCCGGGGCTGGCGAGCCTATTTAGGGGGCTGCGGAGTTTCACGATACGCGAAACGTTTTGACTGCAAACAGAATGGAATCTGGGAATGAATCGAGTGCTGCCCTTCTTGGTGACAGGGTTTATCTGGCTGTTGCGAACCACGTGCCGCGTCCGCGCGGTCAATGATTCTCGAGATCGGCTGCGCGCGGCCGGACAGCCGTATCTCTATGCCGGCTTGCACGGCCAGCAAATCGCCATGGTGGTCCACGCCGAAAAGGGCGCGGGCGCGTTGGTGTCACGCAGCAAAGACGGGGATTTGATCGCCCGGACGCTTGAGAAGACGGGGGTGATTGCGATTCGCGGCAGCAGCGGTGCGAGCCGCAAAGGCGGTGTCACGGCGTTGCGGGCGCTGGTCGCCCACGTCTCCGGCGGCAGGCCGGCGTGTGTGGCCGTTGACGGGCCGAAAGGGCCACGCGGGATCGCCAGTCCCGGAATCGCGATGTTGTCGCAAAAAACCGGTGCCCCTGTCATTCCGATGTCTCTGATTCCCACCAAGCGGATCGTCTTGTCGCAGACCTGGGATCGCACCCAAATTCCGCTTCCATTTTGCCGCATCGACGGAATCTTCGGCGATCCGATGTACCCGCGTGACGGAGAGTCGGTGGAGGAGTTCACCCACAGAATCCAGGACGAGTTGTTGCGTTTGGAGGCAACCTACGATCCGACCGAAGCCGCGAAGACTCACGCCGCGTTGCAGCAGGTGTTGGCTGAGAAACGTGAGTCGATGAAGCGGGCGGCGTAGGATCGAGCGGAAAGTAAGTGTCGAATCGATCAGCGTGGGATAGGCTTCCAACCTGTCATTTCGGCATCGACAGGCTGGAAGCCTATCCCACTTCGTTGCAAGGCGGAGCCCTACGCCGTGAACGATTTATTTCCTGTGTTTGACCTGGTTTTAGCGGCAGGGCGCAAGCCCTCCGGCTTGCGCATCTTTGTCAACACACCGGAGGGCTCGCGCCCTACCGCTAAAAAGTCGTTCACGGCGTAGGGCGGAGCCTGGGAACACAACGCAACGAGAGGGCGGGCGGGAACGAGGGGCGTCTACTACTTGCCGTCCAGATCCCAGGCGTCGAGCCAGATTGTTTTTTCGGCTTTCATGCCGAAGTCTTTTTCCAACCGTTCGGCCATGTCGGCCAGGTGACCGGCACCGTAGAACACGGCCAGGGTTTGCTTGCCCGCAGCCAGTTCTTCACGCAACACTTGAAACGCTTTGGCATTGCGCCCCTTGATCAGCGTGTTCTCACCGTTGGCATCGTTGAGCCCCGCCGTGACGGCTTCCATGTCGATCAATTGATTGGCCATCGCGTTTTTCATCGCGGTCGAGCGGTCTTGGCTGAACAATGCCATCAGCACGCCGAGGTCGCCACCGCTTTTCGATTGCGTTGCCAAACCGGCGCCCATCATGCGGGCAATCATCTTCAGCACGCTGTCCCCGCGGCGCTGCAGATCCTCGCTGAACTCTTCCGGGCTCATGTCGGCATGTCGGAAATTGGTCGCCATGTAGTCGATCAATTCAAGCTGGTATTCCAGTTTCAGCATGTCCTTCATGCCGGTTTGCATCGACGCGACCAACGATCGGCGTTCCTTCAAATCTTCGGGCCGGATCCGGGTGCCGTCGGGGGCAACCAGCTCGTACAGCACCGAATCGTATTTCGACAACCGTTGATTCAGGTCCACGTAGTACTCTTCTTCGCCGATGTGGACGACGCCCACCAAGTCGACGATGGCACCGTCGTAGCGAGTGCCGGGCTTGCCGCGATAGCGAACGATCGCGGTCTGCAACGCGACTTTGCGGCCGTTTTCGTCTTTCTTGATCCGCAGATAGGCCGCTTCGGGTGAATCCGTTTCCGACGTGTCGGCTTGGGCCTCGGGTTGGGACTCTGCCGTTGCCGATTGAGCGACACTGGTGGCCGCTTCGAGAAACAGGTTGGCAAACGCGAGGACGACAAGCAGAGTGAAGAGGAGCAAACGCATAGGGGGGTGCCTGGGTTGGAGGCGATTTGTAGCTCGATTCTCACAATCGACAAGCTCGTTGAGCACAGACGAACCTACCGTAGCATAGCGCTCAATCCAGATCGCGGCAACTTGAACTGCACCACCGTTGCAAGCAAACTGGCCGGTTGAGCAGAAGTGATTCGGCGTGTGCGGCCGATTCTTGGCGTCCCAGACGCGCCCCGATCGCGTCGTTGACTCTGGTTGCCGAGGATTCGTTAACCGCTTAGAAAGGGAGCGGGCGTCGATCGAATGTAGTCCAGCCACGGGCTGAGAAAGGAAGTCATGGAATTCATTGAACTGACCGGAAAAACGTTGCTTGATGTGATCAATGAGGGGGAAGTCGATTTCAACGAACTGCGTCAAGCGGGCGTGACGAGCGACTCGATCATCCGGATCAACCGATTCGGTGAAATCGAACTTCGCAACAAAGGCGAATGGACACTCGTGGGGGGGCTAATCGGCAATTTTGAGGAACGTCTTCAGAAGCTGACGGGGCTGGATTGGGTCTAGTGCTTCATCCAGATTGAATTTTCCGGTTGCGTTTGTCGAGCGGAAAAGGGGTCAGGTACCAAAAACCAAATGGCCCGCAGGGTGCTTCGCATTTTTGGCACCTGACCCCTTTTCCGCGGCACCCCAAGTTTAAAAGTTGACGAAGCACTCGTGCTGCGTCAAGGCTGAGCGGAGCCAGGGCACTCGCCGAGCGCCCGCATCCACTGTCGCATCTTGTCGGGGCTGAGCGTTGCGGTTCGATTGCCGTCACAGACGTCTCCGCGGACGGCGAAGCAATCAGGCCGAAATTCGGGGGGCGGAATCAGCTCGGAGATTCCAGTGACCTGCCCCAATGAGATCGCACCGGCGAGCGACCACCACAGTTGCCGCCGGTAGGCTTGGCGGCCAAAATCCAATAGCCGCTGGGCATTCATGAGGTCGATCGACGAGCGGCCGTTCTTTTCGAACGTATCCAGCAGAATGCGTCGAAACCCATGGCGGGCGGCCAGCTCCAGGATCGCTTCGGCGGGCAGGCAGTCGGCGGACCGGTGGTCGGCATAAGCGACCGCGACCAATTCCGCCCGGTCGGGTATCCGTTTTTCGACGGCCTCCCACATGCCCCTGATCTGGTCAGGGGTGCTGCACCCACTCGGGCCGGCTTTGGCAAAGGCGAATTGGGGCGGGACCTGATCGGCAAGCCCCACCGCCTGATCGGATTCCCCCAGCGCTGCCGATAGCAAGGGGCCGTCCTTGCCGGCGGCCGACCAGGCTGCAGCTTGGCGGGCGACCTGTTGCCAGATTGGGAAGGCCACCGGAGCCAAGGCGCCGCGGTCGGGTTCTTTGAGGTCCAGGATATCGACATCGAATTCGACCGCTCGCGTCGCCTCGGCCAAGTCGCGCACGCTGACCAGCCATTGGGGTTTCGCGATCGCGGAGGGCGTTTTCGCGGCATCCCGGAGTTGGCTCGGTGGTGCAGGCGGTGGTGCGTTTGGTGGCATGCAGGATGGTCGCGCGGGTGCCGGGCGGTTAGAGTGATGGCCGAATAGAAAGAACGTCGGGGGTGGCCAGTGGGGCAACCCGGGGCGACCGTCCCTCCCATTTTGATGCAGAGAGTCTAACGACCCTTGGAATACGAATCGATCAGTGCGATCGACGATCTTCGTCAATTCTGTGATGAACTGGCTGATGCGCCGATCATTGCCTTCGACACCGAGTTTGTTTCCGAAGACCGTTATCGACCCCAGTTGTGTTTGATTCAAGTCGCTGCCGGAGACCGGTTGGCGATCATCGATCCCTTGGCGATGCACACCACCGCCCCATTCTGGGATCTGTTGGTCCAACCCGGACGAACGGTGATCGCCCACGCGGCGCGTGAGGAATGTCGGTTCTGTTACCAGTTCACCAATCAGCCGATCGCGGGGCTCTTTGACACGCAACTGGCGGCCGGATTTAGCGGCATGGAATTCCCCATTTCGCTCGGCAATTTGGTCAATCGGCTGACCGGCAAAACGCTTGCCAAGGGGGAGTCACGCACCAATTGGCGGCATCGGCCGCTCTCGCGTGATCAACTGAATTATGCCTTGCAGGACGTGACAGACCTGGAAGCGATGTATTGGATGCAGCGCGACGCGATCGAGAAACTGAACCGCCGTGCCTGGTTGGAGGAGGAAACCGAGATCCGCCAACAGAAAGTCATCCAACACGAAACCAGCGAAAACTGGCGACGCGTCAGCGGATGTGCCGGGATGACGCCGCGGCAACTGGAAATCATCCGCCACCTGTGGCGTTGGCGCGACCAGCGCGCCGCGACGCTCGATCGGCCGGTGCGACGGGTGATGCGTGACGATCTGATGGTCGAACTGGCCAAACGCGGCTCGGCCGAGATTAAAAAGATCCGCAACATCCGCGGCATGGATTGGCGCGGTTACAGCGCACACTATGACGACATCTCCGCAGCGATCCGGGCGGCGCTTGAAGTTCCCGACGATCAACTCCCGCGGCGGACCCGGAAATCACGCGGTGTCATCTCTCCGATGCTCAGCCAGTTTCTCTCGACGTCCATGGCCTGCATCAGTCGTCAGAACAAATTGGCCCCGTCGATCGTCGGCAACGCCGACGACGTCAAGGAAGTGCTCGGTTTTGAATTGGACCCCAAGGAAGGCGACAAGATACCCTCGTTGCTGACCGGATGGCGCGGCGAGATTGTTGGAAAGACCTTTCGAAAGCTGCTCAGCGGGCACGCGGCCATCCGTGTCGCGGACGTCCGCAAAGAACAGCCGCTAGAATTCGTCGAGCTGGATTGATTTGAACGAAGAAACGCCACCCCCTGAAGACGTCCCGGACGATTTCTTGTTCGTCTGGGCCTGCGGATTCGAGCTCGCCATCGGTCTGGCCGGGCTGCTGCTGGCGTGGTTGCTCGGTGTTGATGCGCGAGCGTACTTGGGGCGGATCGACAAACTGGCGTGGAAAAGCGTGGCCATCGAATTGGGGATCGGTGCACTGGCGTCGATCCCCATGTTGATTGCCATTTCGCTGCTGATGAAGATTCGGCACGAAGCGATCGACGCCCTCAAGCGACTCAGCGATGCACCGACGATGAAGGCCTTGTTGTCGCTCTCTCCCGCAGAGTTGTTGACGGTCAGCATCTGTGCGGGCATCGGTGAAGAGCTCGCCTTTCGCGGTTGCCTGTTGCCGTGGTTGACCGCGGTGCAGGACGCGACCGGCCAGATCGACAACCCGTTCCAAGTCGGGGATAGCTTTAGCGTGGCGGTTCCGGGGGTGCTCGCCGCGGCAGTCCTGGTCTCCTCGATCGGTTTCGGTTTATTGCATCCGATCACCAAGCTCTACGTCTTCATCGCTTCCTTGATGGGCGTTTATTTTGCGGCGCTGATGATCGCGACCGATAGCTTGCTGGTCCCGATCGTCGCGCACGCGGCCTACGACGCGGCGCAGTTCTTGATCGCCAAACGCGAGATCGAGGCCGAGGCGGCGGAGGCGTAACGCCATCGCTTAGGCGGAAACCGTTCTGCAGCATTTGCCCAAAGGGCATGAACAACATAGCCTGGGGTCAGGGAACGAGCGCAGCGGAGTGACCGCCACCCCAGGGAAAGAAAGCCAAACCCGCTCTCTCCCCCTTTCGATCGGCCGGCGGCAAAGCCGCCGGCCGATCGAAAGGGGGAGAGTTTTCGGTGGATCGTGGACCTGGGGTTACGCCCGGATTCGCTGGGGCTCCTCCGGTCTTTCACGGTATTTTTGAAGCGCAACCGGACGGCTCGCGCCGTTCCGCTAGCACCTTTGGAGCCACAGGACGTGGCAT